>JBMSYD010000037.1:0-9930 GCA_049426345.1 Aquiluna sp.
ATCAACGGGATTCCACGTTCGAGTAGCGCCACAACCAGAGGATCGCGTGGATTGAATCCCGGTGATACCACCGCAAAGTCAATATCCCCAACTTCAGTAAGAACGCCTGGAGTTTCATCGGCAATAAATCTTGAGCCAATTACATCGACCAGCTCGATTAGTTTTGGATCCGCTTCACGCCCGACGACTGTGGTTTTAACCTTTAGTTCAACCAAAGTGTCAACAACGCTGAAACCGCTTTTACCCAATCCCAGCACTAGTGCTGAAAGATTTGACCAATCAGCGTGCCAGGAAGCTGGGATAGTCATAGCCCGTAAATCCATTCAACATAGAACAGACCGACTCCAGCTGCTACGCACAGAGCAGCAATTATCCAGAATCTCACCACAATCGTGATTTCTGCCCATCCCTTTAGTTCAAAGTGATGATGCAGCGGTGACATTCTGAATATCCGCTTGCCAGTGCCTGTTCGCCACTTGGTAAATTTGAAGTAGCCGCGCTGGAGGACAACAGAGCCGGTAACAATGACAAAAATTCCACCGATAAGAATCAGCAAAAGTTCGGTCCGGCTAAGGATCGCAAGTGCCGCTAAAGCTCCGCCCAGAGCCTGTGAACCGGTGTCTCCCATAATCAGCTGTGCTGGCGATGTGTTCCACCACAAAAATCCAAGACAAGCTCCGACAATCGCTGCCGCGACGGTAGCCAAATCAAGCGGGTCGCGTACCTCGTAGCAAGCCGCAAGATTTTCAACCGCAGTTCTGCAGGATTGGTTGAACTGCCAAAAACCAATAACTACATACGCACCGATAGCCAAAACAGCCGAGCCAGAGGCCAATCCATCTAGGCCGTCCGCGATGTTCACGCCGTTTGATGAGCTGGCAACTAGCAGAAATATCCAACCGACGAAAAGAACAATGCCGATCGTGCTACCCCAGAAGAACAAATCAAGAGGCAAGTCTCTAAACAAGGAAATGTGCGTAGATGCAGGGGTCAGGCCTTGCGAATCCGGAAACTGCAGAGCCAAGATCGCAAACGTAACTGCGACCGCACCCTGACCAATAATCTTGGCCCAACCGCCCAGTCCTAAGCTTCGCTGGTTTCTAACTTTCATGAAGTCATCAATGAAACCAACCGCCCCGAGCCCAAACATCATAAACAGAACTAGCAAAGCAGAAGGACTCGGAATCTCCTCATTCACCAGTTTGGCGACGAAGTAGGCAACGGCTGTCGCGCCAAGAATAACGAGACCTCCCATGGTCGGAGTGCCGCGCTTAATTTGATGTGACTGCGGACCGTCGTCACGAATGAACTGGCCCCAGTTGAGTTTTCTTGCAAGCCTTATAAATAGAGGTGTGGCGAAAAGTGCTAAGAAAAGGGAGATTCCTCCGGCGGCAAGTAGAGCTCTCAATTCACACCCGCCAAATCGTCTCCAAGGAACCTCAACCCGGCGATATTACTTGCCTTCACCAGGACTATATCCTCTGGTCTTAGCCTGTCGCGAATAATCTCATAGGCACCCGCGATGCTCTCAATAAAGATACTCTCGCCGTCCCAACTGCCCTCCTGGCTCGCTGCCATGTGAATCAGCTTGGCTTCCTGCCCAACGACAAACAGCTGATCGATGTTCAACCTCACAACTAGCCGACCAATGGCATCGTGTTCTTCTGCAGAAAATTCACCTAACTCAGCCATCATCCCCAGGATTGCAATCGTGCGGTGACCAGCTTTACCCAAAACAGCCAATGTTTGCAGAGCCGCTCGCATTGAATCTGGAGATGCGTTATACGCATCGTTGATTACCCAATAACCATTAGGAGAGTTAAGAAGTTGCATTCGCCAGCGCTCAGCCATTTCTATCCCTCGCGCTATATCTAAGCTCTGCTCGATTGGAACACCTAGCTCAGTCGCTACAGCAATTGCCGCCATGAGATTCATGGCCTGATGCTCTCCGAGGATCTTTAGAGTGATGTCATAAGTCCTTCCAGCGTGCTCGAACTTCACCTGAGTGCCTTCCAGTGAGAGTTCCGTTGAAAGAATTCGAAAGTCCGCATCTTCTGCGAACCCAAAGCCAATTCTTTTTCCAGCAAACTCAAATCGGCGCACCCTTGGATCATCGAAGTTCAATACCGCTGCCTGTTGAATGTGTGGCATCATTTCCGCCTTGATGCGCTCAGTTACTTCGATTCCGCCAAATTCTCCGGCATGGGCCATGCCCACCTTCAACTGGACACCAATGTCAGGTTTTGTCCAGTTAGCCAATCGGTCAATGCTTCCTACCCCAGCAGCTCCAAGCTCAAGCACTAAATACTCGGTATCTTCAGTAATCCGAAGAACGGTCAATGGCAATCCAACTTCATTATTGAACGAAGCAATCGGCGAAACCGTTTCTGATTTGCTGGACAAAATTCGCTCGAGCATGTTTTTAGTGGATGTCTTGCCGTTCGAACCTGTAATCCCAACTACCTTTAGTTTTCCTTTGGCCCTGACTCGATTCAAGACGTCCTCAGCTAATTTGCTGAGCGCCGAAATGGTGTCAGGAACAACAATCTGATCAATCGCTACATCTGGCAGGGGTCTGGAAACAACTGCTAAGGCTGCACCGCTTGCATGGGCATCAGCAACATATTCGTGGCCATCTTCAAATGCACCGAGCTTCGCAAAAAAGATTCCGCCTGCTGTAATTTGCCTAGAATCAGTCTCCACTTTGCCGGAGACTTCTTTATTTGAATCTCCTCGATAAATCTCACCTGAAATCGCCTTTGCGATCTCTGCCAAGGTCAAGCTAAGCATTTTCCACCGCTTCCCTAGCAACCGCGATGGCATCAAAAGGAACTTTTTCACCCTTGATCTCTCGATACTTAAGTTGACCCGGTCCACACCACAAAACTGCTCCATCGCCCGCTAGTGAGATAGCTTTCGCAATTGCTTTGGCTGGGTTGGCCTCTTCAACTACTTCAACCTTCAGCGTTTTGGCTGCCCCAATCAAAGTGCTTCTTATTTCGGAGGGATCCTCGTCGCGAGGGTGTTGGTCGGTAACAACAATTGCCTGCGCGCCTGCACATGCCAGTGCCATCTCTGCTCTTTTGCCCTTATCCCTGTTTCCGGAAGCGCCCAAGACGACAACTAGGCGTTTGAACTTGGACTTCAGCTCAGACACCGCGGCAGCAACTCCGGCTGGCGTGTGGGCGTAATCAACGTAAACCGCCGGAGTTTTGTCGCTTACGCGCTCAAGTCGGCCAGGAATCTGAAGATCAATTTCAGTTGCTGCGGTTTTCAAAAGGTTTCTATCTATTCCCATTTCGAGCAGCATCACAAGCGCCAGAGCGAAATTCTTCGACATCAGAAATCCTTGGGAAAAGGAAATCGAGAGGTCAGATTTTCCAGCGATCGTAAGTGTGCCATCTTCGTAGCTCGCCTGATAATCCAATCCCTCGCCTATGCCAACTTTCGGGATGGAAACTGAGTTATAAAGCTGCAGCCCATATTCATCCTCAACATTTATTACGGCCTTGTCTGAGAAAGAGGAATCAAACAACTTGGCTTTCGCTGCTAGGTAGTTCTCCATTGTTCCAAAATCGTCCAAATGATCTCTCGACAAATTGGAAAACCCCGCCACTTCAAACCGAAGACCGTCTACTCTATGTCGCACCAGCGCCTGAGCAGAAACTTCCAATGCGGCTTGGCTCTGTCCGTGCTGTCGCATCTGACTCAAGAGATGATGCACTCTTGGTGCTTCGGGAGTTGTGAGTTCACTGGCTGATACTTGGTCTCCAATAATTTGAGCAGCACTGGAAATCAAACCTGCAGAGATTGCACAGGCATTTAGTAGTCGATGCAAATAAAAAGCTGTCGAAGTCTTACCGTTGGTTCCTGTTACTGCCAGCAGGCCAGTTGATGGGGTTTGGTAAACCTGCTTGGCAATCAGTCCCGCGATAGCTCTTGGATTGGGATGAACCAGCGTTGGCAAATCATAATCACCAGCGCGATCTGTCAGTAGGGCAATCGCTCCACGATTTCTAGCATCGACCAAGAAATCTAGTCCGTGCTTCTTTTCGCCTTGCACTGCAATGAATAGGCTGCCCGGTTCACAAAAACTCGAAGACATCGCTACCGATTTGGGATTTACATCATCACCTAAATGCTGACACCCAAACTCTTTTGCGAGGCTGGCCAGACTACTCACCGGTTTGACCATATCTGTTCGAAGGGATGTCATCTCTTGGCTTAGAGGTCGATGGCGGCACACGATAGTGTTTCAACGCCTGCTGCATGATTGCCTTGAAGGGGCCCGTGGCCTTGACTGAGTTTGTTTCTCCCACTGGCTTGTAAATGGTGACACCAACTATGAACCTAGGGTCCTCTACTGGCGCCACACCAAAGAAGGAAATCGCGAACCTTTCACCGTAGCCAGCCCCTTCGCGAATTTCAGCCGTACCGGTCTTGCCGGCTACTCGATAGCCCGGAATTCCAGCGAGTTTTCCAACTCCACCGTATTGAACAACTTTCTCCATCAATTGAAGATTCATGTTCGCAGCTTCTTTGCTTATAACTCTGGTGCTGGTTCGCTCCGGAGCATAAATCGTTTCTCCAGTTGGGCTTACGCAGCTGTCTACCAAACTTGGACTCAGCCGCACGCCGTCGTTAGCGATTACCTGGTAGGCAAAAGCCATCTGCAGAGGAGTAACGGCAACACCTTGTCCAAATAGGTGGGTGTAGCGATCGGCGTACTGCCATTCGTCATATGGTCTAAGAATTCCCGAGCTCTCACCCTCGAAGTTCAGATCAGTCGTTTTTCCAAACCCGAATTTTTGCAGGTAATTGAATCGGGTTTTCTCATCTACCTTCATACCAAATGAGTAGATTCCAGTATTTGAGGAATAGCGCAGCACTCCTGCCAGAGTTAGTTGGTAAGGCTCATGGCTAAAACTGTCCTTGATTGATTCGCCGTATTTCAGCTTGAGTCGGTCTGGTGCGTTGACAGTTTCGTAAATGGTTGCCGACTTGCTGTCGAGAATCATGGCTGTTGAAACAGCCTTCATCACCGAACCCGGCTCAAAAGCAAACTGCATGATTCTGCTACCACGATCAACTGGGTCTGAAAGTCCCGGATCATTTGGATCAACAGTCGGCGCCTCAGCAGCAGCGAGAATGCGACCGGTCTTAGCTTCGACAACAATCGCACTCGCCCACTCTGCACTCAGGTCTGAAACTGATTTGGCGAGGACTTGCTGTGCAAAAAACTGAAGGTTCGCATCAATACTTAGATTTAGCGCTCCGCCGTCTTGAGTTGGCTGAGTCACGACATTAGAAGTTGGTATTCGAACGCCTTCGGCTGAGCGCTCATATGTTTCCTGTCCGTCGACGCCAGCTAGACAGCTGTTGTATTGGCGCTCAAGTCCTGCCAGTGCCGTCCCATCGCTGCTGAGAAAGCCGAGGACATTTCCAGCAACAGCTCCATTTGGATAGAGGCGATAGGCAAATCTGTCCCAATAGATCCAAGGGATGTCTAGATCTCTGATTTGGTTGTAAACAGTCGCATCAACCTTCTTGGCAAGATTCGAATAGGCAGAATCCCCAGAGATTTTCTCCAGCACCTCAGCTGGGCTCAGCCCGAGAATTCTCGAAAGTTCATCGGCAGCGGCTTCCACTGAAATTTCAGTGCGATTGCCGTCCACATAACGAATTACCGGTCCAACATTCTTGGGTGCAGCGTTTATGTCATAGCGGAAGACTGTTCTGGCCAGCACCTCACCGTTTGAGTCAAGGATGTCTCCGCGCAAGGCAGTGAGAGTTCTAGTTTCCTTTCGGCTCTCGAGCGACTCCGTGCGAATTTCATCAGCCCGAACTATCTGAAAATCAACCAGTCGAATGCTCAGAGCAACAACTAACAGGACTAAAAGAAGTGCGAATAGGGATAGGCGACGAGTCACGCTTGCGTGATTGCCCATGCTGCCCTACCTGGTTGGTGATGCCGGTATTTGACCTGCCACCAAAGCTACTTGAGAGCTTGCCTGGGGCTGGTCTGCCACACTGGTCTCCACACTTGCCGCTGCCACCGAGCTCGCGGTGAACTCACTCACCGTGACCAGCGCTGAGTTAGCAACCAGGTTTGCGCTGGCTGCTGAAGCCTGCGCCTGAGCAGGCTTTGGGGCTCCGTAAATCTTGTCGTTGACAATGTCAATTAGCACAGCGGATGGGTTCGCTACCATGCCCAGGCGGTTGGCAGCGTCGGCAAGGTTCTGTGGCGAGGCGAGCGAGTCAACCTGCTCCTGAATAATCTGCACCTCGGTTGCCAGCTGCCTTTTTTCGCTTGATAGCTTGCTGAGGTAATAGGCGTCCTGTGTTAGCGCCATATTCAATCCAAGCTGCACGAGCTGGACCAGAAGGAGTCCGAGCACCAGTACCAGACCGGTGAACAGCCCAGGTTTTAGGCGCTTCGCTTCGTTAGCGCTAAGCATCATTAGTCTCATCAGGCTGCCTCCAGTTTTTCTGCAGCGCGCAACCGAGCCGAGGCTGCGCGAGGGTTAGTTGATAGTTCTAGTTCGCTGGCACGCTCAACACCCTTGGTGATAACGCGCAGTCGTGGTCCCGATCCGGGAAGTTCAATTGGAAGCTCGATCGGTGTACTTGAGCTGGCAGCGGTTTGGAAGGCTTGCTTGACAATCGCATCCTCTAAGGAGTGGTAGCTCATCACAACGATGCGACCACCTGGAGCGAGTGCTGAGATTGCCTGAGGAATTGCTTCGCTCAGAATTGTCAGTTCGTCATTGACCGCAATTCGCAAAGCCTGGTAGATGCGCTTGGCTGGGTGCCCGGTTTGCTTACCGAAAGTCTTTGGGACAACTGATTCAACCAACTGGTTTAGTTGGACTGAACGAGTTATTGGTTGAGTACTTCGCTGCTTCACAATTGCTTTAGCAATTGGGTAAGCGAACTTTTCCTCGCCATAAGTTCTGAAGATTTTTGTGAGTTCTTCTTCGGTACCTTTGGCTAATAGTTCGGCTGCAGACTGGCCGCGGGATTGGTCCATGCGCATATCAAGCGGGGCGTCCTGGGCGTAAGCAAACCCACGCTCGCTCTGGTCGAGTTGCATTGACGAGACCCCAAGGTCAAATAGAACTCCCTGAACCTGCGAAATACCAAGCTCACTCAAAGCACTGGTTAGCTGGTCATAGGTCGCTAAAACGCCATGGAAGCGATCGGCAAATCTACTTAGTCGCTCACTGGCAAGCTCAAGTGCTACCGGATCACGATCAAATCCAATGACAGTGAGATTCGCATAAGTGCTAAGTAATGCTTCGGTGTGACCGCCAAGGCCCAAGGTGGCGTCAACCACAACGGGATTGCTGCCGACGATTCCAGGTGCGAGTAGCTCCAAGCAGCGCTCAAGCATTACGGGCTGATGGAGGTTAGAGATTTGATTCATCTTCTTCGGAAATCTGTCCCTGCATCCAGATCCTTGTCCGAGCTGAGGCTTGGTTTCTCAGTGTCCGACTTAGGGGAAGAAAGCCGGTTCGGCCAAGGACTTGAAAGCAGGGTCAGAACAGACCCGGAATCACCTCCTCGGCTTGAGTGGCGAATTTCTCTTCGTTGTTTGCTAAGTACTTCTGCCAGCTGGTGGCATCCCAGATTTCCGCTCTAGCACCGACGCCGATGATGGTTAGTTCCTTGTTTAGGCCGGCGTATTCGCGCAGGATTTGCGGCAGCAGGACTCGACCCTGCTTGTCTGGAATCTCATCGGTTGCACCAGAGAGGAAGACTCGCAAATACTTGCGAGCCTCCTCTGAGGTGACTGGAGCTTGCCGGATTTTTTCATGGACACCAGCAAATTCACGCTTTGAAAAGACATAGAGGCATCGCTCTTGACCACGGGTAATCACTACCCCTTCGGCTAGATCATCGCGAAATTTAGCGGGGAGGATCAGACGACCCTTGTCGTCTAAACGGGGGCTGTGTGTGCCTAGCAGCATTGCGGCCCTCCCCTTCCCTAATTCCCTCCACTTTACTCCACTTTGCCCCACTTTGCTACATATTTAGTCATATTTTGGTCACATTTTCATATAGAAAAAACCCCCGATTTCTCGGGGGTTTCGGTCTAAATCAGAGGCTTATTCGCCGTTAAAGCGCTGGTTCCAGCGGTCCTCAAAGAAGCTGCCGGATCGCTGCTGATTTGGCTTCGGTAGCTCAGGAAGCTGGAAATTAGCGCTGGCAATTACCATGCCCATCACCATGACCACAAAGGCAACCACCCCAAACAGGGCGAACTGGATCATGACCGCGAAAATAAGCAGTCCCAGTCCAATCAGCATGGTCAGGACCCCGGCCACCAACTTGCCGGCGCTTCGATTAGTGGACCCGAGTTGGCTGGCTTTGCCAGCTAGAGCGGCGTCTTCCTTGAGAAGATTGCGCTCCATCTCTTCGAGCAGTCTTTGCTCGTGTTCAGATAGTGCCATTTCGGTCCTCCTTCCACTGATTGTAAACAAAATTGGGTCGCTAGGCTATCCCGTATGCCTCAAGATTTCCTGCTAAAACTTGTCCAACAGAGGCTAGACGACTTTTGCGAAGAAAAACGCTCCGAATTAGCCGAGATCTCTGGCGATTTGATCCCAATCATCGACTACGCCCAGACAATGCTTGCTGGTGGAAAGCGTTTCAGGGCGCTGTTTTGCTTCTGGAGCTGGGCCGGCTACCAGCCAGCTGAGGTTTCCGAGGCTGATTTGTCGCTGGATTCTCCAATCGTTGGAGTAGCGGCGGCACTTGAAATGTTCCATGCCGCGGCGCTGGTACACGATGACCTGCTGGATCAGTCTGATACCAGGCGCGGTCAGCCCTCAATTCACAAGCGCTTTGAGGAGCTTCACGCAAAGCACGGGTATGCGGGATCTTCAGTCAGATTTGGTGTTGCTGGATCAGTTCTAACAGGTGATCTCCTTTTGGCCTGGAGCTCTGAACTGTTCGGTTCTGCATTGAAGACAGTAGATCCTGACAATGAACAAAACTGCAGAAAACAGTTTTCAAAGATGCGCTTTGAAGTGATGGCGGGTCAATACCTGGATGTCCTTGAAGAGAATGCCGCTCCCACTCGCAATCCATCTGAGGCAGTTGCAATTGCCAATCGAGTAATGCTTTACAAGACGGCTAAGTATTCACTGGAAGCTCCTCTGCTGATTGGCGCTGCCCTGAGCGGTGCCAGCGAACAAACTTTGAATGCCTTGAGTCAATTCGGCATACCGCTCGGTCTGGCGTTCCAACTTCGAGATGATGTGCTTGGTGTCTTCGGTGATCCGAATGTAACCGGCAAGCCAGCTGGTGATGACTTGAGAGAAGGCAAAAGAACAGTCTTGGTTGGGCTAACGCTAGAGAACGTACCAGCAAGTGTTTCCAAAATCTTTAATGAGCTCTTGGTAGCAGGCGAAATAGAAGACGAGCAACTTTCGTTTATGCGCCAAACTATCACGGACTCAGGAGCGCTTGCGAAGACTGAGAGAATGATTGAAGAACACTCGACCCGGGCGATAGAAGCACTCGCGGGATTAGAAGTTAATAATCAGGCAAGGAAAATGCTGAGCTACCTTACCGAGAAGGTTATTAACCGGCAGTCTTAACCAAGCGCCTGAGCTGCTCTGCGAACTGGAGCTTTGTGTCCCTTGAGTAGAGCAGACATCGGCGTCTCCCCCAGCGCATCATTTAATTGATAAAGCCACTCAATTGCTTCCGGTTCCGTCAGTCCAAGATCTAACAGCTGCAGCATTGTTCCTCGAATACTGCTTAGCGGCTCATTCTCGACGATCAGTTCGGCTGGAATCATTAGTTGCTTGTCAATTTTGACCGCAAACAACACGTGCTCTTCTAGGTAACGCTTAACTTTGGAAGGGCTGACTGATAGAAGTTCGGCAGCCTGCTCGATTGTGATCCAAGCCTTGACCTGCT
>JBMSYD010000038.1:0-9854 GCA_049426345.1 Aquiluna sp.
GCGCCGTAGCGGGCATATTCCTTCTCCACGCCATAAACACCCTCTGGATTCAGAAGCTGCAACATGGGTTCGGGCGTTTGGGGATTCATCAGGGCTAATCTACCGAGGCACTGAGAGAATTGGATTTATGTTGAGATTTTTAGTGACGTCTCTGGTCAATGCTGTCGGGCTTTTTGTGGCAACCCAACTAATTCCGCAGGTGAATGTTGTTCCCTACGGCGGAGACGGTCTTTGGGAAACCATCGGAACCTTCCTTTTACTAGGAGGTCTGTTTGGAATCGTCAATGCGGTTGTTGCACCGGTCATCAAAGTCTTAGCTGCACCTCTTTACATCATCACCTTTGGTCTGATTGCGTTTGTAATAAATGGTGCGATGCTGCTGTTGGTTTCCTGGCTCTCCAGACAAATCGGCGTCGATGTGATCTCAATAGAAGGGTTCACCGAAGAAGGGCTAACCATTGCAAGCCTTGGCTGGGCAATCTTGGCTGCCATTGTGATGGCTCTAGCCAGCTTCGTCACCAGATTTGTTCTCAGAATCCTAAAGATCAAGTAGTTCTTTTCTCATCTGGCTAGTCAAGGCCAGTGAATGAGAGGACTATGGGGCAAAATGAACGCGTGAGCAATCTTTCGCCGCAACCGCTAAGTCCACTCGATGGGCGCTATCGCGCAGCTGTTCAGTCGCTTGCTGACTACTTCTCTGAAGCTGCGCTGAACCGGGCGAGGATTCGAGTTGAGGTTGAGTGGCTGATCTGGCTCACCGATCATGACCTTCTGAAAACCGGCAAAAAACTTACCGAACAAGAAAAGCAAAACCTTCACAAGCTCCACGAGCAGTTCGATGATTCAACCATCAGCAAACTGCACGAGCTTGAGAAGAAAACAAGACACGATGTAAAAGCAGTTGAATACCTGATTCGCGAAAAGCTATCTCACATTGGTAGAGGCGATCTCAACGAACTGGTTCACTTCGCCCTAACCTCTGAGGATGTAAACAACCTCAGCTATGCACTAAATATTCGCGACGGATTCGACAATGTCTGGATCCCCGCAGCCAAAGCGCTGACGGATGAATTGCGAGCACTATCTAGGGAGCATGCCGATGTCGCCATGCTCTCTAGAACCCACGGACAGCCAGCAACCCCAACCACACTTGGAAAAGAGTTGGCTGTGTTTGTTCACCGAATGGACAGACAGCTAAACCGAATTGATGCTCAGCCGCTATTGGGTAAGTTCTCTGGCGCTACCGGGACCTACGCAGCTCACTTTGCAGTTGACGACAGCGTTGATTGGCAAAAGCAGTCGGCTGATTTCCTAGAGAGCCTCGGTATCGAGCTAAATCCATTTACCACTCAAATCGAGTCGCACGACTGGCAGTCAGAGCTATTCCAAAAGGTTTCACACTTCAACCGCATCGCTCACAACCTTGCAACAGACATCTGGACTTACATCTCACTGGGCTACTTCAAACAAAACCCACCAGCTGGCTCAACCGGTTCATCGACCATGCCACACAAAATCAACCCAATCAGATTTGAAAACGCGGAATCGAACCTAGAACTTGCCAACGCAATTCTCGATTCACTTGCCTCCACGCTCACCACCTCCAGACTGCAAAGAGATCTCACTGACTCATCAGCGCAGAGAAATATTGGTGTTGGCGTTGGCCACTCGCTACTCGCAATTGAAAACATTCGAGCAGGCCTAAAGGAGCTGGCCGTTTCTCACTCGGCCATGCTGACTGACCTACTAGACAATTGGGAGGTTCTAGCGGAAGCGATTCAGACTGTCATCAGAGCAGAAGTCGCTAGAGGCAACTCCAAGATCGAAGACCCCTACGCTCAGCTCAAAGAACTAACTAGAGGCAAGCGAGTGGGTCAGGAAGAGATTCTTGCTTTCATCAACTCACTCGATATTTCTCAAGAAGCTAAAGACAGACTTATGACACTGAAGCCGCAAGATTATTTGGGCATTGCTGCCAAGATTGCGAAAAGTATTTAGCGAAGCCTTGGCTTGTTTGGGTCTTGCTCGTCTGGCTTGAAACTTAGATCCAAAGTCGCAACCGCAACAATCGAAACGATAAATGCAATCAGGCCACCAATAAGAGCGTTCTCAGGTTTGCGCGTTCCAAACGCCACCAAAACAGCAACAAAGATGGCTGCTGTGAAAGAGAAGATTAGGTAAGTCTTTAGATTGGCGAATCGGCGCATTCAGCTAGCCTAACTTCTTTCCCTCGCCCGCTGCTGCAATCCCCCAGTGGACTCCGAGCAAAATCAGATAGGCACCAAAGAAGCCAACCGTGCTGACAACATCCGGTGAAACCAGCAGGAACAAAACAGCCAATGCGAGTGAAAAAATCGCGCTAATCAGGAAGTCTCTGCCTTCGCGATTAGAGAATCCCTCTTTACTTCCAAGGTAGATCTCGATTGCCCCCACCACAATCGCCCAGCCTGCAACGATGGTTAGTAGAAGGCCGAGCTGGGTACTTGCGGCTGTTTGTGCTGTTGCAAAACCACCCGATTGAACAAAAGCAATCACAGCCAGTAATCCAGCGACAATCTTGACAATTGAAAGTGGCAACAGTTTTTTCTGCGCTGCTTTTCGCTCAACCACGAGTGTTGCAATGCCAGTGAGAAGCGCAAAGGCTGCGAAAACGGTGAGGCCTATGACAGCTGCGTGAGACTGGCTGAAGGTGATGAACAATCCGCCGGCTAGAGCAAAGACTGCTCTTGGGATGTGAGTTATTCGCACCGGGCTAGCTTGGCATATTTACAAAGCGCGAGTACTGACCCTGGAAGGCAACAGTGACTGTGCCGGTGGGTCCGTTTCTCTGCTTGGCAAGAATCAGGTCTGCCTCACCCGCGCGAGGGTGATCTTTTTCGAATAATCCTTCGCGATGGAGCAGGATGACAACGTCGGCATCCTGCTCCAGCGATCCGGACTCACGGAGCTGCGAAAGCTCCGGCCTTTTGTCCTTGGTCTGCTCTGCCTGTCTGTTCAACTGCGACAGTGCAACTACCGGGACGCCAAGTTCTTTTGATAGCAGCTTCAGTGCACGGGAGAACTCGGACACTTCTTGCTGCCTGGACTCGACCTTCTTACCACTCGTCATCAGCTGGATGTAGTCAATGACAACCATCTTCAGCTGAACCTGCTGCGCGAGACGACGACACTTTGCTCGGATTTCCACCAGCGACATATTTGGGCTGTCGTCGATGTAAAGCGGAGCATCGTTGATCTTTCCTCTAACCGCAGCAAGCTTCGCCCAGTCACCTTCTGTAAGTGTTCCCTTACGCATGCTCTGCAGATAAATTCCGCTCTCTGCAGAAAGCATGCGCATGGCGATTTCTGAGCGCCCCATTTCGAGTGAGAAGAAGATTGTGGCTTGGTTGTGTTTGATTGCAGCGTTACGTGCAATGTCGAGTGCAAAGGTCGACTTACCAACCGAAGGACGAGCAGCAACAATTACTAGCTGTCCTGAGTGAAGACCATGAGTATAGGTATCAAGATTTGTAAAGCCGGTTGGAATACCAGTTAGATCTCCGCCGCGATTTTGTGCAGCTTCGATATCTCTAATTGCAAATTCAATTGATTCGCTCAGGCCAACGTAGTCATCCTTTGCAGTTTGACTTACGACAGCGAAGACCTCGGACTGGGCTTGGTTAACCAGATCCTCGACTTCTCCCTGGCTTTCATAGCCAGACTGAGCAATTCTTGTTCCCGCATCAATGAGTCTTCGAAGAATTGCTTTGTCAGAAACAATCTTCGCGTAGTAACCAGCATTAGCGGCAGTTGGTACAAAACTTGAAAGTGAGTGAAGGTAATCCGCTCCACCGGCCTTTAATAAATTGCCTTGCTTGTTTAAGTAATCGGTAACAGCAATGACGTCAGTTGGTTCACCGCGACCAAACAAATAAATAATTGCGTTGAAGATCAGTTCGTGTTTTGGTGCATAAAAATCTGCGCCAGTTACAACTTCCAAAACATCTGCGATTGCTTCTTGCGATAGAAGCATTCCACCGAGTGCAGATTGCTCGGCTTCCATGTTGTGCGGGATAACCCGGGCATCACCCGTGGGTACCGGTGCCAACATGGACATTCTTCTCGCCCTCCAAATCGCGTCAGAACGTGTATAGCTTGGGACTAGGACATCTATCTTTCAAATTAGCCTGTGGAAAACTGTGGATAACTCTGTGTAAACACGCCGATAAGCCCTGTGGATAACCTGTGGATAACTCTAATAACTCCCTCACAGGCCTGTATTTGCGGGCTTTTTTATGTGAATAAATATTCGTGGAAAACTTTCAAGACCTAGCTGAGGGTTGTGGATAACTGTAAAAAACAGCAAAAAGGCCGACACGCCCTGGGGCGAATCGGCCTAGTTGCTTACCTCTAATTACTTGGCGCTAACCACCTGGATGGTTGCCTTGGCAACAATCTCACCAGTTAGGCGGATGGTCACGTCATAGCGACCGACGGTGCGGATGGTGCTTCCAAGCTCGATCTTGCGCTTGTCTAGCTCGCCATAGCCCAGTGCGGAAACCGCAGCTGCAACATCGGCAGTCTTAACAGCACCAAATAGGCGGCCGTTTAGACCAGAGCGCATAGTGATCTTGATTGGACCCTGCTCGAGCTTTGCCTTGAGGTTTCTTGCGTCCTCTTCGCTAGCAATAGCGCGTGCCTCGCGAGCTGCGCGAATTGAAGCAACCTGCTTCTCGCCGCCCTTGGTCCAGGCAACAGCCAGTCCGTTTGGGATTAGGTAGTTACGTGCGTAACCGTCCTTCACCTCAACAACATCGCCAGCACTTCCAAGACCGGAGACTTCGTTAGTCAGAATTAGTTTTGACATTTATTTCTCCCTAGCGTCCTGCGCCTGCGTATGGCAGAAGTGCCATCTCACGTGCGTTCTTGATTGCCTTTGCGATCTTGCGCTGATCCTGCACAGTTGCACCAGTGATGCGACGAGCGCGGATCTTGCCACGATCTGAAATGAACTTGCGAAGTGTTGCGACATCTTTGTAGTCGATTACTTCAATCTTGATTGTCTTAACCGGTGCAAGTTTTGCGTACTTTGAAGACATCATCTTCTTGCGACGGTCTTGTCCTTTTCCTGCCATTTTTCTTTCTCTCCTAAATCTTTAGAACGGTGCTTCGTCAACTGCAGTCTCTGCTGGGTTTGCCCAAGCATCGGCTGGATTGTTAGCGGCTGGCTTCTCGCCGGACCATGGTGATTCAATTGCAGCTTCGCGAGCTCTGCGGGTAACCGCAGCGGTTGCGTAGCGAAGGCTTGGACCAATCTCATCGATCTCCAGCTCAAGCGAAGCGCGTGCTTCGCCCTGCGCAGTTTGATAAGCAGATGGTGCCTTGAGGCGGCCGGTCACAACAACACGTGATCCCTTGGTTAGAGATTGTGCAATGTTCTCAGCAGCTTCGCGCCATGCGGTGCAGCGAACCCAAACAGTTTCGCCATCCACCCATTCGTTGGAGGTGCGGTTGAAAGTGCGAGGGGTTGAACCTACTCGAACAGAAACAACTGCAATTCCATTTTGGGTGTAGCGAAGTTCTGGATCGTCAGCAAGGTTGCCAACAATCGTTACGTTAACTTCGCCGGCCATTACTTGGTCCTAGCAGGACGCTTGCCGCCTGGACGTGGAGCACGTGGTGCTCTGGCGTCTGGCACAAACTCAATTGGGTTGATGCTAAATACTGCATCTTCCAACTTCAGCACCTTGGTTCTAAGAACGCTCTCGGAGAGCTTTAGCTGGCGGTCAAGCTCAACTACCGCTTCGTATCCAGAGGTGACATTAACCACCGCGTAGATACCCTCTGCGTGCTTTTTGATTTCGTATGTCATCTTGCGACGACCCCAGACATCGACCTTGTCTACTGTTCCGCCACCAGTGGTGATGACTTTCAGGTAGTTGGTCAGGCTGGTTGTGATTGACTTCTCGTCATATGATGGGTCGAAAATGACCATCAGTTCATAGCTATGCATAGCTAACCCACCTCCTTCGGACTAAACGGTCACGGCCTTTCCGTGACAGGAGGGTAAATGCATGAGCTGCCCTTCGGGCAACCGCACTACTCTAACGGGCTTGCCACCAGCTAAGCAAGCGCTCTTTCGCGGCCTCTGGACCTATTTCACCCTCATCTAGCCTCACCTCTAGCAGGTAGTCATAGGCCAGACCGACTTCTCTGGATGGGCCGATGCCAAGAATTTCCATGATCTGATTTCCATCGAGCTCTGGTCTAATCGAATCCAGCTGCTCCTGCTCTCGCAGCTGAGCAATTCTCTGCTCTAAATCGTCATAGGCGTGAGCTAATCGCTCCGCTTTCTTTTGGTTTCTGGTTGTGACATCGGAGCGAGTGAGGATGTGAAGGCGGTCTAGTTCGTCGCCCGCATCTCTGACATATCTTCTAACCGCACTATCTGTCCACTGCGAATCGGAGTAGCCGAAGAAGCGAAGGTGAAGTTCGATGAGCCTTGCAACTGAATCAATAACATCGCCTGGAAAACGCAGTTCAGTTAGTCGCTTTTTTGCCAGCTTCGCTCCCACCACATCGTGGTGATAGAAGGTGACCAGCTTGCCATCTAGCTTTCTGGTCGCAGGTTTTCCTATGTCATGAAGTAGTGCAGCGAGGCGAACAACTAAATCTTTTTCAAGTCCATAGTTTTTTTCATAATCAATTGCCTGCATCAAAACGGTGAGAGTGTGTTGATAGACATCTTTGTGTCGCATGTGCTCATCGGTTTCTAACTTCAAAGCAGTTAGCTCCGGCAAAACAATTGCGGCTAGGCCCGAGTCAACGAGAAGCTCCAGCCCGATTGTTGGATTGTTGGTTAGAAGAAGTTTGCTGAACTCGTCTCTGATTCTCTCTTGAGAAATAATTCGAATTCGATCTTTCAGTTCAACCATTGCATCAAATGCGGCTGGATCGATTTCAAGATTTAGTTGCGATGAAAATCTGGCAGCTCTGAGCATGCGAAGTGGGTCATCAGAAAAACTAATCTCGGGACTGCTCGGCGTTCTAAGTGTTCGCAGTTGCAGATCACGAAGTCCTTCGTGGGGATCAACAAACACTCGCTCGGGAAGACGAAGCGCCATCGCGTTGATTGTGAAGTCTCTGCGCTTGAGATCGTCTTCTAGATTGTCGCCGAACTCTACGGTTGGTTTTCTTGTTTTTGGATCATAAGAATCTGCGCGATAGGTCGTGATCTCTACTCGCTCGCCACCAATCTCAGCAGCGATAGTTCCAAACTCTCTTCCAACATCCCAGGTTGCAGAAGCTAGTGGTTTGACGATTTTGAGAATTTCATCTGGTGATGCGCTGGTGGTGAAATCAAGATCGGTGGTTTGTTTTCCAAGCAGAGCGTCTCTGACTGGTCCACCCACCAGTGCTAGCTCAAAACCTGCTTTGGAGAATGCATCGGAGAGCGATGAAACCACTGGCTGCTGGGTGTTTTCAGCTAGCTGCGCTAATGCTTTCGCCACCTCTTGCATGGGATTAGCTTGCCATAGGCCCCCAAGTAGAGTTGGAGTATGACTCCGGTTCGAATCAGAACCCAAACTGAGGTTTCCGCTGGCGGACTTGTGATCTCAGCGGATGACCCGTCTTTGGTTGCTCTGATTAGCCATCGCAATCGAGGCGGTGGGGAGGACTGGGTAATCCCCAAGGGTCACCAGGAAAAGGGTGAGGAGCTGCAAGAGACAGCTCTGCGTGAGGTCAAAGAAGAGACCGGGATTGAAGCCGAGATCATCAAAAAGATTGGTGAGATCACCTACTCCTTCCGGCTGGGACCAGTTCGAATCAAAAAAACAGTTCACCACTTTCTTATGCGGCAGGTGGGTGGGGATCTCACTCACGAAGAGGATCCAGAGGGCGAAGTGCTGAAGGTTGCCTGGTTCCCAATTAGCAAATTAGAAGAAGTTTTGGCGCATGAGAATGAGCGCAAGGTTGCGATGCGAGCTGTGGATTTGATGCCATGAAAAAGATTGCACTCGCCCTTCTTCTCCTTCTTATTCCGCTTCCAGCCAACGCTGAGCCAGAGGTTGTTCCTGGCTCTCAGATCAACCTGGTTGCCAGGGATGCTCGAATTCCAATCACTGTCAATAACCCTGATCTGCAGCCAATTGAGGTCACCCTCAAAGCGGAAAGCACCAGTTTCCGACTGGAAGTTCTAGAAGACGTGGCTGTTCTGCTTCCAGCGCAAAGTAGCGAAGTGGTTGAGCTACCGGTCAGGGCAATCGCAAATGGGCCTGTGCAGCTGAGGGTTTGGCTCGAGGTAAATGGAGAAAAAGTTTCTGGGGATCAGCTAATAACTATCAACGTCAACTATGACGTGGAGCTATTTTTACTTGTGACATTTGGTGTTGTGATGTTTGCTCTGGTGCTGGTTGGTGTTGCTAGAACGACATCTAAGTTGAGACGGAGAAGCGTTGACGGAGAATAATCCTTCAGTAACTCGCTCCTCTGTGATTATGGCGAGCGGAACAATCGTCTCTCGCATTTTGGGATTTGCAAGAGCTGTTTTGTTGGCTGCTGCAATTGGTGTCACAACCGATGCCGCCGACGCATTTGGTGTTGCCAATCAATTACCCAACAGCGTTTACGCAATCATCGTCGGTGGTGTTTTGAATGCGGTAATGGTTCCGCAGCTGGTGAAAGCAAGAAGCAACAGCGATGGCGGCAAGGGCTATGTCGATCGCTTTGTGACACTAGCAATAACTGTTTTCTTCTCGGTAACTGTTTTATTCACAATTGCCGCACCGGTTTTGGTTCGCATCTACACCTCCGGTTGGAGTGAGCAGCAGCTGGCGCTGGCAACGGCCTTTGCCTACTGGTGTTTGCCGCAGCTTTTCTTTTATGGGCTCTATTCGATTTTGGGAGAGGTGCTCAATTCCAGAAAAGCCTTTGGTCCATTTATGTGGGCGCCGGTTCTAAACAATGTTGTTTCGCTAATCGGTCTTGCGCTATTCATCTTTATATTCGCAGCCGACCCAAATGGAACAAGGCCTATCACTCAGTGGGGTGCTGATCAGATTGCACTGCTTGCCGGATCGGCAACCGCTGGTGTTGCTGCGCAAGCGCTGATTCTTCTTGTGAGCTGGCGAAGAATTGGACTAAAGCTAAATCTGAATTTTCAATTCCGCGGCTTCGGTCTTCGGCCAGCTTTGAAGGCTGCCTCTTGGTCACTTGCGATGGTGCTAGTGACACAGATTGGTGGAATTGTTCAAACAGCAGTTGCATCAACCGCTGCGGTTGATCGCGGATCAGGAGTTGCGGTTGCTTCGGTTGCTGCGGCAGCAATTGCCTGGCTGATATTTATGCTTCCACACTCGGTAGTAACCGTTTCAATTGCGACCGCCTACTTCACCAGAATGAGCGAGCATCACCAGTCTGGCGAGATGGATAAGTTCAAAATTGATCTGACAACCGCACTAAGAGTGATCGCGATGGTGAGCGTGATTGCAAGTGTGCTGCTAATTGTTTTGAGCTATCCGGTGGCAAGAGTGTTTGCTTCTGAGTATGGCTCTGCTGCAGCGCTAGGAAATGTCATTGCAGCTTTTGTGATTGGGCTTTTGCCATTCAGTTTTGTTTACATGATGCAAAGAGCTTTCTTTGCAATTGAAGACACTCGCACTCCTTTTATATTTACCTCCATCCAAATCGCAATTCACATCGCAGGATCAATCACACTTGGATTTGTAATGCCAAAGGAATTCTTGGTGGTTGGAATTGCGCTACTGACAACTCTCTCCGTTTCTATCCAAGGAGTAGTTGCCTACTCGATGCTTAAAAAGAGAATTGGTGGCCTGTCCGGCTACGGCATCAGCAAATCGGTTTGGAAATTTTTG
>JBMSYD010000039.1:0-9842 GCA_049426345.1 Aquiluna sp.
AAAATTTCAGCACTTCGCTTCAGTCAAATACTTGATCTAATAAAAAGACCTCGCTGGCTTACAGGCACCTCTTTTCTGCTTTTGGCAGCGCTTTTCCAACTAGGGGCACTGGCGCTTGCTCCACTGATTGTTGTGCAGCCAATTGGGGCACTGGCTCTGATCTTGACATCTGTTTTGAATGCGCGAATCTACAGAGTCAGACTCGATGGAAAAACTTTAGGAGCGATTGCCGTCATATTGTTGGGTGTGGCATCGTTCGTGTCTCTTGCTGCCACAAGCGCAGTCAATACCGAGATGAGTGATCAGAAACTTTTGCAGGTAGTTGGAATAATGATTTTGCTGCTTGCTGTCTTCGGTCTTTCGTTTGCGTGGTCGAGGGGCAACGTAGGACCCTTGGCATACATCCTTGGAGCAGGGGTTCTGTATGGCTTTACAGCCTCACTGGCGAAGGTTGTCATTCAGCGGCTTTACCAAGCCGACTTCGATCTGCTCACTTTGCTAGCAGTCGGAGCGCTTCTTGGTGCAATTTTCCTAGGCGGATGGTTTGTCCAAAATGCTTATGCATCAGGCCCACCTGATTTAGTAATTGCAGGCCTAACTGTGGTGGATCCAGCCGTTGCGGTTGGAATCGGTATCGTTATCTTGGGTGAGGCTTCTAAGGCAGATGTCGCCCAGGTCTCTGGATTTATAATCGCTGGTGCAATTGCGATGGCTGGAGTTCTGATTCTCTCCAAGGTCCACCCCCAACTGGTAGGTGAAAGAACTCAATGACCAAACCACTAAAAGTAGTTTTGGCCTGTGACACATTTGCTCCCGATATCAATGGAGCGGCTCGATTTGCCGAACGCTTGGCCGGTGGACTAGTTCGCAATGGCAATGAGGTCCACATCATTGCCCCTGCATTTGACTCCTCCCAAGGCGCCAGGATCGAAGAGCACGACGGTGTCAACATGATTGTTCACCGCCTTCGAAGCCACCGCGTTCCCCAACACAAGACTCTTCGCTGGCCGGAGCCCTGGGGCATGACCAGAAAAATCGGAAAAATACTCGATGATTTGGATCCAGTTGCGCTTCACATCCAATCTCATCTAATGGTTGGAAGGTTTGCAAACATTGCAGCGAAGCGCAGAAACATTCGAGTCCTTGCAACGAACCACATCATGCCTGAGAACTTAATCAAGTATTCGTTGCTTCCTAAATTTATGCACAACTGGGCAATGCGAGTGCTCTGGGCGGATGCGGGGCGCATTCTAAGGAAAATGGATGCTGTCACTACTCCTACAAAAAGGGCCGCTGACCTACTAGAAAAGGCGGCTGGTGTTAGTGGGGTGCTAGCCATTAGTTGTGGAATTGATGCTTCTAGGTTTGCAAATGACTCACAAGTTCAAAACAAAAATCCAATTGCGCTGTTTCTTGGACGCCTGGATGATGAAAAAAGAGTCGATGTCTTATTGAAAGCGGTTGGAAAACTTAACGAATACCCAACCCTAAAAGTTGAGTTGGTTGGTGACGGGGGAGAGCGAGAGCGACTGAAGAAGCTAGCGCTCTCACTCGGAATTTCAGAGCGGGTGAGCTTTCTCGGGCATGTGACCGATGAGGAGCTGCCTGGAATTTACGAGCGCGCCACGGTGTTTGTGATGCCTTCGATAGCTGAGCTGCAATCAATTGCAACTATGGAGGCGATGGCCAGCGGACGACCAGTGATTGGAGCAGATGCCATGGCACTGCCGCACCTGGTGCACGACGGAGACAATGGCTACCTATTCCCGCCGGGTGACGTGGATGCTCTGGCGGATCGGCTTCGTAGAGTACTTTCTGCCGATCAAGCAGAGCTCAACAGACTTAGCGAAAACTCTCTGCACTTGATTCAGGCCCATGACATAAACCGCACTGTGAAGATTTTTGAGGACCTATATCTCGGAATCGGAGAGAGTACCCCGACAACGGACGACAACAAGCCTTCTTACATGGCACCAATCGGACGCCTAAATGAAACTGTTCGTTCCAAGCTCGTCGAGTGGCGCTCCGACGCACTTGCTTTGAGAAGCCGAGCCGAAAACCTAAGGGCCGAGGCACGTGAACGGCTGGTGGAGATGCGCCAAGAGGTACGTGGTCAGCTTTCCGATTTGCGCAGTGAAATTCAGCGACAGGCCAAGAAGCTGCGTCGCCGAAGTGAGGACTAGCCTGCAAACGCTAGGCTTGTTGGGCCGGGGCGTTAGCTCAGCCGGTTAGAGCAGCGGACTCATAATCCGTCGGTCGCGGGTTCAAGTCCCGCACGCCCCACCAAAGGAGTGAATTTGCTTGAAATAGAGGTTGGCACAATCCGCTACCGATTAAAACCAATTGAAAAAGTCGGGGCACTTAATGGTTCTCCAAGAATGCCACTGTCCGCTCTTCGTGAAGTCAAGCTGGTGGAGGATCCCTGGACGACTGCGGTGCTTCGCGGTATTCGTGCTCCAGGAACTGGGTTCCCTTACCTGATCATGCTTGGAACTATGCGGCATCGTCGAGGCAAGGACTTTTGTGTGGTCTATAAACGTCGTCCGGTACTGGTTTTGGAGTTTGATTCTGGTCCATGGAGCCGCTGGGTCATTCCAGCCAGCGAAAGTAATCAGGCTGTGCTGGAGGGTGTCTTAGCCAGTAAATAACGCGTTCTAGGGCCTAACTTCGGGCATTTAGCGCCAGCTGCAGGGTTCAGGCCAAGTCCACAGACCCAGTTATGCTTATGCGAAAGAGTCCAGCGTCGGCATCTTTGCCCTGCTGGGTAACCGGAAAGAGCAATGATGACCAATACTCCATGGCTGGTTCACTATCCAAGTGATGTTCCAAAGCAGCTCCCTCCTGCGCAATTCGCTCACCTGCCTGAGCTAATCAGAGCAGCTGCAACCACGTATGGCAAGAAGATCGCATTCACTCAGGTCATGCCCAATGGCATGAACGGCTCCCTTAGCTATGCGCAACTCGATCAGCTCTCTGATCAATTTGCTAGCTACCTGCGCGAAGAGCTAGGTCTTTCAGCCGGCGACAGAGTTGCAGTGCAGATGCCTAACTGTCTTAGTTACCCGGTAGTTGCATTTGGAATTTTCAAGGCTGGTTGCGTTTTGGTGAACACCAACCCTCTATACACCGCCAATGAGATGGTTCACCAATTCAAGGACTCAGGTGCCAAGGCCCTGGTTGTCATCGATATGTTTGCGGATCGTCTGCCAGAGGTTTTGGGCCAGACCGACATAAAGCATGTTGTAACAGTAAAGATTTCTGAATATTTCCCAAGTGTCGTTGGGGGAGTGATCCGACTGGTGCAGAAAGTTTGGAGTAGAACACTTCCAAAGATCACCGTCGAGCACACCAGATTTGCCGAAGCTATCTCACTTGGTAAGGCGAAACTATCGAGTGAGAAGCTGAAGGCTTATACAAGCGGACTTGACCTTCAGTCACTCGCGGCCTTGCAGTACACCGGTGGAACCACCGGTGTTTCAAAAGGCGCCATGCTCAGCCACGGCAACCTGGTTTCCAACACCCTTCAAATGATTGCTCACTGTGGCGATGGCATGCGCGCTGGTAAGGAAATTGTTCTTACTGCATTGCCGCTCTATCACATCTTTGCATTCACCGTAAATCTGCTTGGCTTCTATCACAACGGCGCAAGAAACATTTTGATTCCTTCGCCGCGACCTCCTAGCAATCTAAGAAGAGCGTTTGACAACTACAAAGTCACTTGGCTCAGCGGAGTGAACACCCTGTTCAATGCGCTTCTGAACGAGCGCTGGTTCCAGGACGCACCACCAAAGCACCTGCGGGCATCCGCGGCTGGTGGAATGGCGTTGCAGGCTTCGGTCGCAGAGCGTTGGCGAGAACTCACTGGCACACCAATTGTCGAGGGTTACGGCCTTACCGAGTCATCGCCAGTTTTGACTTTCAACCTTCTGACCGGTCTTGCGAAGGATGGAACGATTGGTATTCCAGTACCTTCCACTGAGGTCAAGTGCATTGACGAGAGCGGAAATGAAGTTCCAGTGGGAGAGCCGGGAGAAATCGTGGCTCGTGGACCTCAGATCATGCTTGGCTACTGGCAACGACCCGAAGAAACGGCGAACTCACTCAAGGATGGTTGGCTAAGAACAGGCGATGTCGCAACCATGGATTCCGATGGCTTTTTCACCATCGTTGATCGCAAGAAAGACATGATTTTGGTTAGCGGTTTCAACGTCTATCCAAACGAAATCGAGGAACAAATTGCGGCTGTGCCGGGAGTTCTAGAGGTCGGAGTCATCGGTGTACCCGACGACAAGACTGGTGAAAGAGTTCAGGCTTACGTGATGGCAACAGCGCCCGCTCCTAGCAAGGAAGCGGTGATTGCTCATTGCAGAGCGAACCTAGCCGCCTACAAGATTCCGCAGGATGTCTTCTTTGTCGATGAGCTTCCAAAGAGCCCAATCGGAAAAATTCTTCGTCGCAAACTGCGCGATGAAGCCATGTCCTCAAGCAAGGGAGCATAGTGATGCGCGCACTCAGCATTTTCACCGAAGAGGTAGTTGAAGTAGTAAATGAAGCAACAGTTGTAAACGAATTTGAACAGACGCTGCTTCGAATCTTCATCGTCATTATCATGTTCGGTCTTGGCGCGGGGCTCACCCCGAAAGACTTTGCTTTGGCTCTGAGAAGACCCTGGGGTCTGGTAATTGGGTGGGTTACTCAATTTGGAATTATGCCTTTGACCGCATATGTGTTGATTGTGACAGTGCTGTTCCCGTTCTCAACCACCGAAGACATCATCCTTATTGCCTTAGGTGCTTTGATCATGGGTTCAGTTCCTGCTGGAACCACCTCAAATCTCTTTACCTATTTCTCTAAGGGAAACCTGGCACTTAGTGTGACCATGACCGTGAACTCAACCCTGTGGGCGTTCATCATGACTCCGGCAGCGATGTTTGTCTACTCCAGGCTTTTAGGTCTGGACGAATCGCTCAGCATTGACTTCCGAGAGCTTGCACTGGTGATAGTTGGTCTGATCATTCCGGTGGCCCTTGGAATGCTTCTTCGACGCCTCAGCTCCAACATCGGAGCGGTCTTAGAGCTACTAGGTGGAGTGTTTGGACTTCTGTTTATTCCATTCCTAATCATCATTTGGGTTCCAAGAAACTGGCAGCTACTTCTGACCACTGAGTGGCCAACCTACGTCGTTGCAATTGGATTGGGACTAGTTGGAATTACTGTGGCCTATTACTTCGCGAAGTTGCTGCGGTTGCATCCTGCAAATGCCAGAACGATTGCGCTGGAGACAGGCATTAACAACGGCCCACTGGCTATCGCAGTGATTGTCGCTGTTTACATCGATAATCCAGGCGTGGACTCAATCTTGTTGGTGCCAGCGCTTTACTCGCTGTTTATTGTGCTTATTTCGACTGCAGTAACACTGGTATTCAGACGAGCAAACTTGGCTGCCGAGCAGAAGATACCAAACCTTCTCTAGTTAGCAGCTTTGCGAGCTAGATAGCAGGCCGGGCAGAGGGATTCGTAGGTGACCTTGTCGCCATCGATTGCCACCTGCTCGCCTGCGAAAACAAATCTGCCGTTTAGCATTCGACCATTGAACATGGCTTTTTTTCCACAGCGGCAGATTGTCTTGAGCTCTTCCAGACTGTGAGCGATTTCCAAGAGCCTCCTTGAACCAGGAAAAGCTTTGGTTTGAAAATCAGTTCTAATTCCATAAGCGAGCACGGGCACTCGATCCAACACGGCAACTTCGAGTGCCTGATCAACCTGATCCTCAGTTAGAAATTGCGCTTCGTCCAGTAGCAAGCAAGAGACCTGTTGGCCAGTCTTGCTCTCAGCCTCGGAGCTGTGCTGAGCGAATAGTTCGCGCAGGTTGTCTTCTGGGCGAATTAGAAAATCGACTTCTCTTGAAACTCCTAGCCGAGAGACGATGTTCTTATCGCCTTTGTAGTCGATTGCTGGCTTCGCCAGAAGAACGTACTGACCGCGCTCTTCATAGTTGAAGGCAGCCTGCAGCAGGGCAGTGCTCTTGCCCGAGTTCATTGCGCCGTAGCGGAAGTAAAGCTTGCTCATTGTGGTTGAGTTGAGTGTATTAGGTGGTGCGTCTTGCAGCTGTTATTTGCCGACCAATTGGGCCCTCATTTTGAGCTGGGGGACAGGTTTGTGCTACCAATCGTCAAAGAGCAGTTCCGTAAGCGTCGCTACCACCGTCAAAAGGCCCACTTGATTCTCTACGCGCTCAGAAGCAGGGCCCAAGACCCCATGGTTCAGGTAATTGAACTCGAAAACTACCGGGCTCTTCTAACCGGGGACTTTGGCATTACTTCGGCGGTCAATCCAACCAGCTATCCCTTTCGCCAGCTAGTCAGCAAGCTTGGAATTGACGTATCCGAAGCTAGGGGTTTTTGCTCATCGGAGCGAGACTGGAAGGACTATGCCGAATCCGCAAAGAAACTAAAACTTGAGGATTTCTATCGCAGACAGCGCACTCGGTTACAAATTCTGATGGACGAGCAGCAGCCAGTTGGCGGGCAATGGAACTTTGATGATTCGAATCGTCTTCCACCAACCAAAGAAGAACTTGTCGTCCCTGGGCCATGGCTGCCGAAAGAAGACGAGATAGATAAGCAGGTAAGGCAAGAGCTTAATGAGCTCGAAAGGTCCGGCGTTAGATTTATTGGCAAGGACGGTCCAAGAAAATTTGCCGGAACAAGAGAGCAAGCATTGCAAGCTCTTGCTCATTTCATTGAGAATCGGCTAGATCTTTTTGGTCCTTATGAAGATGCTGTCGACCAGCGCAGCTGGAGCATGAGTCATTCACTCCTAAGTGCTCCGATGAATCTGGGTCTTCTCGATCCGATTGAGGTTGTAAGAGCCGCTGAGAATGCTTATCGGTCTGGCAAAGCAAGACTCGAAAGTGTTGAGGGATTCATCCGTCAAATCATTGGTTGGCGAGATTATGTCTGGCACCTCTACTGGCATTTTGGTGAGGGCTACACCTCAAATAACTCGCTTTCAGCCAACACTCCATTGCCGAGCTTCATGACTGAGCTTTCAACTGAAAGCTTGAAAGCTAACTGCATCAGTCACACAATCTCAGACTTGAGCGTAAATGCCTGGCTTCACCACATTCCGCGACTGATGATCCTGGGTAATCACTCGATGCAGCGTGGATACGTCCCAAAGGAAGTAAACGACTGGTTCATTGACGCATTTGTTGATGGAACACCCTGGGTTATGCCGGCGAACACGATCGGAATGAGTCTTTATGCGGATGGTGGCTTGATGAGCACTAAGCCCTATGCAGCGGGCGGAGCATATCTTTCCAAGATGACCAACTACTGCAGCGATTGTCCGCTGAATCCAAAGAAGAGAGTTGGCGAGGACGCCTGTCCATTCACGGCGGGGTACTGGTATTTTCTGGATCAAAATCCAGACCTGCAGAAAAACCACCGAATGTTCAATGCCTATGCCGGACTTAGAAAACTCACAGACATTGAGCAGCTGCGAGAGCAAGAAGCTTCGAGAAATAGCTTTTGACATTCGAGCATTTGCTGACTTAGTCTTATTAGACCGATTCAGGGCGTAGGGGAAGACGCAGACTGAATCGGAGGTATCTTACGTTCACTGACATCTGGCTGCTCAGTGTTGCCCGGGAAAACTTGGGCAAGGCTGAGGATTTGCTGCGTCCAATTGACTTATCACTGCGCTGGTTCACCCAGCCCGCAAATCCCAAATTCTTTCAGGCAAGAGTCATCACAGAACTCGGCGATGATCAGGTGCAGGAGATTGCCTTTGCACTTTCCAAAATTTGTGACGCTTTTGAAATAACCCAGCTGAGTTCAGAATCATCGCTCTATCTGTTTGATGCCAGATTGGGGCTAAAGCACATTTCGTTGGACCAAGCTGGGGAGCCCGTATTGCGAGTCGGTCACATCCAGCAGCTAATCAATCAGTCCGGGGGGTCGATTAGGGAACTAGAGCGGCTTCTGCGCCTCAGCAGTGCTCAAGCCTGGCTTGACCTACTAGAGCCGCTCAGAGCCGGCAAAATGCCCCTGGAAGGGCTTAGAAGGGTCGGCTAGAGGTTGCGGAAGGCCAAAACGGCGTTGTGACCGCCAAAACCAAAGCTATTACTAATGGCAACTGCATCCCGGCGAGTGAGCGAGGTTGGCTTGGCTGGCACGTTCAATTCGATCGCGGGGTCTTGGTTATCAAGGTTTAGAGTTCCCGGGCAAATCTGCTCGCGCAGAGCGAGGATCGTAAAAATGGCCTCAATCGCACCTGCACCACCGAGCAGGTGACCTGTCGCACTCTTTGTTGCGGTTACCAAAAGGTTCTTAGTGTGATCGCCGAATACCCTCTGCAGCGCTGTGAACTCAGCAATGTCGCCTACCGGAGTAGATGTTGCATGGGCGTTTACATGCTCAACATCCTGCGGATTAGCACCGGCTTGTTCCAGTGCACCTAAGACTGCTCTTGCTGCTCCCGAGCCTTCTGGGTCCGGAGCGGTGATGTGATACGCATCAGAAGTGACTGCCGCTCCAACGATTTCGCAATAAATTTTGGCTCCGCGAGCTTTAGCAGCCTCATACTCTTCCAGCACTAAGGCCCCGGCCCCTTCACCCATCACAAAACCATCGCGGTCGGTGTCATAGGGGCGAGAGGCTTTAGCCGGATCATCATTTCGTTTGCTGAGAGCTTGCATGGCTGCGAATGCCGCAATTGGAAGCGGGTGAATTGCTGCCTCGGCTCCACCAGCGACCACTACATCCGCTTCACCTAGACGGATTCTTTGAAAAGCATTTGCGATTGATTCATTTCCAGAAGCACAAGCCGAGACAGCAGTTCTAACGCCAGCTCTGGCTCCAAGATCCATGCCGATAGCTGCAGCAGGACCGTTTGGCATCAGCATTGGAACTGTCATCGGAAGTACTCGCCTCGGACCACGCTCCTTTAGGGTGTCGTAAGCATCCAAAAGAGTCCAAACACCACCAATGCCGGTGGCAAAATCAACCGCTAACCGCTCCGGGGTAACCTCGGGAGAGCCTGCATCCGCCCACGCTTCTCTGGCAGCAACGAGAGCGAGTTGCGAGGAAGGGTCAAGCCGCTTAGCTTCCTGGGGCGTTAGCTTTTCAGTAGCAGGAACCTTGGCGGTGCCGGCAAACGTAACTGGCAGCTCGTACTTCGCAACCCAGTCTTGGTCGAGTGATCTAATGCCAGATTCACCCTCTAAAAGAGCTTTCCAGCTACCGGTGGCATCACCAGCAAGCGGAGTGGTTGCTCCAATGCCAGTTACGACCACCCTGCGCAAGGTAATTAGCCCTGGTTGGCGGTGATGTATTTCACTGCGTCAGCCACAGTGATGAGGTTCTTTACCTCTTCGTCTGGAATCTTGACACCAAACTTGTCTTCAGCATTAACCACGATTGTCATCATGGAAATCGAGTCGATGTCTAGGTCGTCAGTGAAAGACTTGTCCATCTGGACAGCGTCGGCAGCAATGCCAGTCTCGTCGTTTACAAGCTCTGCTAGACCTGCAAGAACATCCTGCTCAGATAGCGCCATCTAAATCTCCTATTAGGGGTAATTGTCGCTTTATTTTAGGGGAGTTCAACCACTTGGGCGGCATAGGCAAGCCCAGCCCCAAAACCAATTTGGAGGGCATAGCCCCCGGATTTGACCTGCCCCTCCGCCAAAAGGCGGTGCATAGCAAGGGGGATCGAGGCCGCTGAGGTGTTTCCAGTGTCAACGATGTCCTTGGCCACCACAACGCTCTCTGGCAAACCGAGCTGCTTCGCAAATTCGTCAATTATTCGAACGTTTGCCTGGTGGGTCACCAAAGCGGA
>JBMSYD010000040.1:0-9694 GCA_049426345.1 Aquiluna sp.
CTGCTCTACCAATTGAACTACCGCCCTAAAGTTGCCATCGCCATCAACCGTGAACTGACTCAAGGCTTGGTTTCAAGAGCCGGGCGCAAGACACACTTCTAGTATGTTTTCTAGGATTGTGAATTTTTGCCAGATTAGTTTTCGGCAGATGTCAACAGGTCAAATTTTAGGCCATTTGGGGCCCCTGGCGCAATGCCGATAGTCCCCACAGACCCCATTTCACAAGTATTCTGGCTCTATGCCAGCCAACCGAATCTCCTCCCGCATAGCCGCAATTGCTGAAAGCGCGACCCTCAAGGTCGACGCCAAGGCCAAGGCCCTGATCGCCCAAGGACGTCCGGTTATCACCTATGCCGCTGGCGAGCCAGATTTTCCGACCCCGGACCACATTGTCGAGGCAGCCGTTATCGCCGCACGGGATCCAAAGAACCACCGCTACACCCAGGCGGTTGGTCTGCCAGAGCTGCGCGAGGCAATTGTTCAGAAAACACTGCAGGACTCTGGCACCAAGGTCGACGCTTCGCAGGTAATTGTTACTAACGGTGGCAAGCAGGCCGTTTATCAATCATTCGCGGTTGTTGTGGACAAGGGCGATGAAGTTTTAGTGCCAGCTCCCTATTGGACCACCTACCCAGAAGCAATCAAGTTGGCCGGTGGTAAGCAGGTTGATGTTTTTGCAGGTAGCGAGCAGGACTACAAGGTCACAGTCGAGCAATTAGAAAAGCACTACACCGACAAGACTAAAGCGCTGCTGCTCTGCTCACCTTCCAACCCCACTGGTGCGGTTTATTCAAAAGAAGAGATTGCTGAAATTGGTAAGTGGGTGCTTTCCAAAGAAAACCTGTGGGTAATCACCGATGAGATCTATCAGAACTTGGTTTATGACGGCATCAAGGCTTACTCAATAACTGAAGTTGTTCCTGAGCTTGCTGATCGCACAATCATGGTTAACGGTGTTGCTAAGAGCTATGCAATGACTGGCTGGAGGCTTGGTTGGATGATTGCACCGGCCGATGCGGCAAAAGCTGCGGCAAATCTTCAATCACATCTGACCTCCAACGTTTCTAATATTTCTCAGCGTGCAGCGATTGCTGCCCTGACTGGCGACCAAGCACCAATTAAGAAGATGCTCGAAGCATTTGACCGCAGAAGAAAACTTGCAGTTAGCGAGCTAAGCAAGATTGATGGCATCAAGACTCCAACTCCGCAAGGTGCGTTCTATGTTTATCCAGACGTCACGGGACTATTTGGAAAAGAAATGGCTGGCAGAAAGTTCAACTCTTCACTGGAGTTGGCGGACTTCATCTTGGAGAAAGCAGAAGTTGCACTTGTTCCAGGTGAGGCATTTGGACCGAGCGGCTTCTTGAGACTTTCCTATGCACTTGGCGATGACCAGTTGCTAGAAGGTATCCAGCGACTACAAAAACTGTTTGCCTAAAAACCAATCAGATTTGGTTCTGGAATCAAGTTAATTCCCCAGCGAGCTGCCACTCTCTCCTGCACATAGCGAGCGAGTTCAACAATCTCTTCAGCAGTCGCTCCACCTTTGTTGATTATGGCAAGAGCGTGTTTCTCAGAAATTGCTGCCTTGGAAAGTGGAAGAGAAAAGCCCTTAGGTATTCCTGCATTCTCAATAAGCCATCCGGCAGATAGCTTGATATCGCCGTTCTCCATCTCCCACTTCTGCATATCAGATGGGAACTCAAGGAATTTAGAGTGTGAGACGACTGGGTTTGTAAAGAAACTGCCACAGGAAACTGAATTTGGATCGCTATCTTTGACGACCATGCCCTTAGATGAGCGAAGCTCAAGAACTACCTCTCGAACCTGCATCATAGGTAGTTGAGAGCCATATTCAGCGCCAACGTGGTTAGTTATTTGACCTGAGGCCATTGGAACTGACAAACCGTCTGATTTCTTGAGACGAAAATCAATGGAGCCAATCACTCCGCGAAGCCCCCGCTTCAAGGCACTGTTTCGATATGAGAATTCGAAAAAGCTTGCCGGCTGCAGCTCCACCTGTTGCGTTTCAAAGTTTAAGAACTCTGCGGCAGTAATTACCTGCGAAACTTCTTGGCCATAAGCACCAACATTTTGAACCGGGGTTGCGCCAACGCTGCCTGGAATTCCACTCATTGCCTCGATTCCCGCGTAGCCGCGCTCGATGCACCAAAGCACAAATTCATCCCAGTTCTCACCGGCTTGAACTCGCAGTTCGATTTCAGATTGGTTCTCTGCGATGACTTCAATTCCCTTATTTGCAACATAAATCACGTTTAGGTTGCTGACATCGTCCGCGAAAACAGTGTTAGATCCGCCTGCCAGAATTTGAAAAGCTTCTTCACCATTTTCTGCAGCGAGTGAGGCTTCGTAAAGCTCGGAAGTAGATTCGCACCTCGTAAATGACTTTGGAGTTCCCCCGACTCTGATTGTCGTCAGAGTAGACAGTCGAACTGGAGCATTAGAACTCAAGGCTTAACCCAAGCTTGCGCTTTACCCAAAACATTGTTTCCCTCGAAACTGGTTGTGATGTCGATGCGGGCTCTCTCCCCTTCTATTGCACCAACCACAGCAGTGACAGTTATGCGAGCTGGCGCATCTGCTGGTACAACTACAGGTTTGGTGAAGCGTACCGAGTAATCAAGGACCTTAGCAGAGCTTCCCAACCACTCAACAACTGGACTAATTGAGATTCCCATAGTCAACATTCCGTGTGCTAGCACTCCAGGTAAGCCAACGGATTTAGCAATGTCATCTCGATAATGAATTGGGTTGAAGTCTCCCGATGCCCCCGCATAGCGAACTAAAGAATCACGGGTGATGTCAAAGTCTTTCTGGGCAACCTGATTGCCAACTTTCAATGAACTTAGCTCAGGCATTTTCGCCCCTGACGACGAGGGTGGAAATAGCTGTGCAGACCAGCTTGTTGCTGGCGTCAAAAATCTCGGTGTTGAACGTAACCAGGTGATTTCCCGCGAGGGTTTTCACGCTTGCAACTTGCAGCTCACTGGTTAGCTGATCGCCGGTAACAATGGGCCGTTCAAAGACAAAGCGCTGGTCGCCATGGACAACCCTGGAGAAATCAAGCTTTGCTTCCGGGTCCGCCAGAACCAGCTTCAGGCTTTGCTCCTGAATCAGTACCGGGAAGGTCGGTGGCACTACCAACTCTGAATTGGATTTCTCTTGGGATTCAACAGGGAAGAAAACTGCACGGGAAAATTCCCGTACCTTTTCACGCCCTACCAGATAAGCGGGTGTGCGAGGGTAACGCTTTCCTTCGATTGCAGGGTTTACCACCCCTCAAGGGTAATCTCTTGATAAGGAAAGGGCGAGGTTGTGAAGGCATTTACCTCCGAAGAGTTCAAAAACATAACTGGTTACGAGGCTGTTCGAAATGCTGCCAAGGACTACGAGACCTACTCCAGCAATCTGCAGGGAGATCGTGATGTTCGTGACTACCATCAAATTCCTCTAGAGGTGGACCCTCCTGCCCACACCGCCTATCGCCATGCGGTCCAGACGCTTTTTCTAAGACCTCGTCTGGAGGCACTAAAACCAGAATTTGAGAAAGCTGCCAAAGATCTACTGGATCAACTAATTTCAAAAAGGGAAAGCTTTGATGTGTATGACGACTTTGCCCTGCCCTATGTCGTCACTTGCCTAACGATTATTTATGGCAGACCGCAAGACAAGCAGGAGTGGATTGACTGGGGTCCTGATGTGTGGACGGCGGCAGGACCTACTCGTAATGGTGATGTCCTACACAATTACCTAGCGAGAGTTTTTGCGGAGGATTCAAACAGTGAGGACATTTGGTCCGTTCTGAAAAAGCTTCGCCCAATGGATGCGGAACTTACGGAAATTGAATTCAAAGGTTATGCCGGCGTTTTACTTGCAGGTGGAAGAGATACCGTCATAAAGCACATCTCAGGCATGTTCTGGCATCTATTGAACTCTCCTGAGGATGCAGATCGAATAGAAGCAGACCCTGATCTCGAAAGATCGCTAATCAATGAGCTGCTTCGTTTCCTTTCGCCACTACCTGCCATAGAAAGAGTTGAGGCAAACAAGTTTGATGAGGCTAAGCCTCTCTACTACCGCCTCCACTTTGCGTCAGCTAACTTTGATCCGACTGAGTGGGAAAATCCTGAGGTTGTGAATCTTGACCGTGGCAGAAAGCCTCACATGGCTTTTGGATATGGCCCTCATACGTGCCTAGGCATGAACCTCGCTGAATACGAAGCGAAAGCATTTTTAGCTTCTTTCATGCCTGTTCGAAAGGCTTTCAAGCTGGAAAACTTTGAGCTCAGCTTTACTGAGGTTGAAGGAATTAGATACCTAGAAAACTTGTCCAACCTCAGGGTTGGATTTTGATTGGTAGCGGGGGCGGGGATCGAACCCGCGACCTCACGATTATGAGCCGTGCGCTCTGACCACCTGAGCTACCCCGCCAGATCTATAAGACCGAGCCCCGAGACAGGATTGAACTGTCGACCCCTTCCTTACCATGGAAGTGCTCTACCACTGAGCTATCGGGGCGTTGTAACCGAGACAGATTAGCACCTGCCCAAAGCGACAGGCAAACCCCAGGTGGAAGAGATTTACAAAATTTTCAGCTCTAAATTTTCCTAACAAAACTGTAAATCTCAATAAAAATGTGGGTTTCTTGCTTATAACCTAAGTGGGGCCTGCGGGTAAACCTGCAAGCCTTTACACACATTTTGCTCAGAGAGGCTCGTCGTGCAAAAAGATGCGAACTGGTGGCGTCATGCCGTCATTTACCAGATCTACCCGAGGTCCTTTGCTGACGGAAACGGCGATGGCATGGGTGATCTGCCAGGCGTACTGAGCAGACTCGATTCACTCAAGGAATTGGGCATTGATGCCATTTGGTTTTCCCCGTTCTTTCGCTCACCCCAAAAAGATGCGGGTTATGACGTAGCCGACTACAAAGACATCGATCCGCTCTTTGGAACGCTCGCTGATTTTGATGCAGTCTTAGAAAAAGCACATTCTCTTGGTATTCGCGTAATCATTGATTTAGTTCCCAACCACTCATCCGATCAACATCCACTTTTCCAAGCTGCCCTAAAAGCAGGCAAAGGGTCGCCAGAGCGAGAGATGTATCACTTCCGCGATGGCAAGGATGCAAATACTCCTCCTAACAACTGGCCGTCTGTGTTTGGAGGTAATGCCTGGACTCAGATTGAAGATGGACAGTGGTATCTGCATATTTTTGATTCTTCACAGCCTGACTTCAATTGGGAAAACCCAAAGGTCACTGAATTTTTCCACGATGTTCTCCGCTTTTGGTTTGACAGAGGCGTCGATGGATTCCGAGTTGACGTAGCGCACTCGCTCGTTAAAGCAAAGGGATTGCCAGACCTAAAGGTAAATCCAGATGCTGCGGGTTTTGATCCAAGTGCCCAGGATTACCAAGATCACCCTTACTGGGGACAAGAAGGCGTTCACGAAGTAATCCGAGGCTTCCGCAGGGTCGCCAACGAATATGAAGATCGAGCGATGTGTGCGGAGGCTTGGGTATTGCCACTTAGCAACATGGCCAAATGGGTTAGGCCCGATGAGTACCATCAGTCATTCAACTTTGGCTATCTGAGCACCGCTTGGAAGTCAGCTGATCTCAAAAAAGTTATCGATGATTCGCTTCGGGAGTTTGGTGGGGTCGGGGCTCCTAGCACCTGGGTGCTTTCAAACCACGATGTGATCCGTCACGTAACTCGCATGGCTTATGACGAAGTTCCTAAGCAGGGCGATGGAATCGGACCTGATTACCCGCAACCAGATGAGGCACGCGGACAAAGAATTGGACGGGCAGCCACAGCATTCATGTTGGCGCTCCCTGGAAGTTCATACCTCTATCAAGGTGAAGAGCTCGGCTTGCCTGAGCACACAACCTTAGAAGCAAAATACAGAGAAGATCCGACGTTCTTCAGAACTAATGGTGAAAGAGTCGGTCGCGATGGCTGCAGAGTTCCTATTCCCTGGGAAGCGAACAAACCAGCTTTTGGATTCAATAACACCGGCAAAAGCTGGCTACCCCAACCTGAAAACTATCGACGCTATGCGAGAAGCGAGCAAGAGGGCGTGGCTGGGTCAACCCTCGAGCTGTACCGTCAGCTGCTGAAAATTAGAAAACAGTTCAATCTCGGAATGGGTGAACTGCAATGGGTTGCTGAGTTGTGCGATGAAACCACATTGGCATTCGACAACTCAGGGGTTCGAGTTATCGCCAACTTTGGAGGGTCGGTCGCACTGCCTGCAGGTGAATTACTAGTCACTACACAACATGATCTAACAGTTGAGGGTGTGCTCGAGCATGATCAGGTTGCCTGGATCAAACTCTAGGAATTAGTCCGCAAACTCTTTTCGTGGCCACCAGAACTTCTTGCCGGCCACAAATGCAATTGCAGGAACAATCACAGTTCTGACGAGCAAGGTGTCAAGCAGCACACCAATTCCAACAATTGTTCCAACCTGAGCTAGCGCAATTAGTGGAAGAACTCCCAGCACCGCGAAGACAGCAGCCAGCAATATTCCGGCAGATGTAATCACTCCACCAGTTGCACCAAGTGCCTTCTTCATTCCCTCGCGAGTTCCCAGCTTGTGCGCTTCTTCCTGAGCTCTGGTCACAAGGAAAATCGAATAATCGACACCTAATGCAACCAGGAACAAGAAGGCGAGGATTAATACTGTTAGGTCAAGCGCCGGGAATCCAAAGACGTATTGGAAAATCAGCCAGCTTGCTCCAACTGCCGAGAAGAATGAGCCGACAACTGCGACCATCAAGAAAATAGGTGCTGCTAGTGACCTCAGAAGCAGAATCAGAATTAGGAATACTGAAATAAGAATCAGTGGAACAAGCAGCGCTTGATCTCGATTTGTTGCATCTGTAACGTCCAGAGTTGTAGCGTCCTGGCCGCCAACAAGTGCCACAGCATCTTCTGGCAATGCATCCAACTCAGCTCTCAGGTCACGAATAAGTTGCAGAGCCTCAGTTGATTCCGGCTCAGCATCCAAAACAAGTTGGAATTCCTGATACTGGTCGTTTGAAGAACCGTCATTAATTTCAGCAACGCCATCAATATCTACAAGTTGCTTGGCCTCAGCAGCATATTGCTTGCTCACGATCACATAGGTCGGGGCTGCGCTTCCAGCAGGAAAAGCATCAGCCAGAACCTCCTGGCCAAGTACGGCTTCCGGCTTTTCAATAAAGATTTCAGTGGCGCTGAGGCCGTTTTTGATGCCGAGGCCACCAGAGGCCAAACCACCCAGAATTGCAACACCGATAGCCGCAACAGCGATTGGCTTCTTGGAAACAGCTCGACCGAGCTTGGTCCAAATTGACTTCTCATATGGATTCTTGCCGCCAACCTTTGGCACAAACGGCCAGAAGATCCAGCGACCAAAGACAACCAGAGCGCTAGGCAGAACAAGAAGCCCGGCAATCATCGCCACCACGATTCCAACTGCCGATACCAGACCTAGGACCTGACGACCTTCAATTTCAGCGAGCAGTAGAAGTGCCAGCGCAATCGCAACGGTTGAACCAGATGCCAGAATCGCAGGACCAGCTCCTCGAATAGCAACGCGCATTGCTTCTCTTCTGTCCTCGTGGGTGAGAAGTTCTTCGCGATAACGAGCAATCAAAAGAAGTGCATAGTTAGTTGCAGCACCAAACACCAGCACTGAAAGAATTCCTGTTACCGATGCATCTGGATTGAAGCCAAGCGCATCTGCTGCGCGTCTAGCCAAAATGCCTGCCATGCCATCAGCCGTTCCGACAACGGCAAGTGGAATTAGCCAAAGCACTGGCGATCGGTAAGTAATCAGAAGTAGAAGCGCTACCACTCCTGCAGTAAATGCGAGAAGCAGGAAGTCGGCACCTTCAAAAATTGATCCGACGTCCTTGATAAAGGCTTCCGGTCCTGTCACATAGACATTCAGTCCTGCAGGCATGGCCTCAGGTGCAATCTCTCGCATCGAGTCAACACGTTCGGTGGTTAACTCAAAATCATCGGTTTGATCGAGTGGAACTGTAATCAACGCAGTTGCACCGTCTTCTGAAATAACGGCTGGTGGGACAAATGCCTGACCATTAATTTCAGCGTTGGTAAATTCCAAGAATTTTTCATTAGCGCCGCCAGATGGGAAGCCAACAATTGGATCAAATTTTCCTTGGATCCATTCCAGCTGGGAGTCAGTGAACTTTTCGTCCGAGAAATAAACAATGAACGCGGCAGAACCTTCTGTTACTACAAAGTCTTCACGGATCTTTGACGCAACAACACTCTCGGTGTCTTCCGGCAAACCAGCACCAGGCGTAGTTTCATTTGCGGGAAGGGGTAGGCCGACAAAAGCAAAAACGGCAAAGCCCAGGGCAATCAACATGTTTAGAGGTGCTGTGGCTTTGCCTGTGAGGTATTTCAACAAGGCGTTCATTTTTCTCCAGTTTCTACCAAAGATAGAACTCGGGGAATTATGAAAAAAATCCCAAATCCCACCACCGGTTGGGGCGAATTTGGTGGCAAGTGAGGGATTCGAACCCCCGAAGGCTCACGCCGGCTGATTTACAGTCAGATCCCTTTGGCCACTTGGGTAACTTGCCATGTCTTAGCGACGCTCAAGACTACCTGATTTTCAGCCTGGCTAGCCAAGAAGGCCGTAAACCTTTACAGTTTTTGCATGGTCGGGATCATTGAAGTTGCCCAGCGGGCAGGCGTCTCGACCGCGACAGTCTCCAGGGCACTCAATGGGAAATCCCACGTTTCAGCAAGAGCTCGAGAGCGAGTTCTAAAGGCTGCCCAAGAACTTGGCTACGTCGCATCTTCTTCCGCTTACACCCTTGCAACCGGTCGCTCCAGAAACATTGGAGTTGTCCTGCCATTTATTGATCGCTGGTTTTTCTCAACGGTGTTGGAGGGGATTGTTAGCGCTTTAGTAATGCGCGGATACGACATCACTCTCTATAGCCTCTCGGGTGGACTTGGTCATCGGGAAAGAGTGTTTGAGGACCTAGTGCTGCGCAAGCGCGTGGATGGTGTTCTAACAGTTGCTCTGAAGCTTTCAGATCAAGAGCTTGAAAAACTAACCACACTAAACAAACCCATTGTTGGAATTGGTGGTCCGATTCCTGGTGCGCGCTCACTTTCGATTGATGATGAGGGTGCGGGAAGACTAGCCACACAGCATTTGATCTCCCTCGGTCACACCGAAATAGGAATGATTGCCGGAAATCCGGCTAGTGAAATGGATTTTCACCAGCCCTATCTTCGCAAGACTGGTTACCAAGAAGCGCTGCTTGATGCGAATCTAGATTTTAAACCGCAGTGGATGGCAGAGGCAGACTTCACCGTCGGCGGAGGCTACTACGCCGCTAAACAAATGCTCGGTGACCCCAGACACAACCCAAGCGCAATATTTTGTGCTTCCGATGAAATGGGATTTGGTGCAATCCAGGCTGCTAGAGATTTGGGTCTAAGAGTTCCACAGGATATTTCTGTCATCGGGCTCGATGGCCATCCACTTGGACAGTTCTATGGTCTTTCGACAATAAATCAGAAGACTAGGGAGCAGGGCGAACACGGAGCCAACTGGATTGTTGACATCTTGGAAAGCGGTGACGAAAGAGAGCTTTCAAATATCGAGCAATTGAACACCTGGCCAATAGATTTAG
>JBMSYD010000041.1:0-9549 GCA_049426345.1 Aquiluna sp.
GTCTCTTCCAACGTCTCCTTGTTGGCATATCCAAGCATCAAAACCTTGCCAGTTCCGGCATCCTGAATTACACAGGGAACTAAGCCGCTGGAGTCGAAGCGCAGGGAGTCAAGGTTAAGCACTTTCTCTCACCTCGAATCCTGCAATAGATAAAGCCTGCTTGGTTTGTTCAATCGTAAGGGTTTGATCATGGAAGACACTCGCTGCTAACAACGCATTTGCACCCACCTTGGCAGCCTGGATAAAGTCCTCAACTGATCCAGCGCCACCTGAGGCAATGATGGGAAGGCTCGTCCTGGAACGAATTGCCGAAAGTAGCTCGAGGTCAAATCCCTCTCGGGTGCCGTCGGCGTCCATTGCATTAATTAGTAGTTCACCCGCTCCTCTAGCTGCCAGCTCCGCGGCCCACTCAAGGGCATCAATGGAAGTGTCTTCTGTGCCACCAAGGCGAGTAATTCCAAATCCGGAGACCGTGTCCATGCGCTTGATGTCTAGCGAGGCAACCAAAACTTGCGAACCAAATTCCTTTGCGATGTCATTTATGAGATCTGGCTGCAAAATACCAGCCGATCCAACCGAGACCTTGTCGGCCCCAGCACTTAGAAGCCGTCGAACTTCGTCTACTGATCCAACTCCTCCGCCAACAGTCAGCGGAACAAAAATCGACTCTGCACACTTCTCGACTAATCGAAGGGTTGCCGAGCGACCCTCAAGGGAAGCTGAGATGTCTAGGAGCGTTATCTCATCGGCTCCCTGTTCGTAGTAGAGCTTCGACAATTGAAAAGGGTCTCCGCTGTCTCTAAGATTGCGGAAATTGACTCCCTTTACGACTCGCCCGTCCTTCACATCTAGACAGGGAACAACTCTGATGGATGGCACTAAATCCTCGCGGCGTGAATGGAGGTAACCAGAATGGCCTTTGCTCCTAAGTCAGAAAGCTGATCCATCACATTGTTGGTCTCACTTGATCTAACCAACGCTCTGACCGCGACCCAATTCTCATCGGCCAACGGAGAGATAGTTGGTGATTCAAATCCAGGTGTTATTGCGATTGCCTTTTCTATTAGGTCCTTAGGGCAGTCATAATCCATCAAGACATATTCCCGGGCCACAATCACGCCTTCGATGCGTCGCAATAAGCGACTACTAAGTTCCGACTTTCCTGGAGAAGCTATCAGTCTGGCTGTTGACTTCAACAAGATAGGGCCGATTATTCGAAGATTTGCTTTTCTCAAGGTGTTGCCCGTTGATACAACATCAGCGATTGCATCTGCCACACCTAGCTTTATGGCACTCTCCACCGCTCCGTCTAGTCTTACTACCTCAGCCGATACCCCTTCTTTCGACAGAAAATCGGCAAGCAGAGATGGATAGGCTGTGGCAATTCTCTTGCCCTTCAAGTCGCTTAGCTCCTTGAAGGTGCTTTCGTTGCCAACAGCAAAGCGGAAGGTTGATCCTCCAAATCCGAGATCTGCAACCTCAACTGCCTTGGATTTTGAATCAAGCAAGAGGTCAAGACCGGTAATTCCAGCATCCAATGAACCCTCACCAACGTATGTCGCAATGTCGCGGGGTCTTAGGTAGAAAAACTCAATCTGGTTGTCCTCGTCAACAACGTGTAGCTCTGCCGCTTCCCTTCTCATTGAATACCCTGCTTCGCGCAAGATTGAGATTGAGCTTTCCGACAATATGCCCTTATTTGGGATTGCAACTCTAAGCATCAAAGACGCTCCTCTAGCTCGCTAAGTCCAATGCCTTTAGACACCAAAAGAAGTTGAACATGGTAGATGAGCTGGGATGCCTCAAGGGCAAGGTCCTCTTTGGTCTCGTATTCTGCTGCCATCCAAACCTCGGCAGCTTCTTCAACAATCTTCTTACCGATAGCATGCGGTCCCTCTTTGAGTAATCTCGCCGACCCGCTTTCTGCCGATGGGTTAGCCGCAATTTCCTCTAATTCTGAGAAGAGCTGGTTGAAGGATTTCATTTGCCTAGGTTAGTCAGGATCAGTCAGAAGGTGAAGCGGCTTTTCGCAGTGCTTCAATGTTCTCAGCAGCGTCACCGGCGTCAAAAACAGCTGAGCCAGCCACGACGCAATCAACGCCCAACGAGGAAAGCCTTCCAATGTTGGAAACTGTCACTCCCCCATCAACCTGCAAAGTGATTGGTTTTGCGAGCAGATCAATCTCTCTGCGAGCGACCGGAATTTTCTCGAGAGTCTCATCAAGCATCGGCTGGCCACCAAATCCTGGTTCGACGGTCATTATTAGCAGCATGTCGAGTTCAGGCAGAAACTCAAAAGCACTCTCGACTGGCGTTGCTGGCTTGATTGCAACGGCAACCTGGACACCCAAGTCTTTCAGATCTTGAATGGTCCTTTTTGGATCCTCGCAGGCCTCCAGGTGAATTGTGACGGAGGAAACGCCCAGCTTCGCATAACGAATTGATTCAGTATCTGCGCGTGTGATCATAAGGTGCACGTCAAGCGGGATTGGGGAAATCTCCTGAAGTCTTTTCACAACCGGCAAGCCGATAGTGAGATTCGGAACAAAATGATTGTCCATCACGTCAATATGAGCCGCATCAGCCGTCTTGATTCTGTTGAGCTCATGGGCCAGCTGACCAAAGTCGGCCGAAAGGATTGATGGGTGGATTTTCATGCTTTCACTTTACCTTTCGAAAAGCTGCCATAAACATTGAGTCGGTTCCGTGGATATCGGTCCAGAGCTGAACAGTCTTCCTCTTTTGATTGAGGGTCAACACAGAACTAATGCTTTGAACAACGGGCTTCAGATCCACCAATTCAACATCAGGATGCCGGGCGAGAGCATCCACAACCTGGCTATTAGTTTCCGAGATTACTGGCGAGCAAGTGGAGTAGAGCAGTACCCCTCCAACCTTCAGAGAGCTAATTCCTGCATCTAGTAGTTCCCGTTGAGTCTTCTCAAGTTGCTTTAGCTGGCTATCTTGCTTCCTCCAGCGCGACTCTGGCTTTCTTCGTAGTGAGCCCAGTCCGCTGCAAGGGGCATCGAGTAACACCGCGTCGTAGGTGTCTTTAGCAGCTTGCTGACCCACTTTTTCAATAACAACAGCTCTCTCATCGTGCCCAACTGCCTGACGAACTAGCTGCGCTCGGTGAGCAGCGGGTTCAAAGCAATCAAGCTTGCCTTGCGACAAGCCACTGAGCAAAACGGCAGATTTACCACCAGGGCCAGAGCACATGTCTAGAAATGTGCCGTTGTCACCAGCTAACTCAAGCAAAGCCAGTGCTACAAGTTGACTGCCGTCATCTTGAACGCGCACGTCCCTTCCCAAGAACGGCTCAGGATTGCCATCGACAGTAAAACCTATGGGTGATACTAAGGACTTGCTAAGACCTGCGGACATCAGTTGTTCTCTTGCTTGGACTGTTAGGGCAGCTAAGTTCACATTCGGGGTTTCATTATTTGCGTTTAACACAGACTCCAAATCGGAACGACCATCCAAAGCTAAGGCGTCTAGCAATGCACCAATCACCCACTCTGGGTGAGAGAACTTTATTGATTGCGCCTTCAAGTTGCTCATTCCCTGAGTAGCCTGCTTCAAGAGTGGTTCACGTCCCTGGCGGTCAGCGTTGCGAAGAATTGCGTTTGCAAACCCGGCAGCTCTAGGACTGAGTTTCTTAACAAGTTCGACCGTTTCATTAATTGCAGCGTGGCTTGGCACTCGCATCCGAAAGAGCTGGTGAAGGCCGAGTCTGAGAGCAATTCGGACCGCATCCTCTAAGTCTTTGCCGCCAGCAAGCAAGTCGATGATTGCGTCGTATTGCAGTTGCCAGCGCAGAGCGCCATAGGCCATTTCCTGCACAATTCCCCTGTCCTGCTCCGGTAACCCGCTTCGGTCGATAAAGATTGGAAGTAATAGGTTGATATATGCGTCATCCGACTGCACTCGTGACAGCAGTTGATGAGCTACCAGCCTTGAGTTACTCAAGACTCGAACCGCCGTATCCCCTAAACCAATCCTCAGCAGACATCGCCTTGCCACCCGCTGGCTGCACAGTCAGCAGTTCCAATCTCGAACCACCGCCACAAACAACCAGGATGCGATTGCCACTTACTTCTAACTGTCCTACTGGAAGGGCCTGAGCACTCAGAGCGTTCCAATCAACTTCCCCGACGGCTTTACAGGCAAGAATTCTCAGATCTCCCTTGCTGGTCACACACCAGGCCATAGGCTCAGGATTGAGCGCGTAGACCTTTCTTTGAACCTTCGATGCCGAATCACTGAAGGAGATTTTGGCAAACGAGCGATTGAGTTTCGGAGCGTGAGTCGACTGACCTTGCTGTGGCTTTGGGCTAGGCAACTCAAGAAGTGACTGCTGAATCAGATTGATTCCAACATCGGACAATTCGTCAAGTAGCTCACCAGCCGGAACGTCTGATGGCAGAGCCATTGCTGAGCTTGCGAGAATCGGCCCAGTGTCTAGGCCCTCATCAATTTCAAATAGCGTCACGCCCTGTCCAGTCTGTGAAATCAAAGACATCTGCAGTGGACTGGCGCCGCGCCATAGCGGGAGAAGGCTAAAGTGCAGATTCCACCAAGGCAGAACTTTAAGTGCCGACGTTGGAATCAGGCTCCCAAATGCCACGACAATCGCAACCTCAGCCTGCGCCGATTCAATTTCTTCTAGTTCAGATGGACCGATTCGGTCTGTCTTCAGTAGCGGTATTCCCAATTCAGATGCAGTGGAGGCTACTTCGGAAGGTACAAGTTCCCTTTTTCTGCCAACTGGCGCGTCTGGTCTAGTGATCGCTAGAACGACTTTGTGCTCCTTGGTCAACTCGCGCAAAACACGCGCGGCAACTGCAGGTGTTCCAGCGAAAATCAAATTCATTAGATTGCCTCCAGGTCATCCATAGCAATAGCAAGGCCACGTACATTCTTGCTACCACGCTGTATGGCCTTCGCCGAAACAGCGACGCTGCGCAAGTCGGCACAAACTTCAGCTCCAACAGAATAGTCAAACTTGTAGGTGGCCTTTGTGCCTGTGTTTCTTATGAGCTGTGCACCATGCGCAGTAATCAGATCGCTAGAGCGTTTGATTTGCTCTAACGTGCCGCTAATCGAGACTGTGCGAACTGCTGGTGGCAATCGAAGAAGTTTGGCGTCGCGGTATGACGCTTTCGCGATCTCCCTGTGCTGCCAAAGAGCGAGTGGCTTTCCAAGCAAGCCTCCTAGTCCCGCGAAAACTGCGCGGGCATTCGGATTTAGAAGCTCAATCGCCTCTGACCAATCCCGGAGCGCTTTATGCTCGGAGGTGAGCGACTGGGCAGAGAGCCAGACGTCACAGTCCAGAACCAGAAGCCCGCTGTAACCCTCAAGAAGTCGTGGTGCGCTGCCGGGAGTCGCCACAACTATCTGATTCGCCCTGTTAGAGATTGTTGGTTTCTTCTCTTGGGTCGCTTCGTAGACCGTAGCGTTAGGAAACATCTTTCCAATTTCACTTGTGGTTCGTTCGCTCCCCGACCGGCCTCTGCGAAAGCTGGTTGAACGACACTCTCGGCAGCTGGTAATTGGCGATCCGCAAATTCGACACTCGAAGCGTTCCTTCTTAGGTTCCCAAACATACCCACCACATTCACAGCGGATTCTGTTGCCACAGTCTGCGCAGAAAACAGCCGACGATGAGCCTTTTCTGGGCAAGAGAACCAGCAGAGTCCCCTCCACCAAGGACTGCTTGGCAAGATTCAAACTCGTGTCATCAATGCGCACCCCGGGCTCACTAAAAGCAATTTTTGGAACCTTTGGATTCGAGTCGTCCTTTAGGTAGCCAATCTCCACCAGGCGCTGAAGCTCAACTGAGCGGTATGGTGCGGCAAATAAAACGCTGCAGCGATTACTTGATCTAATGAGAGCCAGGTCGCGCAGGTTCGTGTGAGGAGAGCCAACTTCCTGGTAGCTATCATCTAAGTCATCCGCGACTGCGATTAGACCTAAGTTTGCAACCGGTGCATAAATAGCGCTTCTTGTGCCAATCACCACTTGCTTTTGATTCATGCAGCCATGAAAGTTTTGAAATTTTCTTGATTTCCGAGTGGTTTCCCAAACAATTGGTTCAACTCCACTGTGCCTAAGCGCGTGAGCTATAACTTCGACGTCAGAAGCCTCCGGAGCAATCAGAATTGATGACTGTCCCTCTTGGTATAGCTCAGCAGCACGTTCAGCGAACTCCCTCGCCCAGCTTGGAATCAGCCGGTCTCCTACTGACTCTTGCACCGATGTGAGAATCACCTCGTTGCGGATAGCTGCCTTCATTGGAGAAGGTGCTGCGGTAGGTGGATTGATGGCAATCTTTGGCATGTTCGGCGGGCATGCTAATTGCAGAATCTCACCTAGCGCAACCACCTGGCGACTTGCAACTTCCTTACAAAATTGCAGAAGTTCCGGATTGAGATAGGGCCTGTCACCTATGACCTCTTGGATGAATGTAGACGCGTATTCGCTGCTATCCAATAGATCGATAACGAGACCTGTCGTTGGTCGCTTTGCCCGACCGAGCGTGAAGCTAACCCTTGATCCCCATTGGACTGCATTCTTTAGATTGTCAGGAACTAGAAAGTCAAACTCTCGATCTAGTTGCAGCAGAGAAGACTCAACCGCCACTCGAACGGCCGCCGTCATTTTTACCTGCCAGCCGCAGTAGCTAAAGCGGTTGCCCGATCAGTTTGCTCCCATGTGAAATCTGGGAGCTCCCGACCGAAGTGCCCGTAAGCGGCAGTCTGCCCGTAAATGGGCCTGAGTAGTTTTAGGTCTTCAATTATCGCAGCGGGTCGAAGGTCAAAGACTTCGGTGATTGCTTTTTGGATAGAGGCGACCTCGACCTTTTCCGTTCCGAAAGTCTCAACGAAAACAGCAACTGGTTGCGCCATACCAATCGCATAGGCAACCTGAATCTCTGCTTTGTCAGCAAGCCCAGCCGCAACTACGTTTTTGGCAACCCATCGCATGGCGTAAGCACCGGATCTGTCCACTTTCGAAGGATCCTTGCCTGAGAATGCGCCTCCACCGTGTCTAGCCATGCCCCCGTAGGTGTCTACGATGATTTTTCTGCCAGTTAAACCCGCATCACCTTGCGGACCTCCGATGACAAATCTTCCGGAAGGATTGATGATGTAATTCGAATTTGAAAAATCAAGACCAGAAGATTGCAAAACCGGTCTAATAACTCTTTCAAGGGCAATGCTCGCCAGCTCATCCTGTGAGATGTCGGGGTGATGTTGGCTAGAAAGAACGACAGTACTTACAGCCACCGGACTGTTGCCATCGTAATCAACGGATACTTGAGTCTTGCCATCTGGTCGAATGACATTTCCCCCGAGCTCTCTGCGTATCTCAGCGAGGCGCTGAGCTATCTGATGCGCCAAGAGAATTGGCATTGGCATCAAGGAGCTTGATTCGTTAGTCGCGTAGCCAAACATCATGCCCTGATCTCCAGCTCCTTGTGAGCTCCTTTGGTCGGCTCCACCCCGCCTTTTCTCGAGAGCATGATTCACACCCTGAGCGATGTCAGGTGATTGTGCACCAATGGATACGGAAACCCCGCAAGAGTTCCCATCAAAGCCAATTTCAGAGCTGTTGTAGCCAATTTCGATGATTTTGTCCCGAACTAGCTGAGGAATCTCAACATAGCCGCTGGTTGTGACCTCACCTGCGATGTGAACCAGTCCAGTGGTAACCAGTGCCTCCACGGCAACCCGGGAATTTGGATCCTGCTCTAGCAAGGCATCGAGAATGGTGTCGGAAAGTTGGTCGCAAATCTTGTCAGGGTGACCTTCAGTGACAGATTCAGAGGTAAATGTGCGTAGCGTCATGCCTTAAGCCTAGCGGGCTAGCCGACAAAGTGAAGAGCGACTCTTTCAAGGATCTTTCTTGCAACCTCAGCTTTGCTTCCGCTAATGTTTTCGGACTTTTCACGGTCAACTAGAGACACTGAAACATCAGCTGCACCAAGAGCTCCGGTGGTGTTTCCAACCATAAGGTGTACACCCTTATCCCAGAGCTTCTTCTTTGCCAATTCCGAAACATTCTGGTTGCTACCAGCCAGAGTGAAAGCAACGGCAAACGTTTTTGGATTCTTGGCGCAATATGCCGCAATTAGGTCCTTGGTCGGCTCTAATTCAAGCTTCAATGAATCGCCCCTAGAGAGCTTTCCTTGAAATGGCTCGCTAACGCGAAAGTCACTAACTGCCGCGGCCATAATTATCGCATCAGCCTCTGCACCCATCGCTTGCTCAAGCTCGTCGACGCTACTAACTCTTAAAACCTCCATTCCCGAGGGGACATTATCAAGATTCGCCGCAACCAAAGTCACCTGGGCACCCATGTTTCTAGCGGCAATCGCTAGTTCGACTCCCATGCGCCCAGATGAGCTGTTTCCGATAAATCGAACCTCGTCAATTGCTTCCCTAGTTCCACCAGCAGTAACGAGAATTCTTTTGCCAGATAGAGGCCCGGAGAGACAGAACGCAACTATGTCAGCGACCTCCGGCATTCTTCCTATTCCTGAGTCAGCGCCAGTTAGTCGACCACTCGCAGGCTCCATAACCCGAATGCCGCGGCTAACTAATATCTCAACATTGTTCTGAGTTGCAGCATTAGTCCACATCTCTGTGTGCATTGCAGGACAGACCACTACTGGAGCGGAACTAGCAAGAATTGCATTCATCAATAAATCATCTGCTAGTCCACTAGCCATGCGGGCTAGGAATGATGCGGTGGCCGGGGCAACAATAATGAGGTCGGCCTGTTTACCCAGTTCAACGTGGCGAACACTGGCAACATCGCCATACATGTCTATGTCAATGTTTTTACCGGAAAGAGCTTCAAGTGTGGCTTTTCCAATGAACCGAAGTGCATTCTCAGTAGGAACAACTTCCACGGAGTGGCCCAGCTCAGTGAATGCACGTACCAGACCAGCTGCCTTATAAGCAGCTATGCCACCGGTGATACCCAGCAGGATACGCAAAGTGGGACTATTTATTTCTTTTCGAGCTTGCCCTGGTGGATCTCGTGCAGAGCAATCGAAAGTGGCTTGTCGTCAATGGTTGAGTCGACAAGCGGTCCAACGTAGTTGAAAAGGCTTCCCTCGTGCAGAGCTGAGTAGTACTCGTTAATCTGTCGAGCGCGCTTTGAAGCAAAGATGACTAGTTCGTAGTTTGACTCAACCTTTGATAGCAGCTCATCAATCGGAGGTGCAGTAATTCCCTTGTTATCCATCTTCTCTTCCTAATGTCTTCTTACTAAATCGACAATTTCTTTCGCGGCTTTACCGAGATCGTCATTGATGATTTGGAAATCAAATTCGCTGGCAGCGGCCAGTTCGACTTTCGCTGTTTCCAGTCTAGTTTGAATTTGCTCTTCTGTCTCGGTCGCTCTGCCCCGCAATCGGGCTTCTAGCTCTTCAATAGACGGAGGCAGGACAAAGACAGACACAGTATTCGCTACTCGGCCCCTGATTTGCCTGGCTCCCTGGAGGTCAATTTCTAAAACCAGGTGTCTGCCAAGCAGTTC
>JBMSYD010000042.1:0-9493 GCA_049426345.1 Aquiluna sp.
GCGTGTTAGCTGACAAGACCGTGAAGGGGCTTGAGATTAATCAAGAGCGAGCTAAGGCGATGGCCGAATCTTCGCCCTCGATTGTTACTCCGCTAAATCGCTTTATTGGCTATGAGGCTGCTGCCAAGATTGCTAAGCACTCCGTGGAAAAGGGAATTACTGTCAAAGAGGCAGCCATTGAACTTGGTTTCGTTGATGGTGAAAAGCTAACAATGGAGCAGCTGGACAAGGCGCTAGCAGTCTTGCCTATGACCAGACCCCCGCAGTAGTTGAAATAGCAACTGGCAAAACCGACACAAAGAAACCAGCCAAAAGGTATGGGCCGAGGGCGATTGCCCCGCTCGGACTGAGTTTTCTAAGCAGTATCCGAATCCCGCTAACTATCGTCGCCGCCAGAAATCCAAGTGTCATGCCAAATAGCGGAAGCAAAGGTGAGAAATAGCCCGAGATAGCATTTAGTGAAACCAGCAGCTTCACATCGCCCATTCCAATCCCTTCTTTAGCCGCCAGCCACCATCCAATCAAAAAAGTTCCAGTGGAATAGATTGCCGCCACAGCAAACTGCAGCCACTGACCAGTTAGAAAGGCGGAAAGAATAAGAAAGCTGAAAGTAACTGCTATCGCCGAGAGAGTAAACCGGTTGGGTAATCGATGCTCTTTGAAATCAATGACAGCTAGCGGTATTGCTATCGCTACTAAATAGATAAGGGGAACTAAGGCAATCAACTGACTCATTCTGACAAGTTAGTCAGAGCTGAATTAGCAGCGGTTTAGTTATCCACAGCTAGTCAAGTAGGTCGGTAACTAGGGCCGCAATATCGCTTCTCTCACTGCGGGTGAGAGTTATGTGCCCAAAGAGTGATTGCCCCTTCAAAGTTTCAACCACAGAGGCAACGCCGTCGTGTCTGCCGACGCGAAGATTGTCGCGCTGAGCGACATCGTGAGTCAGAATAACTCTCGACTTTTGGCCAATTCTAGAGAGCATTGTCAGCAGTACGTTTCGCTCCAAAGACTGAGCCTCGTCAACAATCACGAAGCTGTCATGGAGAGATCTTCCGCGAATGTGAGTTAGAGGCAAAATTTCAAGAATGTTTCGATTGACCACTTCGTCAACTACTTCTTTTGAAACAAGTGCACCAAGGGTGTCAAAGACTGCCTGTGCCCAAGGGTTCATCTTCTCCCCCTCGGTGCCAGGAAGATAACCAAGTTCTTGACCGCCTACTGCATACAGTGGTCGGAAAACCATGATGCGCTTGTGTTGTCTGCGCTCTAGCACTGCTTCAAGACCTGCACACAAGGCCAGCGCACTCTTTCCAGTTCCTGCCCTACCACCGAGGGAAAGAATTCCAATCTCAGGATCTAGCAGCATGTCAATTGCCAGTCTTTGTTCAGCGCTTCTGCCATGAACACCGAAGACTTCGCGGTCACCGCGCACCAACCGCACTGTTCCGTGTTGTGAAACTCTACCCAGCGCACTGCCTCGCTCAGAGTGAATAATTAGCCCGGTATTGGTAGGTAGTCCCTTTGCCTCCGGATGCGAGATTTCTTCAGAGTCATACAGATTGGCCATCTCAGTTGCGGAGAGGTGTAAATCGCTGACGCCGCTCCACTCATCGGTTGCCAACTCGTGTAGATATTCCTCAGCCCGCAGACCAATGGCTGATGCTTTCACGCGCATTGGCAGGTCTTTTGAAACAACAGTGACGTCAAAACCTTCGTTATTCAAATTTGCGGCTACTGCGAGGATGCGCGAATCATTGTCTCCCAGTTGGAATCCCGCTGGCAAGATTGATGGGTCAATGTGATTTAGCTCAACTCTTAGTGTTCCGCCATCACCAACCTCAACCGGAAAGTCCAGTCGCTCGTGCTTTTGGCGCAGATCGTCAAGAAATCTAAGGGCTTTACGAGCAAAGTAACCAATTTCAAGGTCATTGCGCTTTTTCTCAAGTTCGTTGATAACAACGATTGGGATGACAACTTCGTGTTCAGCAAACCTGAACAGAGCCTTGGGATCAGAGAGCAGAACTGACGTATCGAGGACAAAGGTTCTGACTGCGGTATCAGGTTTCTTCTTGGACGCTCCTGGGCTCACCTCCTGAGTCGTTGTATTTTTTGCGGACGACCGGGACTTTGGAGAGCTTGCCACTTGTGCTCCTGCCTGTTGAGCTTTCGCTCAATCTACGCCTGAGCTTTAAGGTTGCGCTGAATAAACACGCCGAGTCTTTTTCTTGTTTACCTTTCTTCTGTTATTGATCCCCGGGCAAATCTCCAAGCTTTCTGGCCTACAATCGGCGAGTGAGCGAATCCAACTTTCCCCTTTCGGAGCTTGGCCCTGTACCGCAGGAGACTAAGCCGACCTGGCGCGGCTGGATTCACACTGGTGTGCTGCCATTTGTTGTGGTTGGAGGAATAGTCCTGCTGGTAGTTGCCGATGGCTGGCTGGCAAAAACAGCGGCAGCCATATATTTCGCCAGTTCTGTGCTCCTATTTGGCAACTCTGCTCTCTACCACCGTTTTAATTGGAGCCCGTTAATCAAGATTGTCTTGAAGCGGATAGACCATGCAAACATTTTTCTTCTCATAGCGGGTACCTACACACCCATGGCCTTCTCTGCTCTTACTGAAGACAAGGGCGTGATGCTGCTAGTGACTGTGTGGTCAGTTGGACTAATTGGCATGTTTTTCAGAATATTTTGGATCAATGCACCACGCTGGCTTTACGTGCCAATTTATTTGGCCATGGGTTGGCTCGCGGTCTTTTATGTTGGTGATCTATGGGCTGCCAACTGGGTAATGATGCTAATGATTGCTATCGGTGGACTGCTATACACACTTGGTGCAATCTTCTATGGCACAAAGTGGCCAAAGCGAAATGCCAAGCACTTTGGATTCCATGAATATTTCCACGCACTAACGGTGGCTGCGTTTTTCTGTCATTGGACGGCTGCTTTGCTAATTAGCCTTGATCCAATTCCAGGCTCTATCGCTGGGGTTTAGTTGGTGGCTCTGGCCTGTCAGGTTTTTCCTGAGAGTGGCCAGAGAGCTCTTCCTGAGCGAGCTTTTCGCGAATGTCTGAGCGATACTTGGTGTTTCGAATTCGCCTATTCATATCAAAAAACAAAAAGACTGCTCCAACGGCAACGGCGAAGGTGATGATGAAGCCGATTGTGCCGGGTGAGTTGTAGGTATCGTCTGCGACCGGGGTAGGCATTGTCGCCAGGAAATTCAGGCCGCTTAGAAAGTTCACGGCTCAAGTATCTCACCAATGCCTTAGCCTTATGGGATGAGCGAGCAAAAAGATGACCTTCTAGCAAACCGCTACGGGAAGAAAACAGCCAATCCAAAGCTTTTTCGCATCTTCGCTTACTCGGCCCTGGCTATTTTTACTATTGGCGCCGTAGCAGTTGGACTCATGAACTGGTCACCACTGCAATTCACCACCGTTGGTTTCAGGGTCAATAGCCCCTGGGTCACCGAAGTGGATTTCGAAATCCAGATGCCGCCGGGGGAAGTTGCAGAGTGCTCCATCGAGGCACTGAACAACTCGTTCGCCGTCGTGGGTCACATTACCCAGTCATTTGGCCCGTTTGATCAGCTCATCACGACCCACACCGTGGCAGTCAACACCTATGAAGAGGCTGTTAGCGGCCTGGTTGACTCCTGCACATTGCGTTAGACTTTAGCTCGGCTCGCTAGGCGAGCTTTTTCAATTCCCAAAGGCAAGTAGATGACCGACAGTATTCTTTTGACCCAAGACGCTTATGACCGTCTGAAGGGTGAACTTGAGCAGCTCATTTTGGTTGAACGCCATGAAATTGCCAAGAGAATCCAGGAAGCGCGTGAGGAAGGCGACCTAAAGGAAAATGGCGGATACCACGCAGCTAAAGAAGAGCAGGGCAAGATCGAAGCTCGAATTAATCGACTCGAGGAGATGCTGGCAAATGCGACCATTGGTCAGGCAGACGCTGGGGATGGAATCGTCAAGCAGGGACTAATCGTGATTTGCGACATCAATGGCAAGTCCAATGAGTTCTTCCTTGGATCACATGAAATCTTTGAGGGAACGAAATACGAGCAGGAGATTGAGGACGGAGACTTCTCTGTCTATAGCCCCGACTCCCCTATCGGCCAAGCGATTGAAGGCAAAAAGGTAGGCGAGCGAGTCAGTTACTCCGCTCCTAATGGCAAAGAGATCGTTGTCGAAATAAAGCAGATTCAGAACTTTAAGTTCTAGTCTCGCAACAGCTTTGGATTCAACCCTGCTTGTTTGAGCGATTCAATTACTTCATCCCGGTGTTCTTTTCCGCGGGTTTCAACACTCAGATCCAGCTCAACTTCGCTGATTTGCAATCCGCTGCCGTGCCTGGTGTGGAGTACCTCAACTACGTTTGCGTGGGCGTCGGCGACAGCCTGCGCAGTTCGAACTAACTGACCAGGACGATCCGGCAACATCACGGCAATGTTGGTGTAGCGGTCGGAGGCGGCAAGACCATGTCTAATAACTCTTTGCAGAAGAAGCGGATCGATATTTCCACCCGAAAGAACAATAGCTGTAGTGCCCTTTAGCTTTAGTTTCTTGGCTAGCACTGCGGCAACTCCAACAGCTCCACCTGCTTCAACAACTAGCTTGTTTCGCTCCAGGACTCCCAGCATGCCCTTGGCAATTTCATCTTCCGAAACAGTCACAACCTTGTCAACAAACTTGCTAATGATGTCAAACGGGATTTTTCCTGGCTTTGCGACGGCAATTCCATCGGCAATCGTTGGTTGAGTCTTAACCTCGACAGGTTTGCCAGCGCGAAGGGATGGTGGGTAGGCGGCGGCCAATTCTGCCTGGACGGCGTAGACCTTTACTTTGCGACCAAGCTGCTGAGCTTTCAGTTTTGCAGCTAGCGCAACGCCAGCGGTCAAGCCTCCTCCTCCTAAACAAACAACTATGTTGTCCACTTCAGGAAGCTGTTCAAATATCTCAAGTGCGACTGTCCCCTGACCTCGAACGATGTCTAGGTGATCAAAGGGAGGAACATACACAGCACCAGTTTTCTGAGCGAATTCTTTGGCGGCTGTGTTGGTTTCATCAAATATTGCGCCTGTCAAAACAACCTGAGCACCATAGCCGATTGTCGCCTGGTACTTAGGCAGTGATGCGCCGACCGGCATAAAGATGGTTGCTTTAATTCCAAGCAGCTGGGCGGCTAGGGCAACTCCCTGCGCATGATTTCCAGCGGAAGCGGCTACCACTCCGCGCTTTTGTTCTTCTTTAGTTAGCTGCGATAAAAGGTTGTAAGCACCTCTAACTTTGTAGGCGCCAGTTCGCTGAAGGTTTTCGCACTTATAAAAAACTTTCTGACCGGTAACTTCGGTCAGCCAGTGGCTCTCAATAACTGGTGTCTTGGTTATCACGCCGCTCACGCGCTGCGCTGCCTGTTCAAACTCTTGCAGAGTCGGGAACTTTTGCTGAGCCATTGCAAACCTTCAATCAAAGAATGAGAGAAAGTCTAGCGATTAGAAGCCGCGAGAGATTTCAGATAGACGCTTAATTCGGTCCGGGATTGGTGGGTGGGTAGAAAACACCCTTTCCACCATGCCTGGCTTGAGCGGGTCATTGATGTACATGTGAGCCATGGCGCTGTTGGCTCTGCGCATTGGGCGACCGTACTGTCCAAGCTTTTCCAGGGCACTTGCCAATCCTTGAGGGTAGCGAGTCATCTCAGCACCGGTGGCATCCGCTAAGTATTCGCGCTGACGCGAGACTGCAGCCGAAACCAGTGGCCCGATTAACCAGGCAATAATCCAGCCGATAACACCGAGCAAAACCAGAATCATGCCAAGTTGGCCGCTGTCGCGATTTCTGGATGCTGACCCAAACCAAGCCATTCGAATCGCTAGGTCGGCCAGGATTCCGATTGCTGACACCAAGCCAAAGACAATTGTTGAAACGCGAATGTCGTAGTTCTTCACGTGACCCAGCTCGTGCGCCATGACACCCTGAAGCTCATTGTCATCCATGATCTCAAGCAGGCCAGTAGTTGCTGCAACCACTGCCGTCTTGGGATTTCTTCCCGTTGCAAAAGCATTGGGCGCCGGATCATTGATGATATAAACCTTGGGCATTGGTAAGCCTTCGGTGATTGCAAGATTCTCAACTATGTTCCAAAGTCTTGGATTGTCCTGTTTTTGAATCTCGTGTGCTCCGCTCATGGAAAGAGCGAGCCTGGATGCCGCGTAGTACTGAAAAAGCGTGTAACCAAGGACAAATAGGACTATGAAAATCGCGCTTGACCCATTACCGCTTGCCTGGCCCCACCAAACAGCAAGTCCAGTTAGCAGAGCAACAAACAATCCGATAATTACTACGGTGTTGCGTTTGTTTGCAGCGATTGCTCGATACATTCTTAGAACTTCACCGCCGGAGGCTCTTGAATTGCGGCTGGATTCTCGACATCAAAGAATTCCCTGTTAGTGAATCCGAGATTCTTAGCAAAAACATTGTTTGGGAACTGCTGAATCTTAGTGTTTAGCTCAGCAACACCTCCGTTGTAGAAACGACGCGATGCCATGATCTTGTCCTCGGTGTCGGTTAGTTCTCTTTGAAGTTCCAAGAAATTAGTTGAAGCTACCAGTTGCGGATAGGCCTCAGACACCGCGAACAGGCTCTTTAGAGCACCCTGCAGCATTCCCTCGGCCTCAGCAGCTTGAGCAGGGTGAGCCAAAGCATCCGGAGATACAGTCGCAGCTCTCGCCTTAGTTACGCTGTCAAATACTTCACGCTCGTGTGATGCATAACCACGAACTGTCTCAATCAGGTTTGGGATCAAATCAGCTCGGCGCTTGAGCTGAACAGTGATATCGCTCCACGCCTCGTCCACTCTTACCTTCAGCGCGACAAGGGCGTTATAGGTAATCCAGAGGTATATGCCTAGAACTGCGGCCAGTCCCAGCAGAATTAGAAAGACTTCCATTTGGCTCCTTTTAGATTCCATCAGACTATGCGAAGTGGCTGTGCCTTTGCTGAAGATGGTGCCCCGAGTGGGACTCGAACCCACACTGTGACGATTTTAAGTCGTCTGCCTCTGCCATTGGGCTATCGGGGCATTAAAAAAGGCCCAGCGGTGCTGGGCCCAATCTAACTGGTTATTTGCCAGGTTTGGTTGCCCAGGTCTCGAAAAATAATCGAGGGTTCTTGGTGGCTTCAATGCCAACCAGGTCTCGACCGAGAATGGCGTTCCAAATCCAACCGGAAATCACGCGAATCTTTCTTTCCCAAGTTGGCATCGCAAGACCGTGATATCCGCGGTGTGCAAGCCAAGGGAAAAAGCCGATCATTCCAAAGTTACCGACCTTGATGGCACCAATTCCAATACCCAGTCCAGCTACAGCACCGATTGTTTTCCAGCGGTAGTCGCGAAGTTGCTCGCCTCGCAAACTTGCAGCGATGTTTTTTGCCAAAAGTTTCGCCTGGCGAACTGCGTGCTGGGCGTTTGGTACACAGAATCCACCAACTCCGCCACCGGACAGATCGGGAACAGCGGAAATATCTCCGAGTGTCCATGCGTTTTTGATGACTTTGTCACCTTCAATAATCTGCAACTTCGGGTTGGCTGTAATTCTTAGTCGCGCATCAAGTGGGAAGTCGCAGTTCTTAGCAACTGGTGCAGCTGCAACACCTGCTGTCCAAATGATGATGTTAGTTTCAAAAACCTCACCTGTTGAAAGCTTGACTTTGCCATCCTTGGCAGAAACTACCTGAGTGTTCAAATGAATATGAGCGGCACGCTTTTCCAAGTTTGCAACAACTTGAGTTGCGGTCTTTTCAGATACTTCCGGCATGATTCGTCCCATAGCCTCGATTAGATGGAACTGAACCTCATCAAAGTCAATTTCTGGATAGTAGCGAAGAAGCGCAGTAGCAGTGCTGCGCAGTTCAGCGAATGCCTCAACTCCAGCAAATCCTCCGCCGACAACAATCAGAGTCAAAAGCTTCTTCCGCAGAGGACTGTTCTTAGGTAGCAAGGCGGCTCGTTGGAAGTTACCAAAAAGTTTGTTTCTAACTTCCACGGCTTCTTCAACGGTCTTCATTCCAATCGCGTACTCCGCAATACCTTCAATCGGGAAGGTTCTGGTGACAGCTCCAGCGGTCATGACAATTTGGTCATAGGAAAGAGTCATTGTTTTGCCATCGTCAACTTCGACGGTAGCTTTTTTGGTCTTGTGTGTGACCTGGGTCATGCGACCTGTAATCAGCTTCGTTTTGCGCAGGTGCTGACGGTGGGAAACAACCACGTGCCTGGCCTCGATTGAACCTGCGGCAACTTCTGGAAGAAATGGCTGGTAGGTCATGTAAGGCAGTGGATCAACCAGAGTGACTTCAGCCTCGCCAGGCTTGAGCAACTTCTCTAGTTTCCAGGCTGTGTAAAAGCCTGCGTATCCGCCACCAATGATGAGAATTTTCTTGGGTTTGGCAGGCTCCATAACTTGCTTTAGAACTGCCTTGGGCGTCTTTGACTTACTGGTCTCGACCGTCATGAGATTGAATTACCTTCTGGTTTCTTCTTTCCAGCCCGCCCCAATCGATTGCGGTAAACAAACCACAGCAACAGAGCCAGGGGAACTAACAGAACATAGAGTAGCGGATTGGACAAAACCTCACTGTAGGTGGGAGTCGAATTCCCATCATTTTCAGCCTCAAGAGGGCCCACTTCCTGCGGTATCACCAAGTCTGCGGTGTCTTCTGCAGTCTGAGGACGATATAGCCTGATCCAATCGGCAAGGGAACCCAGAGGATTGGTTTGGGCCTTATCGGTGGCCAACAGGGCACCAGCTGGACTGACTAGCCCCCACCCATATTCACCGTCAAATCCTGAATCACCCAAATCAGTGGTTGTTGAAATCAAGCGCTGAATTATGTCATTCGCACTCGCACTTGGATCTTTTTCGAGTATCAGTGCAGCAACGCCGGCTACTAGCGGCGCCGCAGCGGATGAGCCCGACCAGCGCCTTACATCCCCGCCAGGAAAAGATCCAAGTAGGTCAACGCCAGGTGCCGCTAGCGACACACCAAGGCCTGAAGATCCAGCGCCGGCCACCGTTTGGTTATCTTCATCAACAGCTGTAACCGAAACAACGCCCGGCAGGGTTGCTGGAGCCGTAGCTGATTTCAGGTTTTGCGATTCATTGCCGCTGGCGGCGATGATCAACACTCCCCTATCCATTGCATAAAGAAACGCAGAGTCCCAACTAGCCGGCCAACTCACCGAATTGCGCGAGATTGAGAGATTGATTATTTGAGCGCCGTTATCAACTGACCAACGCACTGCCTGAGCGATTTGCCTATCCGTATCGGCATCTGGCAAACCCAGACCAATAGAGACCGAGAGAAGCTTGGCGTCCGGAGCTACACCAGCCACACCGCCAGACTCTCTACCCTGACCAGCAATTAGTGAGGCGACCATCGTTCCGTGGAAACCACTGGGTCCAACCGGCGAAGTTCCGT
>JBMSYD010000043.1:0-9306 GCA_049426345.1 Aquiluna sp.
CTTGGCGTCTCAGCCCCGGAGAGGATGTAGAAATCATGAATCCTCTTATTCCAACATGGCTAACTAAAGTGAGTGACTTTGATGACGCCGCCTGGCCTGCAAGTGCACAAAGAAATCGATTTGGAGAGCTTGAAATTGGCGGTGTTGGCTGCAACGAGTTGGTTAGAAAGTTTGGCTCCCCACTTTATGTTGTGGATCAAGTCGAGTTTGATTCTCGATTGGCGAAGGTGAAGAAAGCCTTTGAGCAGGCGGCTGCCAATGCAGGAACCTCGGTGAAGCTTTACTACGCATCCAAAGCACTATTGACCTCTGACGTTGCTCGCTGGGCTGCCAATTATGGGTATTCGATTGACGTCTCGACTGGCGGAGAGCTGGCCGTTGTCTTGGCGGCGGGAATTCCAGGTTCTCAAATTGGCCTGCATGGTAACAACAAGTCCCTGGTTGAGATTGGACGCGGGGTCAATAACGATGTTTCGGCAATTGTTATTGATTCAGAAATCGAGATTGAAAGAATTGCAGCGGCTGCTGGAGCTCAAGACAAAATTCAACCTGTCCGCTTGAGAGTCAACACTGGCGTGCATGCACACACTCACGAGTATCTCGCAACTGCTCGAGAGGATCAAAAGTTCGGGATCGCTATTTCCGATGTGCCAGACCTTGTAGAGAAGATTCGTTCGCATTCTCATTTGAAATTCCTGGGACTGCACTGTCACATCGGGTCTCAAATCTTTGCGGTTGATGGCTTTATCGCATCGGCAGAGCGGATGCTAGAACTGCACGCCCAGCTGCTTTCTGACGGAGAAATTCCTGAATTGAATCTCGGTGGGGGATTCGGAATTTCATATGTTGAAGGGGATACCCCAGAGGCGATTGAACAGCTAGCAGAAAAAATCGTGCAGGCAGTAAAAACGAAGTGTCAATTTCTAGGAATAGCTATTCCAAAACTTGCATTTGAGCCAGGTCGAATTATTGCTGGGCCAGCCGGCATCACCCTATACACAGTTGGAACCATGAAAGATGTTCTGGTTGGAGATGAGGGCGAGCGGGCTAAAAGAAGGTACGTGAGTGTCGATGGTGGGATGAGCGATAATGCCCGGCCAGCACTTTACGAAGCGGAGTACTCCGCAGCCATTGCCTCGCGAGTTGGCACAGCCGACCCTGTTTTGAGCAGGGTGGTAGGTAAGCACTGCGAATCCGGTGACATCGTGGTTCGAAATAGTTTGCTGCCTGCTGATCTGCAGGTAAACGACTTGCTGGCCGTAGCGGCAACCGGTGCCTACTGCTATTCGCTATCTTCTAACTACAACTATCTACCCAAGCCTGCGATGGTGGCGGTGAAAGATGGCAAGGCGACACTGCTCGTTCGCGGTGAAACCGAAGAAGACTTGCTGGCTAAGGACATGGGATTGGAAGGCCGCGGCTAATGAGAAGCGAATATCGACCAATTCGTGTTGCTCTGCTTGGGGCTGGATCCGTTGGTGCCCAGGTTGCGCGGTTGCTGATTGAAAACAAGGATGAGCTGGCCAAGCGGGTGGGTGCAGAGCTGGAACTTATAGGCATCGCGGTGCGAGACACCAAAGCAAGTCGCTCTGCCGACTTTCCGAAAGCGCTACTAACAACAGACGCTGAATCTTTGCTAACTGGCTCAGACATCGTCATTGAACTTATGGGCGGAATTGACCCAGCCTACGAATGGATTAAGAAGGCACTCAATTCAGGTGCAGATGTGATTACCGCAAACAAAGCTCTAATCGCAGCACGTGGAAATGAGCTAATCGATTTAGCGCAACAGCTGGGCGCTCAGCTTTATTACGAGGCTGCCGTTGGCGGAGCTATTCCAATCATTAGGCCTCTGCGAGAGTCTTTGGCTGGAGACAAGATCAATAGAGTGATGGGAATCGTAAACGGCACAACCAATTACATTCTCGATCAAATGGATAGCAAGAACGTCGACTTCCAAGCTGCGTTGAAAGAAGCTCAACATCTTGGCTATGCCGAAGCCGATCCAACTGCCGACATCGAGGGGTATGACGCTGCAAGCAAGGCTGCAATTCTTGCCTCTCTTGCATTCCACAGTGATGTTCCCGTTGAAAAGGTTCATCGTGAAGGAATCACTTCGATAACTCCGGCGCAAATCAAAACTGCTCGAGATGCTGGTTACGCTCTGAAATTGCTAGCCATCGGAGAAAGAGTTGCTGAAGGATTGGTAGTCAGGGTACATCCGACACTTATTCCAATGAGCCACCCGCTTGCCGCTGTTCGTGGCGCGTATAACGCAGTCTTTGTCGAGGCGGAGAGTGCTGGGCGCCTGATGTTTTATGGAGCTGGAGCTGGTGGAAAGCAGACTGCATCGGCAGTGCTTGGAGATCTGGTTTCAGCTGCAAAGCGCCACCTAGCCGGCGGACCTGGTCTAGCAAGTTCGACCCATGCCAACCTTGCAGTTTTGCCAGTGCAGGCAACTCGCACCCGCTTCCAAATCACTCTTCGAGTTAGTGATCAACCAGGAGTTTTGTCTTCGATTGCTGGCGAATTTGCAGCGCAGGGAATCAGCGTCGAGACTGTGGCGCAATCTGTTTCAGCTGATTTAGCTGAAGCTGCAGTCCTGACCATCATGACTCACATCGCTTCGGAAGGCGACTTAGAGAAAGTGGTTGACGCCCTTTCAAAAAATAGCGCGGTAGCTACCGTTGAATCCGTGGTGAGAGTAGAGGGACTCTAATGGCTCACCAATGGCGTGGCGTAATCCGAGAATATTTCGATCGATTGCCATTTAGTGAATCTGATCCGATTGTCACTCTAGGTGAGGGCGGAACGCCACTTATTGAAGCGCCTGCCCTTGCGAAATTGTTGGATGTTGGAAGCGTGCATCTGAAATACGAGGGTATGAATCCGACTGGATCTTTCAAAGACAGAGGGATGACAACGGCTGTCTCAAAAGCAAAGGGTCGAGGCGCAAAGGCTGTAATTGCAGCCTCAACAGGCAATACTTCAGCATCAGCTGCCGCATATGCGGTTAAGGCTGAAATGCAATCTGTTGTTTTGGTTCCAGCGGGAAAAATTTCTTGGGGCAAGCTTTCACAAGCTGTTGCTCACAAAGCTCAGATTTTGCAGGTCAAGGGTAATTTCGACGACTGCCTGAGACTTGCTCGCGAACTCAGTGAAAACTACCCGGTCTTCTTAGTGAATTCAGTCAATCCAGATCGCTTGCAGGGTCAAAAAACCGCAGCCTTCGAAGTTGTGGACGTGCTAGGCCAAGCACCTGACCTGCACGCCATGCCACTGGGAAATGCTGGAAACATTTCTGCTTACCACCTTGGCTACCGCGAAGAGATTGCTGCTGGCAGAATCAGCAAACTACCTAGACTGTTCGGAATTCAGGCGGAGGGCAGCGCTCCATTTATCAAGGGTGGACCAGTCGCAAAACCTGAAACTATTGCAACAGCTATCCGAATTGGAAACCCTGCGTCTTGGGACTTAGCGCAAGCGGCAAAGGCCGATACCAATGGCGGATTTGGTGCGGTCAGCGATAAAGAGATTCTTTGGATGCACCGTTTTCTTTCGCAAGAAACAGGCGTCTTTGTTGAACCGTCCAGTGCGACAGGTGCAGCCGGCCTGCTAAAGCTCAGCAAGCAAGGAGAACTCAAGGGCGTTAATCAGGTTGTCATTACAGTCACCGGTCACGGCCTGAAGGATCCAGATTGGGCGTTGCAGGATGAGCGTGGCAGAAAAATCAAGCCTCGAAAGGTAGCAGCTGCTGCAACTGCTGTTGCTGAAATGCTGGGACTGGAGCGAAACAAATGACAAAGCTCAAGGTGACCGTTCCCGCCACCAGTGCCAACCTGGGTCCAGGCTTTGATTCACTTGGTATGGCATTGGCTCACTATGACGAGTATGAACTTGAGACAACTTCGTCCGGAGTTGAAATTCAGATTACGGGCGAAGGTGCTAGGACTGCTGCCAAGGACGAGAACAACTTAATTTTTAGATCCATTCAGCTGGTCTTTGATTCTGTCGGTGAGAAGATGCCCGGCATCAAGTTGAATTGCAAGAATTCAATTCCGCACGGTCGTGGCATGGGCTCATCAGGCGCCGCAGTGGCCGGCGGTGTGATGCTCGCAGCAGGACTGCTAGCAAATAAAAACTTCACTGAGCAGCAGTTGCTTGAATTTGCAACCAGACTCGAAGGACACCCAGACAATGTTGCTCCAGCTCTGTTTGGTGGTCTGACAATTGCTTGGGTCGATGAGTCAGGACCCCACCACAAAAAACTGACGGTACACCGAGGAATTTCACCCCTTGTATTAGTTGCCCCGAACGAGATGTCCACCAAATTGGCTAGAAGCTTGCAGCCAGAGTCAGTGCCTCATACCGACGCAGTCTTCAACGTTTCACGTTCCGCTCTACTGGTTGCGGCTCTAACACAGAGTCCCGAGTTGATGATGTCGGCTACAGAAGATCGCCTTCACCAAAACTACCGCTCAAGCGCCATGCCAGAGACGAGCAAACTAATCTCCAGTCTTAGAGAACTGGGACACCCAGCGGTAGTTTCCGGGGCTGGCCCATCGGTCTTGGTCCTCGAGGGAGACCCACAAAACCGCCTAGAAGCGATGGATTTTGTAAAGAAGAATTTCCCAGCGTGGGAGGCCCTAGCGCTTGCGGTTGACTTCAAAGGTGCTAGTCTTGAGGGGCAGTCTGGATCAGGCAGCTAGTTAGCCCCACTGCATCTTCAATCAAATTCTGAAGCGCGGCTTTGCCGTGAAGAAACGAGAAATAATTACGATGGTTGACAACCAAGAAGAGAAGCCAGCAAAACGTGCTCGTCGAGTAAGTTCGACCGCTGCTTCCAAAAAAGAAAAGTCTGAAACCAAGGATTCTGCAGCACCCGCCAAAGCACCGGTAGAAAAAGAGACCCCAGCGGCCGAAGCTCCGCAGCGAGAGGCAACAGAGGATCGCGAAACCCGCGCCAATGACCGTGACCACTCTAGAGATAGAGATGATGACCGTCGCGGTGGTCGCAACCGCCGAGGCCGATTCCGTGACCGCGACCGCAGACGCAATCAAGAAGAGTCAGAGCCAGAGATTTCCGAGGATGATGTTCTAATTCCAGTTGCTGGAATCTTAGATGTGCTGGACAACTACGCATTCCTAAGAACCTCTGGATACCTGCCTGGACCAAACGATGTCTACGTCTCGCTAGGTCAAGTCAAGAAGTATGGCCTCCGAAAAGGCGATGCCATTATCGGGTCCATTCGACAGCCACGCGAAGGGGAGGGTCAGCGCCAGAAGTTCAACGCTCTTGTCCGCGTCGAGTCTGTGAACGGCCAGACCTTGGAGGAATCCAACGCTCGAGTTGAATTCAACAAGCTAACCCCGCTTTACCCTGACACTCGTTTGCGACTCGAGACTGACCCGAAGAAGCTAACAACCAGAATCATTGATCTAGTGTCCCCGATTGGAAAGGGTCAGCGTGGTCTGATTGTTTCTCCACCAAAGGCGGGTAAGACTCTGGTGCTACAAGCAATCGCGAACGCAATTAGTGCGAACAACCCAGAGGTTCACCTGATGGTTGTCTTGGTTGACGAGCGTCCAGAAGAAGTTACTGACATGCAGCGCACCGTGAAGGGCGAAGTAATTGCTTCCACCTTTGACCGTCCGGCTGATGATCACACAACCGTGGCCGAACTGGCGATTGAGCGCGCGAAGCGACTAGTTGAGCTTGGCCACGATGTGGTAGTTCTACTCGACTCCATTACAAGACTTGGGCGTGCATACAACCTTTCAGCACCGGCCAGCGGAAGAATCCTCTCCGGTGGTGTTGACTCCTCAGCCCTTTACCCACCTAAGCGATTCTTTGGTGCTGCAAGAAACATTGAAAATGGCGGATCTTTGACGATTATTGCGACAGCTCTTGTCGAGACTGGTTCGAAGATGGATGAAGTTATCTTCGAAGAGTTCAAGGGAACTGGAAACATGGAGCTTCGTCTTTCAAGGCAGCTTGCAGACAAGCGAATCTTCCCAGCGGTTGATATCAATGCCTCGGGAACAAGACGCGAAGAAATGTTGATGAGCCCGCAGGAGACCAAGATTATTTGGAAGCTGCGTCGTGCTCTGGCCGGTCTTGAGCAACAGCAGGCTTTGGAACTCGTGCTAAACCGACTCAAAGAAACAGCAAGCAACGTTGAGTTCTTGTTGATGCTTGAGAAGTCGATGCCAGTACCTACTGAATCTGACTCGGAGTAACTTTGCAAGATTCGCTGTCAGGCCTGCGAGCCGAGCACGCGAGTTTGCAGAAGCAGCTCAGCGACTCGGCGGTTCACTCTAACCCCGCGCTGGCTAAGAAACTCAATCGACGCTATGCAGAACTAAGCGCAATCCTGCAGGCAGATGATGACGTCAAAAAACTCGAGCAAGATGTGGTCGCGACAAAAGAGCTTGCTCAAGAAGACGAAGCATTTGCCGAAGAGCTTCCGAATCTGGAAGAACAGCTGGTTGTGGCAAAAGAGCGACTTAGACGCCTACTGATACCGAGAGACCCCGACGATGGTCGAGATGTCATCATGGAAATCAAGGCAGGTGAAGGCGGAGCTGAAAGCGCCCTGTTTGCTGCGGACCTGCTTCGTATGTACATGTACTACGCGCAAAGCAAGGGCTGGAAAGCTGAAGTTCTTGATAAAACCGAGAGCGATCTCGGTGGCATTAAGGATTGCCAGGTTGCGATTAAGTCGAATTCCTCAGATCCTGCAAACGGAGTCTGGGCCCATCTGAAATACGAGGGCGGAGTTCATCGAGTACAAAGAGTGCCGGTCACTGAAGCGCAGGGAAGAATTCACACCTCAGCCGCCGGAGTATTGGTATTTCCGGAAGTTGATGAACCCGAAGAAGTTGAGATTTCGCCAAACGACATTCGCGTAGACGTCTTTCGATCTTCTGGTCCAGGTGGACAGTCTGTAAACACAACTGACTCCGCAGTGAGAATCACTCACCTCCCAACTGGAATCGTTGTTTCGATGCAGAATGAAAAATCTCAGCTTCAAAACCGCGAAGCGGCTATGCGAGTCCTTAGGGCTCGCATCTTGGCAGCCCAGCAGGAGGCAATTGATGCTGAGCAGTCTGCACAGAGAAAGAGCCAGGTCAGGACTGTCGATAGGTCAGAGAGAATTCGAACCTACAACTTCCCGGAAAACCGAATTGCTGACCACCGCACAGGCTACAAGGCCTACAACCTAGATCAGGTGATGGAAGGCGCACTCGAACCCATCGTTCAGTCTGCGATAACGATGGACGAAGAGGCAAAACTAGCTGCGATTCAAGGCAACTAATGAAGCTGGTTGAAGCTTTAGCTTTTGCCAAAGAACAACTAGCCCTCGCAGGCGTTCCTAGCCCGGATGCCGATGCGCACTGGCTTTTGGCCCACGCTACTGATTCAACCCGAGCGGAATTACTCACAAACATCACCTTTGATCTCGATCTCACCCAAGAGCAAATCACTGAATTCAACCTAAGTCTTGAGAAGCGACTACGTCGCATACCTCTTCAACACATAATCGGAAGCGCAGCTTTTCGAAGCCTTGAACTTTCAGTTGGGCCAGGGGTTTTTATTCCAAGGTTTGAGACCGAGCAAGTAACTCAAATTGCAATAGATTTTCTGAATTCTCTGCCAGCTAGACCTAAGGCAATGGATGTCGGAACGGGTAGTGGAGCAATCGCAATCTCGCTGGCAAAAGAAACCAATGCCGAGGTTTATGCAATTGAGCTTTCTGCTAGTGCAGTGGATTATGCCAAGGCGAACATCGAGGCAAACTTTGTCGACGTCAAACTTTTAGAGGGCGAATTCGAAATGCTTTTGCCCACGCTTCGAGAGCTTGACTTGATCATTTCTAATCCTCCATACATTCCCATTTCAGCTGTTCCACAAGATCCAGAAGTTCGGGATTTTGACCCTGAGCTTGCTTTGTACTCAGGCGAGGATGGTTTGGATGCAATCAGGGCGTTAATTGAACTTGCCTTACTCAGCCTTAGACCTGGAGGCATGCTGGTGCTGGAACATGCTGACGGACAGTCGGATTTAGTGCGTGAACTACTATTGGAAGCAGGCTATGGAGCTGTATCTGTCCACCCCGATCCAACCGGTCGACTCAGGGCAGTCAGCGCCATTAGGAGGGCTTAAGTTGGCTAGCGTTTACGACTGTTCCGTAGATACCGATTTACTGACAGGGTTCAGACTCGCCAAGGTTTCCTTGGATCGCTCTGAACTAGTTGTTCTTCCTACTGACACTGTTTACGGAATTGCTGCCAATGCATTTAGTCCAAAAGCCGTCGAAAATTTGCTGAATGCCAAGGGGCGAGAGAGAACCTCTCCGCCACCTGTATTGATTCCCAAGGTAGAGACGCTCTCGGCGTTGGCCGCAGATCTACCGCTTGTGGCAAACCAATTGGCGGCAGCTTTTTGGCCAGGCGCGCTAACCATGGTTTTGAAAGCGCAGCGATCGCTGGACTGGGATTTGGGAGAGACTCGGGGCACTGTTGCACTGCGAGTGCCTGATCACAAAATCACCTTGGCACTTTTAGAAGATGTCGGTCCATTAGCTGTTTCAAGTGCGAATCTAACTGGTCAACCAGCGGCTGTGACCGCTCAGCAGGCTGCGGATTATTTTGGAAATAAGGTAGCGGTCTATTTGGATGGGGGAGCCTCACCAAAAGCTGACGCCTCCACAATCTTGGATCTAACTCAGGTAAGAGATGGCGAGCCAATTCGAGTTCTTAGAAAAGGTGCCATCTCACTTGATCGAATTCGATCTGTAATCGGCAACGTGGAGTTAGAGGTCGAGTAGTGCGCGCCTATTTCTTGGTCGCTCTGATTACTGCTCTTGTTACCTACTCATCGACCTGGGCCGTTAGGTATCTGGCAAAAAGATTCAACATTGCACCAGCTATTCGCGAACGAGATGTTCATAAGAATCCAACCCCTCGCATCGGTGGAATTGCAATGTTCTTTGGGCTGGTGGCTGGAATTCTTGCTGCTGCATCATTTGGCTGGTTTGAGTCGCTATTTCTAAATTCCGGACCGATTTGGTCGCTAGTACTTGCGGCTGGGGTAATTGTTGTGGTTGGAATTTTGGATGATCTGATTGAGCTGGACTGGACAGCCAAGCTGGGTGGGCAAATGGCGGCAGCCTGGCTTATTGCTTCCTCAGGAATCCAAATTGTCTCTCTTCCGATTGGCGGATTGACAGTGGGTAGCTTCGCGGTTTCGCTGGCCATTACGGTGTTTGCGCTGGTTTTGGTAATGAATGCCGTGAACTTTAT
>JBMSYD010000044.1:0-8156 GCA_049426345.1 Aquiluna sp.
TTGAACCCGCGACCTCCGCCGTGACAGGGCGGCGCGCTAACCAACTGCGCTACGGAGCCAGAGTGGTACTTAGTCATCGCCTGTGTGACCCCAACGGGATTCGAACCCGTGCTACCGCCGTGAAAGGGCGGCGTCCTAGGCCACTAGACGATGGGGCCTAAAAGGCTCCTGGCACCGAGGGTCAAGACTACCCGCCGCTCGGCAAGTTGCGCAACACATAGCCAACTCTCAGGCAATACTTTAATGTTTCCTCGATATTTAACTGGGAGGTGGAGCATGCGCGGACGGCTAATTGCCATATTGACGGCCACTGGCATCCTCATCACATCCCTTCTATTAACCCCCGCCTGGGCAGTCCCGGACTACCCCTCGGCGGCCGAGGTGGCAGCTGCCAAGCGCAGTGTGACTGAGAAGAAGAAGATGATCACCCGAATTGAGGGCATCTTGAACACTCTCGAGTCAGAAGCCAGAGAACTTGAAGCAATTGCCCTCGAAAAGAGCGAGCAATACATGCGAGCGCTCAAGCGCGCGGATGATATGCGCGAAAAAGTTAGATCACTGCAAGACCAGGCACAAACTTCAGCCAATCGAGCAGAAACTGCTCGCGTGCAGCTCGGTCAGCTGGTTGCCCAAATGTTTAGAGATCGCTCAGCCAATGACATCACGCTAGAGCTGTTCTTCAATCCTGAAAGTGCGGAAGATCTGCTATTCGAGATGAGCATGCAGGAAATCGTTGCTCAGCGAACAGAATCGATTTATCAATCAGCACTTGATCAACAGGCACAAGCGCAAGCACTTGAATTAGAACTTGAAGAAGCAAAGAAACAACTGGAAGTTGTGGAAGCGGAAGCCAAGAAACTATTTGATGAAGCGCAAGCTGCTGCGGATGCTGTTATCAATAAAGTCAAGGCAACCGAGCGCGAGCGTGCAACAATGATGAGTCAACTCGCTAGCTTGCAAAACAACGCAGAAGATTTAGAGCGTCAACGCCGCGAAGGTTTGGAAGCTGAGCGCAGGCAGAACGCGGTGAGAACTGCACCAACTGCGCCAGAGCTTTACACCGTAGGTCCACCAAACAAAGAGCTGGTTGAAATTGCAATTAACTTTGCACGTGAGCAGCTTGGCGAGAGATATGTATTGGGTGGAGCAGGACCAAACGTTTGGGACTGCAGCGGTATCACGATGAAGAGCTACGCAGCTGCTGGTGTTTACATCGGTTGGCACTCAGCCACTGCTCAATACAACGTCATGGCGGCACAAAAGAAACTTGTGCCATTCCAGGATGCGCAGCGCGGAGATTTGATTTGGTGGTCGCAGGAAGAGGCGTTCTCCGGCGATAAGTACCACGTTGCCATCTACCTCGGAGACGGCATGATGCTGGAGGCGCCAAACCCAGCTAGAACGGTGCGAATTGTGCCGGTTCGCTTTGGTGAACTTTGGCCTTACGCTGGTCGTCCAACCGCTTCTCGCTAAACCAGGAGGTTTCTGAATGAAAGCCCTGTTCATTCAGCATGACCATGTTTCTCCACTCGGTCCGGTCGGTGAGCGTTTGACTCAGCTGGGCTTTGAAATCGAAACTTTGCTGGTTGTCCCAGAAGACAAATACCGCGACCCCAACGTCACAGTTAACTTTCCTCCAGCCAGCGATTACGACCTAATAATTCCACTGGGTGCTCCATGGGGCGCCTGGGATGATGGCTGCATTGGCAATTGGCTGCAGCCAGAGCTGAAGTGGATCAAAGATGCGATCGAGAACGATATTCCAGTATTGGGAATCTGTTTTGGTGGACAGCTCATGGCGAGAGCACTTGGGGGATCAGTAGCAAGGGGACCAAGACCAGAACTTGGCTGGCACTTCATTCACTCTAAAGAGCCGGATTTAATTTCAATTGGACCGTGGTTTCAGTTTCACTACGACAGGTGGGAACTGCCGCCCGGTGCTAAAGAACTAGCAGTTTCGCCAGTTGCATCACAAGCTTTCAGCTATCGCCGCTCGCTGGCTTTGCAATTTCATCCTGAGCTTGATCGAGAAGTGCTAGAGGGATGGTTGATCTGGGATGGCAGAGAAGAGCTAATCGAAGATGGTCAAAATCCCGATGTGGTGCTTGAGCAAACAATTGCCCTAGAAAAAATGTCTCGCCAGAGAGCATTTGAATTAGTAGATAACTTCCTTGGCAAGATTGCCGGACTGCTACCCCAGAAAACCTCGTAGTAGCGCAGCTGATCCCTGCAGGTGGTTTCGCATTTCCTCGCTTGCAGCAGCTGAGTCTCCGCGCAGCACCGCCTGAATGATTGCCTCGTGCTGTTCGTTTGAGTGAACAATGTTGGGTGGCAGAAGCGGAATCTGATCTAGCAGTTCGTTTACTCGCATTCTGGAGTAAGCCACCTCGGTCACCAGCTTGCTGGATCCGCTGACCTCAGCGATAAGAAGGTGCAGACGCGAGTCGAGTCTTCGGTAGTCATTCGACTTCGCTTTCGATGTGTCCTCGTGAGCCTTCCAGAGTGCCACTCTCACCTCTTTGCTCAGCTCAGCAGCGGCAGCAGCGTGAGCTGCGCCACACTCAACCACTTCTCTGAAAATCAGGATGTCATCAATTTCAGACTGATTTATCTTGGTTTCGGTAGCAGTTTCCTGCGGGATCTTCTCCGCAACAAAGGTGCCGCCATATCTGCCGCGGCGAATCACCAGGTAACCAGCTTCTGCAAGTGATGCAGTTGCATCACGAATCGTGTCTCTTGAAACATCAAGCATCGAAGCTAGCTCTCTCTCACCAGGCAGTCGATTACCAGGTGCGGCAAGGCCTAGGCGAATTGTTTGCAGAAGTCTTTCGACAGTTTCTTCAAAGGCATTGCCACTGCGAATCTTTCTCAGCAGAAGTGAGCTGTTGCCCAGTTCAACGGGCTCCAGCTCACCTAGCTCGATGTTTTTCATAGTGGTGTGACGTAGTGTCCCGATATGCCACCGTCAACCAAGAAGGTTGAACCGGTAATGAATGAGCTGTCATCGGATGCCAAGAAGGCAACCGCAGCAGCCAGCTCTTCAGGGTTGGCAAACCTTCCCATTGGGATGTGGATGAGTCTTCTTGCTGCTCGTTCCGGATCCTTAGCAAAAAGCTCTTGCAGCAAGGGAGTGTTCACAGGTCCTGGGCAGAGTGCGTTAACGCGGATTCCCTGGCGAGCAAACTGAACACCGAGTTCACGGCTCATTGCTAACACGCCACCCTTGGAAGCGGTGTAGGAAATCTGACTAGTTGCACTTCCCATCACCGCAACGAATGAAGCGGTGTTGATGATTGAACCTGAGCCCTGCTTTGTCATGTGCTTGAGGGCCGCGCGGCAGCAAAGGTAGACGCTCTTTAGGTTTACGTCTTGCACTTTTTGCCAAGCTGGCAGCTCAGTGATCTCGATGGAATCATCATCTGCTGGTGAGATACCTGCATTGTTGAATGCGATGTCCAGTCTTCCGTAAAGCTCAACTGCCTTTTCAAACAGGTTGTTAACTTCACCCTCATCCGCAACATTTACCTTGACGAAACTTCCGCCAACTTCGGCTGCAGCTTTTTCACCGGAAACCGGATCCATGTCTCCAATTACAACCTTTGCTCCCTCAGCAGCGAATCTTCTCGCTGTTGCAAGACCAATACCTGAACCACCACCTGTGATGACGGCTACTTTCCCAGCAAGACGCTGAGTCAGATCGATTTTTTCTATTGCCATTTTTTCTCCTAGTCGGCGGGGTAGTAGACAGTTTTCTCTTCGGTGAAGTGAAGCGGGGCATCCGGCCCCAGCTCACGGCCAAGACCTGATTGCTTGAACCCACCGAAAGGCGTATTGAAACGAACAGAGGAGTGAGAGTTGACGGAAAGATTTCCACTCTCAACCGCTCTGGAAACTCTGATTGCACGGCCAAGATCTCTGGTCCAGATCGAACCGCTCAGACCGTATTCAGTGTTGTTGGCAATCTCTAGCGCCTCTGCTTCATCCTTGAAGCGATAAACCGAAACAACTGGACCAAAGATTTCTTCTGTCATGCAGCGATCATTGAGTTGTTCTGGAGCTAAGACAGTTGGAGCAAAGAAATAACCCTTGCCCTCCGGAGCTGAACCGCGGAATGCGATCTTCGCATCGCTGAGGTAGCTACTAACAGATTCAAGGTGTTTCTTAGAGACAAGCGGACCCATCTCGGTTGCATCTTGGGTAGGGTCACCAACCTTGAACGCTTTGACTGACTTTTCAAGTCCTTCCATGAACTTGTCATAGACGGAAGCCTGAACCAAGATGCGGCTTCGAGCGCAGCAGTCTTGACCGGCATTTTCAAAGACGGAGCTTGGCGCTGTTGCAGCAGCCTTTTCAACATCGGCATCGGCAAACACGATGTTTGCGCTCTTTCCTCCCAGCTCAAGCGTCACTCGCTTGACCTGATCAGCAGCCTTCATCATCACTTGCTTTCCGATTTCGGTTGAGCCAGTGAAAACGATTTTTCCGACCTTTGGATGAGAGATGAATCTCTCTCCGACAACCGAACCCTTGCCAGCAATCACTTGGAACAGTCCTTCCGGCAGACCGGCCTCCAGAGCTAGTTCGCCCAGGCGAATGCTGCTTAGTGGCGTCCACTCGGCAGGCTTTAGTAGAACTGCATTGCCAGCTGCCAGTGCTGGAGCGAATCCCCAACTGGCAATTGTCATTGGGAAGTTCCATGGCGTAATAACTCCAACCACTCCAATCGGATCGTTGTAGGTCACAGCAATACCGCCGGCAACAGGAATCTGTTTTCCACTGAGTCTTTCGGGAGATGCCGAGTAATACTCCAGGACATTGCGCACGTGAGTTGCTTCCCAGCGTGCTTGAGAAATTGGGTGACCGGAGTTTCTAACCTCAAGTTGCGCAAGCTCCTCAACGTGTGATTCAACTACCGCGGCAAAGTCATGCAGCGCTCTTGCTCTATCTGCTGGGTTTAGCGCGGCCCATTTCTTTTGAGCAACAACTGCTTTAGCAACTGCCGCATCGACTTCTTCGACGCTGGCATGGGCAATGGTCTCCATTGCCTCTTCAGTTGCTGGGTTAATAAGTGTGTAGGTCATTTACTCTCTCGATATCTCTTTGCTGCGCTTACTAGTCCTTGAAAAATCCTGACGTCATCAAGTGTTTGCTCTGGGTGCCACTGAACCGCAACACCGAATGGGTGATCTTCTAGCTCGATTGCTTCGATCACACCGTCGTCTGTCTTTGCTGTCACCTTCAGACCCTTGCCAAGCTGATGGATTGCTTGGTGGTGATAAAGCGCCGCATTGTCAACAAAGTCGCCAACCAATTTCGACAAAGTCGATTGCGCTGCCACCTGAACCTTCATTGGCGTGAAAACTCCGCCGCCTTGCTGGTAGCGATTGTCGCCAATTACATCTGGCAGGTGCTGGGTGAGTGTTCCACCTCGGTTGACATTGAGCATTTGTGCACCGCGGCAGATTCCTAAGAACGGAAGTTTCATCTCAACCGCTGCGTTTAGTAGTTGATCCTCAAGCGCATCGCGAAGACGATCTGGCTCTTCAGCTTTTTCATGAGGTGCCTGTCCATAGCGTGCCGATTCAACATCTCTGCCACCACAAATCATCAGCGCATCAACACCGCTGAGAATTTCTTTCGCATCTTCCAGGCTCACTGTTTGAGGAGGAATCATCACCGCAAGACCTCCGGCTCTGGTGACGCCTTCGATGTAGAAAGCAGGAATCATCGCAAACTCGGTATCCCAAACTCCGGTCTGGCCGCGTTGGCGATAGGTGGTTAGACCAATCCTTGGTTTAGGTTCGCTCAAAGCCGCGCACTCTTTCCCACTCGGTAATCGCACTGGAATAGGCCTTGATTTCAGTGTTTGCGTAGTGGACGTAGTGGTCAACTACCGCCTGGCCAAAGACCTCTTTGGCAACCTTGGAGTTTTTGAATAGCTCAACTGCCTCAGTCATGGTTGCTGGCACATGGGGCTTGTTAGATGCATAGCCATTGCCTGTGGTGATTTCTTCCAGCTCCAACTTGTTTTCAATGCCATAGATACCGGCAGCGATCATCGCAGCGGTTGCGAGGTATTGATTGACGTCTCCACCTGGCACTCGGTTCTCTACTCGCATGCCGTGGCCTTGTCCAACCACACGCAGAGAAACAGTTCGGTTGTCCACTCCCCAGGCGACAGCGGTTGGAGCAAAGCTTCCTTCGACGTATCTCTTGTAAGAGTTGATTTGCGGTGCGTAGAACAAAGTGAATTCACGCATCAGGTGAATTTGTCCGGCTAGGAAATGCTTGAAAGTCTTTGACATTCCTCTTGGGTCTGACTTGTCAGCGAAGACTGCTGAACCATCTGTTCCGCGGAATGACATGTGGATGTGGCAGGAGTTTCCTTCACGCTCGTTGTATTTCGCCATGAAGGTCAGGCTCTTGCCGTGCTTGTCGGCAATCATCTTCGCACCGGATTTGTAGATGCTGTGGTTATCGCAAGTGGTGACAACCTCGTCATACAAGAATGCAATTTCTTGCTGTCCTAGGTTGCACTCGCCCTTGACGCCTTCGCAGTACATTCCTGCCGCATCCATCGAGTTTCTAATTTCTCTGAGCATCGGCTCGACTCTGGTTGATGCCAGCAGGTCGTAGTCGACGTTGTAATCAGTTGATGGCTTGAGATCCTTGTAGCCTTTTGCCCAAGCGTCTCTGAATGTGTCATCGAAAACAATGAACTCAAGTTCAGTTCCAACAAATGCCTTCATGCCAAGTTTTTCCAGTCGCTCAACTTGGTTTTTCAAAATTGATCTTGGTGACTGGGGAATCACTTCGTGTGATGTGGTGTGAAGATCGGTAGTGACAATAACGCTGCCTGGCAGCCATGGCGCCATTCGCATTGTCTTCATATCTGGAATCATCGCCATGTCGGCATAACCGGTGTCCCAAGAGGAGATCTCGTAGCCCTGAATGGTGTTGTTTTCAATATCAACCGCGAGCAGGTAGTTGCAGCACTCCGCTCCGTGGTCAGCGATGTTGTCTAGGAAATGTCGGGCAGCTACCCGCTTGCCAATCAGTCGACCCTGCATGTCCGTGAAGGCCATGATGACTGTGTCGATTTCGCCCTTTGAATAAAGGGTCTTGAGCTGCTCCAGATTGATGTAACCGGTGGTGGCCATTAGGCATCCTCTTCTTTGAGGTTGGTTTTCCAACCATTAGAACCCACCTTTTTGGTGGCTTCTACAGCCCAACCTACTCCTGGGGCGGTTTTTGGGCAATTTCAATCCTGAGAAAACTCGGTTAATTTTTTGCCCAAAGGTTGCCTATTCGGCCTATTGGAGGTCTAAAGTCAATATCGCAAAACCATACACAATGTCGTGCGTGGGAAGCACCTCGATCCTCGAGGCGCCTTTCTGGAGCGGCGGATAGGAAGATGAATGTCTTCGGACAACATGAAAGTCTCAGGCGTTACCTATAAACGACCTGAAGATGGTTACTTTGAGAAGCGCCAGCTGAAAAGAGCAGCTGGTGTTTTTGGTCTCTGGGGTCTTGCGGTTGCCGCAGTTATCTCCGGTGACTTTTCAGGTTGGAACTTCGGACTAGACGTAGGTGGCTTTGGCGGTCTGCTGATTGCATTCGGCATCTTGGTCATCATGTATTACGGTCTGATGTTTTCAATCAGCGAGATGGCAGCAGCCATGCCACACACCGGTGGTGCTTACTCGTTCGCAAGAACAGCTATGGGACCTTGGGGTGGATTCATCACAGGTCTAGCAGAAACCATTGAGTATGTCGCAACGACAGCTGTGGTGGTGTTCTTCTCCGCTAGCTATGCAGACAGCATTACATCAACTCTGCTAGGTGTTTCACTTCCTGGTTGGGTTTGGTGGCTGATTCTCTATGCAGCGTTCATCATTTTGAACGGCATGGGATCAAACACCTCTTTCCAGTTCTCGATTGTTGTATCAATCATTTCGCTGGGAATCATTTTGGTGTTCTCGCTGATGGCCGCATTCTCCGGTCTATTTAGCTTTGACAACCTCTTCAACATCGTCCCTGACCCTGGTCAGACGGCATTCTTGCCATTTGGTTGGGAAGGTATTTTGTTTGCAATTCCATTCGCAGTTTGGTTCTTCCTTGGCATTGAGGAACTACCACTAGCTGCCGAGGAATCA
>JBMSYD010000045.1:0-7996 GCA_049426345.1 Aquiluna sp.
TTGGTTTGATGGCTGCATATTTCGTTGTCATTAGAACTCTGGGCGGCAACGCATCACAGCTGTTTATTTTGATTGCCATTAATTTCGCACTCGGTTTTATTGTCAGTGGAATTTCCTGGCAGGGACACCTGGGCGGAATGGTGACTGGTTTTGTTATTGCAGGAATCTATGCTGCAACCAGAAGACCAAACCAAAGAATTATTCAGATAGTTGGTTTGAGCGTCGTTTGGGCAGTAATTATCTTTTTGACTCAGCTAAGAGTGAGTCTTTGGCTGTAACTATTTCCAGCGAGTAGTCATGGAAAAGCCAATCATGGCGATTCCGAAACCAATCAAGATGTTCCAGTTTGAAAGATCGATTGGTGTTGCGCTGCCCAGTGGGTAACGAGCTGAGGAGATGTAGAAAATCAAGATCCAGAGCAGACCCAGGACCATGAATCCAAACATGGTCACCTTGTACCAAGTTGGGTTAGCTTCCTCGCCGTCGATGACAGGCTTGGCTGGCTTTGAACGCTTCTTGTCGCTTGATTCAGACATGGGTAGAAGTTTATTACCCCCAAAGCCCCTTTCTAGACCCAAGTAGGCTAATTCCCAGCATGGTAAAGATCCTGGTTCTAGATAATTACGACTCCTTTGTCTACACCCTCAATGGCTATCTTCAGCAGCTTGGGGCCCAGACCGAGGTGCTTCGCAATGACTCAGTCAGCGAAGAAGAGCTGCCTGAGCTTCTAGCTAAATACGATGCCGTTCTAATTTCTCCGGGTCCGGGTAATCCAGCTAGCGCGGGTCTATCAATACCTACTGTGAAGTATGCACTTGAAACTAACTATCCAGTCTTTGGAGTATGTCTAGGTCACCAGGCGATTGCTGAGGCCATGGGAGCGACCGTCACTAGCGCACCAGAGCTAATGCACGGAAAGACTTCTAAAGTCAATCACCAAAATTCCATCATCTTTGATGGCGTTGATCAGGGCTTCACTGCAACCCGCTATCACTCGCTGGCCGTTGTCAGGGAAACCGTTCCGGCCGATCTTGAAATAACCGGTCAAACCGATAGCGGTGTGATCATGAGCTTGCAACACAAATCAAAACCAATCTATGGCGTGCAGTTTCATCCAGAGTCAGTGATGACCGAGGGCGGCTATATGATGCTCGCTAATTGGCTAGAAACACTTGGACTTGAAGGCGCAAAAGAAAAAGCCAAGCAGCTAAGTCCAAGAATTACTAGGAACTAGTCCACGCACTCCACATACAAAATGATGTTCTGCTTCTGCGGAGCATCACCAGGCAGGATTGACTGATCAATCACCACGTTGCCCGGGTTGCCATTACAGCTTGCAGCATTTTGAATTTCGACAGAGGTTGTGTAACCAACAGCCGGGTTTGTTAGCAAGCTAATTGCCTCGGTGACTGCCAGGTTTCTAACGTCTGGAACAGTGACTTTTCCATTCGACAAAATCAGATTTACAACACTTCCCTGCGGCAGCTTCGAACCAGCAACCGGATCGGAGGTTATGACAACACCCTCGGCAACGGTTGGCGAACCAGTCACAGTAATAGAGCCAACAGTCAGACCTGCCTGCTCGATCATCGCAACCGCGTTGGCTTCTTGAGTTCCAACCAGGTTCGGCACAACCACCTCAGTTGCACCAGATGAAACATAAACAGTGATCGGAGTCTTTGGCAGAACTAGCGTTCCGGCAGCCGGCTCTTGTCTGATGACAACTCCAGCTGGCACCGTGTCAGATTGCTCATAGACACGAAGTACAACCAGATCCTGAGCTGTCAGTGCCTCTAGGGCATCCTCATAGAGCGAATCTGCAACGTTTGCCACCGTCACACCATTGCCAGTTGGGTTGGTGTTGGTGTTCGCGCCAATCGAGAAAAGCCAGAAGACAAGGCCAATCAGGATGACCGCAACACCGGTTCCCAGCCCCCACAGCACACCAATTCCCAATTTGTTGTTGGAAATGCTGATCTGTTCAGATGGTGCAGTTTCGAATCCTTCTAGAAGTGCAGTTGGAAGTGATTCTGGTTTCTCCAGTAGCTCGGTTGCATCAACCTCAACTGGCTCAATCTGGGTGACCGGTTTTGGTTGTGGTTTAGTGACAACAACACCTGACTGCGCAGCAAGTAGGTGCTCTCTGAACTCTTCGGCAGACTGGAACCTCTCGTCTCTGTCTTTTGCCATTGCCCTCATGACAACAGCATTTAGTTCAGGGGTGACCTGCGAGTTGAAGTCTGATGGGTTTGGTGCCTGTTCACTCACGTGCTGGTAGGCAACTGAAACCGCACTCTCACCTTTGAATGGCGGGCGTCCTGCTAGAAGCTCATACAAAATCACACCGGTTGAATAAAGGTCTGTTCTTGCATCAACTGATTCACCGCGTGCTTGTTCTGGCGAGAAATACTGCGCCGTTCCAACAATTCCAGCTGTTGCAGCTTGGGTTGCAGAGTTATCTGAGACGGCTCTAGCGATACCAAAGTCCATCACCTTGACCGCATCGTTTTCGCTGATCATTACGTTGGCTGGCTTGATGTCGCGGTGAATAACACCGGAGCGGTGTGAAACCTCTAGTGCACTGAGAATGCCAGTGACGTATTTGATCGCCTTGTCAATTTCAACTGAGCCCGAGTGAATGATTTCTCTGAGCAGCTTGCCTTTGACAAGCTCCATGATGATGAAAGGAGTCTTGACTAGGTTGCCGTTTGAGTCAGTGGCTTCCTCTTCACCTGCGTCATAGATTCTTACGATGCTGGGGTGAGCCATGCGAGCACTTGCCTGGGCTTCGCCGCGGAACTTCTCTTCGAAGCTTGGATCGTTTGCTAAATCTGATTTGAGCAGTTTGATTGCGACTGTTCTGCCGAGGCGAGTGTCATAGCCCTCGTAAACCTCAGCCATTCCGCCTCGGCCAACCAGCGAGCCAATGCGGTAGCGACCGGCGATTAGTCTTTCGTTATTTATCAAAACTGCTCTTTCTCTTTTAGAAGTTTATTTTCTGAAGCCTCGGTAATTGTCCAAGACTCGGTCACAGTCTTATTACCCATTTCCCGTCCCCTCAGTTGGGGTTGGAGTCTCGGTTGGAATTTCGGCCGGGATATCTTCGAAGTCGCCAACGTAGTAGGTGATATCGATGATGCTGCCAGGAGGAATAGAGCCGGTTGGTGCCACCGCATAAACCGTTCTAACTCTCGGATCATCACCTGGAATCAGCTCACCAGGAATCGCATTCACCTCAAAACCAAGCTCGGTGAGCTTCGCAGTCACCTCGGAAAGATCCTGCCCAATGATGTCTGAGCGCAAAACCAAAATGCTGGCCGGCTCTTCGGTTTCAGTTGGTTCTGCGGTTGGCTCAGGCTCTACTGTTTCGGTGGTGGTTGGTGTCGAGGTCGGTTCAATCTCAGAGGTGTTTGGTTCAGACAAAATCGCAACCAACACAACTACCGTCACCAGTCCCAACAGACCAAGTGTTGCAACCCATGGCCAAACCACCGGCCCTCTTGGAAGTGGCGCAGTGTCGGTAGTGATCAGCTCAGTCATTGGGTCAAGTGGCGGCTGTGTGATTGGCTTTGAAACAGTTCCGCGCTTTTCACGCAGCAGCGCTTCTGCTCTGATGGCAAGCGAGGTTGCTGATTCAGGTCTTTGGTTTGGCTTCTTAGCAAGACAGCTAAGAACAAGGTTTTGAACTCTTGGATCAATGCTGTCTGGCAGAGCAGGTGGCATTTCATTGATGTGTGCCATGGCGATTGCCATTTGGTTTTCACCGGTGAATGGACGCTTACCGCTAAGTGCTTCGTAAGCTACGACGCCAAGTGAGTAAAGGTCGGTTGCTGGCGTAGATGCTTTACCAGTTGCCTGCTCGGGTGCCAAGTACTGCACCGTTCCCATCACCTGACCAGTCTTGGTGAGCGGAACCTGATCACCGACTCTGGCAATACCAAAGTCAGTTATCTTCACTATGCCATCCGGGGTAATCAAAAGATTGCCGGGCTTGATGTCTCGGTGGATTAGGCCTCGTGAGTGAGCAGCTGCGAGTGCTCTGGAGGTTTGGGCAATGATGTCCAATACCTTGACATCGCTCAGTCTTTTTTCTCGGTCTATCACTCTTGAAAGCGATTCACCTGGCACCAGTTCCATCACCAGATATGCGGAGCTGGAGTCCTCGCCGTAGTCATAGACGTTTGCAATTCCCTCGTGCTCAACCAGTGCTGCGGATCTTGCTTCTGTGCGGAAGCGCTCTAAGAAGTTGGGATCGCTGAGGTATTCCTCTTTCAAAATCTTGATGGCAACCTGGCGTCTAATCAGCTCATCTTCTGCTTGCCAAACCTCGCCCATTCCACCGATCGCGATGCGCAGCTGAAGGCGATAGCGGTTTCCATATAGTTGTCCTACTGCAGGCTTCATTTCAGAATCGCCTCCAGGACAGCCTTGGCAATTGGAGCAGCGATCTGATTACCAGTTCCGCTCTGTCCAACCCCTCCGCCATCTTCAACCACAACTGTCACAACCACTCTTGGAGCTTCAGCGGGAGCAAAGCCAGTGAACCAAAGGGTGTAGGGGTCATCGGGTCCGTTTTGTGCAGTGCCAGTCTTGCCGGCAACCGCAATCCCCGGAATAGCAGCTCTGGTTGCAACACCAACTTCCACCGAATCAACCATCATTCGAGTTAGAAAACCGGCAGATGTTCTCGAGATTGGCGAGGAGAAAACAATTGGCTCTGGTTGAGACAAAAGATTCAAGTTGCTAGCAACCACGGATTTGATCAGCTGCGGCTTCATCAAAACACCTTGATTGGCAATGGCAGAGGTGACCATAGCCATCTGCATTGGCGTTACGCGAATGTCGTACTGCCCAAAACCCGTGAGAGCTACCTCTGACTCTTCCAAATCTTCTGGATACTGACTTGCAGTAACAGTGAGTGGAATGTCAAAGCTTTGGCCAAAGCCCATGAGCTCCGCTTGAGCTTTGATTCGGTCCTGTCCAAGATTCACAGCAATCATCGCAAACGGGATGTTGCAAGAAAGAGCCAGTGCAGTTTCTAGTGTGACAAAGGACTGAGTTCCACACCTTCTGCCGCCAGAGTTTTGGATGGCGGTAGTGGTTCCAGGCAAAACATACTCGGTTAGATTTTCAAATCTGCTACCAACTGTGTAGCGGCCACTCTCTAGTGCAGCTGCTGTCACAACAAGTTTGAAAATAGAACCTGGGAAGTAGAGATCTCCCGCGATTGCCCTGTTGATGAGCGGCTTATCCGGAGAGTTGATGAACTTCTCGTAGTTCTCATTCACTTCACTTGATTGATGGCTAGCAAGAAGGTTGGCATCAAAAGTTGGCTTTGAAACCATGGCCAAGATGCGGCCGGTGGAGGGCTCCATTGCAATTACCGCTCCCTTGCGAGAGCCCAGTGCATCCCAAGCAGCGCGCTGAGCATCTGGATCAAGAGTGAGCTCAACAGCAGCTCCGGTTACCGGTGTTCCATCGAGAAGTGCATTGATCTGCTCAAAGAACTGAGCGGAGCTTTGACCGGAGATATAGCTGTTCATGGCCCGCTCGATGCCAGAAGATCCCGCAAAGATGCTGAAGTAGCCGGTTACTGAGTTGTAGATGACATTGTCGTATTCGCGCAAGAAGCGATACTCATCATTTACAGGAACAGAAGTAACAATTGGAACACCACCAACAATGATTGCTCCGCGAAGGGTCTTATAAGTTTCGTAGGAAGCTCTGACGTTTCTGGCATCTGAATAAAGCTCGCCTGACCTTAAAACCTGAATCGAGGTAGCAGTTGCAAACAGTGCAATAAACATCATGGTCAGAATCAGACCAACTCTTCTCACCTGCTTATTCACTCGGGCTCCTCAGCGAAGAATCCGAAATGATTAGAAGCAAAGCAACAATTGACCAGTTAGCAAGCAGCGATGAACCACCAGCGGCCAAAAATGGAGTTGTAAGTCCAGTTAGTGGCAGAAGACCCATCACACCACCCGCCACCACAAACACCTGCAGACCAATCACAAACGAAAGACCAAGTGCTAGCAGTTTTGAAAAGTCATCCGGATGAGAGTTAGCAACTCTCAAACCCCGGTAAACCAAAAGAAGATAAACACCCAAGATCACAAAGATTCCAGCAAGGCCCAGTTCCTCACCAAGCGCCGCAAATATAAAGTCGCTCTCCGCCAGTGGAATCAGTTGTGGGAATCCGCCACCCAGTCCGGTACCAATCACATCGCCGTGCGCTATTCCAAAGATTGCCTGAACTAGCTGGTAACTTCCACCAACCGCGTTGTAGTTATCAAGTGAGAAGGGATTTAGCCAAGAATCAAACCGGTTTCCTACGTAATCAAACAGTCTCGAAGCAACGAGGGTTCCGGAAATGATCATCACAATTCCAGCACCAACATAAAAGCCTCTGCCGGTTGCGACGTAGATCATCACTAGGAACAGTCCAAAGTAAAGAATTGAAGTTCCAAGATCTCTCTGAATAACCAAAACAGCTAATGAAGCGAGCCAGAACAAAAGAATCGGACCGAGGTCCTTTGCCCTTGGAACGCGCACGCCTAGCACCCTCGAACCAATCTCGGCCAGTGAGCTTTGCCTGGACACTAGATACCCCGCGAAGAAAATGGCCAGCAGAATCTTGGCTATCTCACCTGGCTGGAAGCTCAGCTCATCTGTTCCCACCCATAGCGTCGCTCCATTGATAGTTCTTCCAATCACAGGAGCGGCCGGGAGCATCAAAAGGACAATGGCCGAAAGCCCTGAAACAAAGGGCCAACGGCGAAGCGTCAAATGGTTTGGCACCCAGCGAACAACCGCTGCAGCAATCAGCATCGCAAAGCAGCTGAGCCAAACCTGGCGAAGAGCCACCCCACCCAAACCACCACTGGCAATATCTGCGAGGTCTAAGCGATAGATCATCGCAATGCCAAGACCATTTAGTAAAAACGCCAGCGGCAGCATCAGCCCATCTGCTTTGAGTGCTCTTCTTCTTAGCACCCAGTGGAAGATCAGCGCGGTGATGGTTGGCGGTGCCCAGTAAAGCAGCATCTCCCAGGTCATCACCTGCAGAATCGATAGCTGAATCTGGGCAAGGGCAAAGGCGTGAATTCCAGAAACCCAGAACAGCAAAACAGCTTCAAAGTTTCTTGATCTCGGAACTGTTTTTATTAGCGCAGGAATCGCACCGGTCAGGCTCAGATTACTCACCTAAGCTCGCCTCCAGCTGATCAAGAATGCGCTCTGCATCTTCAAGCGAGTTGGCAGAAATAGATCTGGAGATAAGTTCTTGCTGGAAAGGCGAGAGCTCATCAATTGATATGTCGCTCACCTGATAAGGCGAGCTGAACTTCAGTGGTCCTAGCTCTTCTTTGATTCCCTGGAAGATTGTGACCTGTCCCTCAAACTCTGCAACATAGAAGCGAGTTTGGGTATAGCTGTAGGCAAGATAGCCAACTCCAATTGCGGAAAGTGCAATCAGGAACCAAGCAAAGACAGATCTAAATCCGCGCCAGCGAATCTTTCGCTTGGTCTCTGCCAAAATCTTTTCCAGCGCTTCTTCGGATTCTGGTCGGTACTCCGATGGATCTTCCGGAGTCTTTAGAAGCTCAAGCAGTGACAGTGGGTTTAGTAGCTGCAGAATCTTGTTGCCGCGGCTCTCGGCAATTACAACTTCATTCGCACCCGAACCAACAAATCTCGCCGATGGTTCAAAGTCAGTTTCCAGTGATGCCCTTACAACATCCGCAATCACAACTGTTACGTTGTCTGGAGCTCCAAACTCCAGCGCCTCACCAACTAGCAAATCAGCTGCTTCGGATGGAGAAATGTTGGAGGTGAGAATGCGAACCATTAGTTCTTCTGGAACAACTCCAGAAAGACCATCACTACAAATCATCCAGCGATCACCGGCTTGCGCATCAAACAGTGCAACATCAATCTCCGGCTCACCCACCACATCACCCAGCACGCGCATCAATACGCTTCTTCTTGGGTGAAC
>JBMSYD010000046.1:0-7864 GCA_049426345.1 Aquiluna sp.
TACATCGACACAGTTTTGCTTCTTGGTTCGATTGCAAATCAATTTGAACTGGTCTGGCTTTTTGGGCTGGGGGCAATGACTGCATCTTTTGTTTGGTTTTTCAGTTTGGGCTTCGGAGCGTCTTGGTTAGGTAAATACGTTACAAAACCGATCTTTTGGAGAATTTTGGACATTTTCATCGCAATTGTGATGATTTCAATTGCGGCAATGCTGCTCACCTTCCAGTTCAACTAGTCCGTAGGGGTAGATAATCGAGTCGTGACAAACAGCCACGATTCGTTCGGAAACTTTGCCAACCGTAGCTCTTCGAAATGGCGTCGCTTTCCAGATGACATTCTGCCTATGCATGTCGCTGAAATGGACTTCGATGTAGCTCAGCCAATTCGGCAGCGACTAGTTGAAATGGTCAATAATTCTGATCTTGGCTACTTGGGACCCTTGCCAGAACTTGCTCCAGCATTTGCTGGGTTTGCCAAGCGCAAGTGGAATTGGGAAATCGATCAGTCTGCAATCAAACTTGCCACTGACGTTGGTGTAGCGGCCGTTGAGATTTTGCGAAGTGTTGGACGCCCTCGTGACAAGGTGCTAATCAATTCACCGGTTTATGCATCTTTCTTCAAGTGGATTTTGGAAGTCAAAATGGTTCCACACGATGCACCACTCAGGCTTGTTGGTGATCGCTGGTCCTTGGACCTGGCTGCCATTGAAAAGGCCTTTTCTGAAGGCGTAAAAATCTATTTGTTGTGCTCTCCCCAGAATCCAGTGGGCACAGTGCACACAAAAGAGGAGCTTCAAGAAGTTGCCAGGCTTGCCGAAAAATTCGATGTAGTAGTGATTTCAGACGAGATTCATGCTCCCTTGGCCTGGGTTCCGTTCACGCCACTTTTGTCTGTTGGAAGTGCGGCTGAGAATCAAACAGTGACCATCACGTCCAGTTCGAAAGCGTGGAACACTGCTGGATTGAAAGCTGGCTTCCTAATTACGCAATCAAAAAAGATGCAAGAACGAATGCGAGATTTACCGGAGGCAATGAACTGGCGCGCGTCACTTTTAGGCGCGTTTTCAATGGTTGAGGCCTATACAAACGGTGAAGTTTGGCTAAACGACACTGTTATTAAAATTCAGGAAAATTTAACTTTTCTGCGTTTCGAACTAGCAAAACAGCTACCTAAAGCTAAATTTTTTGACATGTCTGCTACTTATCTAGCGTGGCTTGATCTAAGTGCATATGGCTTAGACAATCTGCAGGGGAGACTGCTGCAAGACGCAAAGGTCTCAGTAGTTGCCGGCCCAGACCACTCACCCGATAGTCGCTACGCAGACTTTGTCAGATTCAACTTCGCCACAAGTCAACCAAGAATTGCTGAAGCTATTCGACGGATGGCTGGCGTGCTGGAGGTATAAATGGCACTGCAAGTTCAGTTTCAAACTAAGCATGAAGAGGCAGTTGCGTTAGCGCACGAACTTTTCATCCAACACCGTCTAATCAACTATTCATTTGGTTTCGACCGCGCAATCAATCGGGCGGGCCAGTGTGATTTTCGAGCGAGAAGAATTACTGTTAGTCGCCACCTGGTTGAAAACTGCAGCCTGCACGAAGTAGAGCAAATCATCCTTCATGAAATAGCCCATGCGCTCGTTGGAAAGGACGCTGGCCACGGACCAATCTGGCGAGCTAAGGCCCGTGAAATTGGATACAAATTCCAGCCGACCAGCTGGCACTTAATGGCAAACTCTTCGGCTCGATGGGTAGGCCACTGCCCAGCGGGTCACCAGCACTTCAGAATGAGAAAGCCAAACTCTCTACTCAGCTGCCGACACTGCGCTAACGGCTGGAGCGACGAGCATGTGATTGAGTGGGAATCACACGGGACCGATTAGCAAAGAAGTAATAATTGCTCCCGCCAAGAAGTTGAGAGCCAAAAATAGTCTCCATCCCCGGTTTGCTTCTTCACAGTTCTCATCAGTCACTGAAAAGCTTTTTGCAATTACCAATAGGTATGGAACAGCTGCTAAAGCAGAGAAGATAAATCTGTCTGGCAAAAACAGCAATATCAAACCAGCCAGCAAATAAAGTGCGAAAGAAAATCTAATTGTTTTCTTAGCGCCCAATGCCGTTGCGATAGAAGCAATTCCTGCTTCGCGATCTGCCCTAATGTCCTGTACGGCGCCAAAGGCATGTGATGCCGCCCCCCAAAGAAAGAACGCCGCAGCGCCGATAGCAATCCAAAGATTCCAGGCTTCGAGGAGTGTGACAGCAAAGAGCAGTGGCCCAACAAAGTGAATTGAGCTTGAAATTGAGTCCAAAAAGGGAATCTCTTTGTAGCGCAGCCCCTTCATTGAATAGGCCACAACGAAAAACAAGGTCGTCAAGAAGATTAATAATGCGGGCACGTTGCTGGCGCTGAGAAGGCAGATGTAAACCACAAAGGGCAGGCTGATCGCAGTAGCTAGCAGCAGGGTCATTCTGTGAAGCTCAGGGGGTAGCAGGGCACCTTCGACCCCACCTTTTCTGGGATTTCTCAGATCACTCTCGTAGTCAAAAACGTCATTGATGCCATACATAAGAAAGTTGTATGGGATGAGAAAAAACAGAGTCGTAAGCCAAAACCCTAGATTCAGCTCACCGCCGAGGAAAAAGTAGGCAGCTGCAAAAGGGAATGCTGTGTTGACCCATGAAATGGGTCGGGATGACAGCAGCAATCTTTGAAAAGTCTTCAAAGTTTGCTCCTAAATAAGTTGAACAAACTCGGCACCAGTACGAGGGCGACCAACGTATAAGCAAAGTCCTCTATTGGGGCCAGGAAGAGCCTTATTCCCGCTGTCTTTTCTAAGTCGTAATCAACAATTCCGTTTGCAATTATGAGATTGTCAAAAACCAAAGTCATCAGCAGCATGAACAGCCCAGCTGGAACCAGAGCTGTCCAGTCAATCCATCGACGCATAAGTAGTGAGTAAACAGCGAAAATTGAAAGAACGATGACGGTTAGAAGCGGATAGCTCATGCCTTCCTCCTCAGTGCAAAGTACTGATACACCAGCAAAGTGTTATAGCTAAGCAGGATTAGGAAAAAGAGCTCTTCGAGGGGCAACTCGGGCCCGAGTAGGAATCCCGATAGAAATGGTGTGCTACCTCGAAAAAATATCCCAAAGGTAATCCCCACAATGTCCCAAATCAGAAAGACTACGACAGCAATACCAACCGATCCGACGGTTGCCATGGGAGAGCGAAAGAGCGCAAGAGTGTGTTTTCTGTCGATTGCGACCAGACCGGCAATGGAAACTAGAAGTGCAGCAAGATAAAGAAAGCTAGTTGATTCGTTCATCAACTCAGGCCTTTCCAATTCATAACTGGGCCGATTTCTCCTTTCAAGGGGCCGCTCGATCGGTCTTCAGTCAAGTGCTTGTAAACCAGTTCGGCGCCAATAAGACACATCGGCAGTCCGATTCCAGGCAAAGTGTTGTGGCCTGCATAGAGAAGATTCTTCACTTTTCTTGACTTGTTTTTGGGTCTAAAGAAAGCACTTTGGAAAAGAGTGTGCGCCATTCCCAGGGCAGTTCCGTTCCAAGCGTTAAATTCCCTAACGAAATCCATGGGCCCTACGGTCCTTCGGACAACGACTCGTTCTGCGAGGTCTGGAATATTGCACCACTGTGCAATCTGTTCAATTACCCTGTCAGCTGCAGCCTCCAGTTTCGGATCGCCAGATCCATTGACTCCGCCTAAACCAATTGATGGGTCGGCGGCTGTGGGCACAAGCACGAAGATGTTCTCGTGGCCGGCAGGCGCAACAGACGAATCTGTCTTTGAAGGCATGCAGATATAAAGCGAAGCAGGATTTGGGACTTGTCGTTTGCCGTCTGGAGCATGGAAAACCTCGGCAAAATTTGATTTCCAGTCTTTTGTGTAGAGCAATGTGTGGTGCTCAAGTTCCTCGATTTTGCCTCTAACTCCCAAATACAGAAGGAGAGCGGATGGGCCGGCTACCTTCTTTTCCCACCAGCTGGCCGGGTAACTTTGGTGCTGGTCAGCGAGCAATTTGGTTTCCACGTGTTGCAGGTCAGCCGTTGCGACGACAACATCTGCTCGAACTTCTCCGGTAGAGAGCTTTACGCCAATGGCTTTTCCATTTTCCACGAGGATTTGTTCCACCGGAGATGAGGTTTGAATCTCAACACCGTTGGACCTTGCAAGTTTCTCTAGGGACTCGATAATCGTGTGAATGCCACCCATTGGGTAGAAGACACCTTGATTCATGTCCACGTGGGTCATCAGGTGATACATGCTTGGTGTGTCGTAGGGAGAAGCTCCCAGGAAAACTGCTGGAAAATTCAGCATCTTCTTTAGCCGCTCATCCTTGACGTATTTTCCAGAGAAGCTGTAAAGAGAAGTGGTTAGTAGTTTCAGGAATCGGCCAAGTCGCTTGATCACATCAGGGTGAAGAAAGCTTCTGAGGTCCCGGAAGTTTGTGTATAAAAAGTGCTTGATTGAAAGCTCATAGGCTTCCTGGGCTGAATCCAAGTACCTGCCCAATTGAGCGCCAGCGCCTGGTTCAATTTCGTCAAACATTTTCTTGATTCCATCAACATGCTGGGGCATCGGAATTTTGTCCCCTAGACCTTCGTTTCGAGTTTGATAGGCCGGGTCAAGTCGAACCAAATTGAGCTCTTTCGAGGCTTTGGTTCCCATCAGATTGAAGTACTGCTCAAATGCATCTGGCATTAGATACCAGCTGGGACCCATGTCAAATGTGAAGCCGTCCTTTTGCCATTGGTACGCTCTGCCACCCAAAGAGTCTCTTGCTTCAAACAACTTAACTTGCATGCCAGCTTTTGCTAAAAGTCCAGCTGTGGCCAATCCTGCGATTCCGCCACCAATAACTACTGCTTGCTTATTCAAGCCTTCGCTCCTATTGCTGCTTTGATTAGAAGGTTTAATTTTTGAAAATTACCCACCGATATCCGGCGGTTTATCAAATCCTGGGCGGAGGTCTTTTGAATTTCTCGATTCAGTTTCGCAAACAGCAACTGAGCTGCCGCCACTGCTCGCCTTGCGGGCCTGGGAAGAAGGGGGAGACTTGCAGCACTGATGGCCAAGTCAAAATCAATGTCTGCAACTAATCTTTGCTTGGTTGACTCATCAAAGTTGTTCACGTCAACGCCAGGAAAGTAACTGCGCCCGAGTCTCTTGAAATCAGCGGACAGGTCCCTCAAGAAATTGACCTTTTGAAAAGCACTTCCGAGAGCCCGAGCACCTTTGATTAGTGCTTCTAGCTCAGAAGGAGAGTAGTTTCCGCCTTTGATAAACACTTGTAGGCACATCAACCCCACTACTTCAGCAGAGCCATAGACATACCGCTCGAAGGAAGCTTGATCGTGTTCCTTTTCTGTCAGATCCTGGCGCATCGAGTAGAAAAATGGCTCGACTATGTCTTTCTGAATACCTACTTCTCTTGCGGTTTGGGCAAAAGCGTGAATCACTAAGTTCGTGGAGTAGCCCGTGTGTATTGCCCGATAGGTCTCGGCCTCAAATTCGGCCAGCAGTTTTTCTGGGTTGAGCTCGGCTGAGATCTTTTGAGCTTCTGCCGCTGAACCATCAACAATCTCATCGGCAACCCTGACTAGGGCATAAATGTTTTCAACGTGACCCTGGAACTGTTTCCCTAGGAGCCTGGTTGCTAGACCAAAGGAGGTCGAATAGCTGTAGATCACCTCGCGCGCAGCCCGCTGAGCCGCCAGCGTATAGAGGCTTAGACCAGTTGGGACCTTGGTGGTGTCTTGAATATCCACCCTCTCAGGCTACTAGCTAATAAAACTATGATTGACCCTATGTCCAACACCATGAAGCCCAGAAGTCACGTTGTCACCGATGGAATCGAACGCGCCCCAGCTCGCGGAATGCTCAGAGCGGTGGGTATGGGTGACGAGGATTGGGTCAAGCCACAGATTGGAATTGCTTCGTCTTGGAATGAAGTAACGCCTTGCAATCTTTCGCTAGATCGCCTTGCCGTTGCATCCAAAAAGGGTGTCAATGAAGCAGGCGGCTTTGGAATGCAGTTCGGGACGATCTCAATGTCCGACGGCATCTCAATGGGTCACGAGGGCATGCATTTTTCTTTAGTTTCACGCGAAGTGATTGCTGACTCGGTCGAGACAGTGATGGAAGCAGAGCGATTGGACGGAGCGGTTCTTCTAGCCGGTTGTGACAAGTCACTTCCTGGAATGATGATGGCTGCCGCTCGACTGGATGTTTCTGCAGTCTTCTTATATGCCGGCTCCATTGCACCGGGCTGGGTGAAGCTAACCGATGGAACTGAAAAGCAAGTAACCATCATTGACGCCTTTGAAGCTGTCGGAGCTTGCAAGGCCGGCAAGATGAGCGAGGAAGACTTAGACAGAATCGAAAGAGCAATCTGTCCCGGAGAGGGCGCATGTGGCGGTATGTACACCGCTAACACGATGGCTTCAATCGGAGAGGCGCTTGGACTTTCACTGCCAGGTTCCGCAGCGCCACCATCAGCCGATCGTCGTCGCGACGTTTGGGCGGAACGTTCAGGAGCTGCCGTTGTAAATCTGATTGCGAAAGGCATCACGGCTCGTCAGATTTTGACCAAGAAGGCATTTGAAAATGCGATTGCGGTCTTGATGGCATTTGGTGGTTCAACCAATGCCGTTTTGCATTTGCTCGCAATTGCAAGAGAAGCAGAAGTTGACCTTCAGCTAGAGGACTTCAACCGTATTGCCGACAAGGTTCCTCACCTTGGAAACCTCAAGCCATTTGGCGATTTCGTAATGAACGATGTTGACAAAGTTGGCGGCGTTCCAGTTGTTATGAAGGCACTACTTGATGCAGGAATGTTGCACGGCGATGTTCTTACTGTTACCGGCAAAACAATGGCTGAGAACCTAAGCGAAATTAATCCGCCAGACCCAGATGGAAAAATCATTCGTGCTATGAATGACCCCATTCACAAAACTGGTGGAATTTCAATCCTGCACGGAACCCTCGCTCCTGAGGGAGCGGTTGTGAAGACCGCAGGATTTGACCTAGAGAAATTTGAGGGACCAGCCAGAGTCTTTGAGCGAGAGGCAGCGGCGATGGAAGCTCTGACCAACGGGCAGATCAAGGCTGGCGATGTAGTGGTCATTCGCTACGAGGGCCCTAAGGGCGGCCCTGGCATGCGAGAAATGCTTGCCATTACAGGCGCAATTAAAGGTGCGGGCCTGGGTAAAGATGTCTTACTATTGACGGACGGCAGATTCTCGGGCGGCACAACCGGCCTGTGTATCGGCCACATCTCCCCAGAAGCAACGGTCGGTGGACCAATTGCCTTGGTTAGAGATGGAGACTTGATTCGAGTCGATGTTGCAGCTCGATCGCTTGACTTACTGGTCGACGAGAAAGAGCTGGCTGCGAGGAAGCAGCAGTGGCAGCCACTGCCCCCGCGTTACACACGCGGAGTTCTAGCTAAATTCACCAAGTTGGTGCACTCGGCCTCCGAGGGCGCCTACTGTGGCTAATCGACTTGTTATTGGAGATTATTAAATGAGTGAGACACTAACCGGTGCTCAGGCAATCATTCGTTCGCTCGAGATGCTTGGCATTGACACCGTGTTTGGCTTGCCAGGTGGAGCAATTCTGCCAACCTACGACCCACTGATGGATTCCAAGAAGATTCGTCACATCTTGGTTCGCCATGAGCAAGGGGCAGGTCACGCAGCCGAAGGATATGCTGCTGCCTCCGGCAAGCTCGGTGTTTGCATTGCTACTTCTGGTCCAGGTGCCACCAATTTGGTTACCGCTATCGCGGATGCCCAGATGGATTCTGTTCCACTGCTTGCTATCACCGGCCAGGTCAACTCCT
>JBMSYD010000047.1:0-7839 GCA_049426345.1 Aquiluna sp.
CTGCGAGCTATGGCTCAGCGAGATCCGCTGGTTGAGTATCAGCGTGAGGGCTATGGCATGTTCCAAGACATGATGGCCGCCATACGTGAAGAAGCTGTTCAGCTGATGTTTAATTTGGAAGTCAAGCAGGCAGTGCCGGACGTCACGCAGCAGCAACCTCAACAGCTGACTTACTCAGCGCCTTCTGAACAGGGCGGCGTGGAGGTTCAGCAAGAAGGTAATGAGAACCCCAATCAAGAGCCACCCAAAAGCTCTGGCCAGGGTTCAGCTTTCTTCAAGAATTAATCAAAACTATTTCCGTTACTCGGTATCGCTCGTAGATTAGCTCCGCTCTGACCGACACTGCCTTTATAGCGCCTGAAATCTGCAGGATTACCACACCCTGATACGCGTTGGCATCGGTGGCAAACGTCTTGGTTTTTCTCAAAACTATTTCAGGACGCTGCTTTAGGCCGGTGATTTGCCTCTGAGCTGCCCCTCTTCGATAGCGCTGGCAGACGTCATAGTAAGCGGTGTCGCTCAGCCAACGTGCGAGTTGTTCTGGTCTTCTTAGTCCCGCTAGCACTTCTACGTAGGCTGCTGAAATTTCAGCAAAGAAACTGGCAGGGTCAGCTTGACCTTCTGCCACCTTCGAAACAGTTGACATAATTCCCCCTCTTATTGTTTGGGTGGCAAAAGTATGGAGAGGGGACAGCGGTCGGGGTAGTCCCCCTAGTTGAGCTGTGGATAACTTTCCAAATGAATGTTTGGGTTGTGGTCTTATCGACCCATGAAAATAATCCACGAACTTGAAGAAGAGTTCTCATCGCGGCGGATGGCTAGAGAGCCCCTTGGTATACGCATTCGATGTAGCGAGACTGACTATTTGCTAGATGAGGTTGAGCTTGGTCCAGATCTGGTTTTGGGACGATCTGGCCGCACGGTTTATTTCTTTCCACTCAGATCAATCTCTGAGGCCACCGGTCTCGAACCACGGGTGTCAATCTCTGAATCTCTAGGAGGCTTACTCAGCCAACAAAAGCAGCCCGTCAAGCTCCGCTTTGAGGCGGGTGCAGAACTTCACTCGGCATGGCTACTCAACGTGGAAGGGGAGTGGATGCGAATTGCCTCGCAGCAGGGGGTCATATGGGTTCCATTAGTGAAGTTGCTATTTGCGCAAAGCGAACTGTTTTCGCAAGGAGATTCAGCATGAGCATTCGACTCAGAAGACGCGTGAGCCCTTGGAGCATAGGGCTCCTGTTTTTGGCAATCGCCAGCGTTGGAATCGTGGTGTTCTCTTTGAATAAGCCTCTGCCCACATACCTAGTTGCAAAACGCGATCTTGTTCCCGGTCAGAGTATTCAAAGCGCAGACTTAGAGGCTGCGGAGCTAGATCTGGGATCTCTCGCGTCGCTCTATGCGAGGGAGATTCCAGCAGGGACCGCTTTGACATCGGCTGTTCCGCAGGGTGAATTAATTCCAGTCAGTCGCCTTGGTCGGGAGTTGGCAGAGAACCAAACAGCCATCCGTCTGATTCCGTCAATCAAGCCATCCGCTGCCGTTGCCCTTGGAAGCTTTGTCTCAGTTTGGCAGGTCGTTGAGGTTGAAGGAATATTCCAGCCCGAGCAGTTAGTTGCCCGAGCTGAGGTGGCATCGGTGGAAGTCGGAGAGGGACTCTTTGCTGAAGATGTTCCCGAAATAGAGATTCTGCTGAGTAAAGAGCAGGCAATGCTGCTGATTACTGCTTTGGCTGCTGATTTCGAAGTATTTGTGTTGCCAGCAAAATGACAAATCTTGATATTTGGAACAAGTTGGCAACGCCGAGTCCTATTCAAAAAACAAAGAATATTGTGAGCTGGGGCTCTGTCGGATCGGGGAAGTCGAGTCTTGCAGTCAATCTGAGTTTTGAACTGGCTGCCTCTGGCTGGCAAGTGTGTTTGATTGATGCTGATACCTACCACCCATCCTTGGCAGCGCTTATGGGAGTCACCGAAGCGGGTGGAGGTTTAGCTGGCTGCTTGCGACTGATTAGGCAGGGAAGATTTACAGATCTTGAATTTGAAAGACTGGGAAAGAAGATTGAGTTTTCTAACCATTCCATATGGCTAATCACCGGACTTCCCTCTCCTGCCCGCTGGGCTGAAGTGGATGCTCCGACCTTGCAGGGACTCATTTCACATCTGTCGGGCCAGTTTGATTTTCTTATTTGGGACGTCGCAACGCATCTCGAAGCTGGTCTAATCTCTGCTGATTCGGGCCGAGATAGAAACCAGGCAACCCAATACCTGCTGACTAACGCGGATTTAGCCTTGGCTAGCTTTCTGGCTGATCCAGTTGGCATTAACCGCTTTTTGTTTGATTTGCGGGAGGTTGGTAAGCCGGTTTGGCCAATTGCCAACAGGGTCCGCAGTTCGGTGCTAGGCAGAAATCCGCAGTCTCAATTGCGCAGTATTCTCTCGCGGGCTGCCGGGCTCACTTTGGTTGGAGAGATAGCGGAAGACGAGGGTTTTGACATCCTGCTTCAAAGCACAAAGCCACTGCAACTGCAGGGTAGATCCTCGAAGGCACAGCAAGGCATTAGGAAACTTGCACAAGAGATAGTGGTTGCGGTGGGAGAGTAAACTCGCCCAGGTGGAGGAAACAAACCAGCTAAACCAGCAATGGATTAGAACCTTGATGGCTGATTGGCAGCTAATTGCCGATGCGGCATTTTCTGATCTGGTGTTGTGGGTTCCAAAGCGAACCAAGCTCCATGTTTATGCCCACGCCAGGCCATCAACCGCTGCAACTCTGTTTTATCGGGACATCACCGGCAGCGTTGCCAGAACTGATTGGCAGAAGGTAATTTCTGAAGCTTGGGAGACTGGCAAGCCAGTAGTCGCACCTACTTTGTCTGAGTTCAGCGGAAATGCCACTCGTATCTCCGCTTATCCAGTGTTTGCGCCCGGAGGAGACAAAGGCTCGGCGCCAATAGCCATAATCACTCGCCACACCAACTTGGGGGAGTCCCGCTATCCAAACAAGCTGCAATTGAACTTTGTTGCAACTGCTGAGCAGCTTCTCGCGATGGTCAGCCAGGGTGAATTTCCAATTCGCGAGGCCGGAACCGCATCGAAGCGAGGTGCGCCGCGTGTGACAGATGGATTGATTCGTCTTGATAAGTCTGGTCGCGTTTTGTTTGCTTCTCCCAACGCCCTTTCCATGTTCAATCGCGCTGGAATGGATGGCGAGCTGGAGGGCAGATTACTTGCTGAGGTTGTGAATTCCATTTCAGAAAGAGAATCCTCTGTCGATGAGGGTCTGCCATTGGTTCTAACCGGGAAAGGCGCCTGGCGAACAGACATCGAGTTTCCTGAAATTACAATCGCTGCCCGTTCAATTCCAATTCTTGATCACACTGAACGCGTGGGTGCGGCAGTTTTATGCAGAGATGTAACAGAACTAAGAGTGCGAGAGCGAGAGCTGCTCACTAAAGACCTCACGATTCGCGAGATTCATCACAGAGTAAAAAACAACCTTCAGACGGTAGCCTCCCTTCTTCGTATTCAATCCCGGCAGAGCAATTCAGAGGAGGTGAAGGAGACTTTGGCGCAAGCTATGCGCAGAGTCAGTTCAATTGCGGTTGTGCATGATGTTCTCTCAGAGGGGATTGATCAGGAAGTTTCCTTCGATCAAATCTTCAATCGCATTTTGCTACTGGTCCCGGAGATTGCCACGGGCTACCACACCACAGTGAAAACAACCTTGGTTGGCAGTTTCGGTGAACTCTCCACCGAAAAAGCAACCGCCTTAGCTTTAGTATTGACCGAGTTAGTTGCCAATGCTGTAGAGCACGGCTTAGCTGAAAGATCGGGCGAGGTCACAGTTAGTGCTCAGAGAAATAATCGAATGTTGCAAATAGAGGTTGTGGATGATGGGGTTGGACTTCCCGAAGGCAAAGTTGGTACTGGTCTTGGCACGCAAATCGTTAGGACCTTGGTTCAGTCAGAACTTCGGGGCAGAATTAGTTGGACAACGCCAATTAGGGGCGGAACAAAAGTTTCTTTGGAGCTACCGATTTAGCCAGCGCGGCGAGCTCTTGCGTAACGACGCTTGAGAGAACGGCGCTCATCTTCGCTTAGGCCACCCCAAACACCGGTGTCCTGGTTTTCACGGATTGCGTATTCAAGACACTGAGCCGAAACTGTGCACTGGCGGCAAATTGACTTAGCCTTCTCGATTTGCTCCAAGGCTGGACCGGTGTTTCCAACAGGGAAAAATAGCTCCGGATCTTCATTGAGGCAACGGGCTTCATTTAGCCAACGCATATCCATAGTTTTCAGTTATTCCTAAGGTCGATTACGTCTTTGTTTGCAGGTAGAGTCCTACTGACGCCAAAATGTTTTCACACGGAGGCAAAGAAATCAATACCCAATTCAACCGCGTACCTAAGCGTCTGCTGATAGCGATAATTATCGTTTTTCTGGAAAGTGCTCTAATTTGGGGCTTGACATTTTGGTCACTTTTTGCATTGTTTTCCGGTGATTTTTTGAATGTAGCCAGTGCCATATTTCTTTCTGGCATTTTGGCAGCTGCTGGACTCTGGACATCCAACATCGCGATTGCGCTAATGAGACTAAAGAAGTGGTCTCACACAGCTGGCTTAGTTTTGCAGCTTGTTTTTGCAGCTGTTGCAACCGCAAGTTTTAGTGGTGAATTTGCACAGCCAATTATTGGCTCAGTTTTATTACTACTAGCTGTTATCTGTTTTGTTGCTTTGTTCGGTGGAGGAATTCGGGAGCTTTTCCACAAATCTAATTAGCGATAATCCGCAGAAGATTTGGGATATGGCCGGTTGCCTTCACGTTGTACATTGCCTCGCGGACTCTGCCACCGGCTTCAACGACAATGGTTGAGCGCAAAACTCCTTTATAGATTCGTCCAAAAATGTTCTTCTCCCCGAATGCTCCGTAGGCCTGGTGTGCTACGAGGTCTGAATCCGACAAGAGTGTGAAGGTCAGCTCATGCGAATCCTCAAAGCTCTTGAGCCGCTTAGCCGAATCGGGGGACACCCCAACTACTTGGTAGCCGTACTTTGAAAACTCGGGCAGGTGATCTTGGAAGTCCGCCGCTTCTTTAGTGCAGCCAGGTGTGCCTGCTGAGGGGAAGAAGTAAAGAATTGTGTTCTGGCTAAAGATTTCCTGATTGGTCATCAATTTGCCGTCTTGGTTTGGAAGCTTGAAAGCGGGAGCCATCTCACCGGGGGACAGTGGTGGGTGTTGGTTCGACATCGCTGCTCCTTTGACGCCCCTAAATGCTATTCGGCGTACCTTAATTTGTCCTGAATATTCGCCCAAAGCGTGCCAGCTCGACAGTCGGCCACCTGGCCTAGTCAGTGCTAAGCTTTGTGCCTGTTGCGCCTCTAGCTCAATTGGCAGAGCAGCTGACTCTTAATCAGCGGGTTCCGGGTTCGAGTCCCGGGGGGCGTACTTTTCATTTAGATGCCAGAATCTCACTATGCCTAATCAGCCAGCTCCCGCTAATAACAAAGTAGCTCTGGAGCCTAAGCAGTTTGATGCTTACATAGAAGCGATAAAGCTTTCAGGGGCAGATATCGTCTCTTTGAATTCCGATGTCCACGCTTTGGTATGGACCGATTACTCAAGGCCGGATTTGCTGGAAGAGGCCATCGCAGGTAATCCTCAACTGAATTGGGTACAGCTGCCCTTTGCCGGGGTCGATGCCTTCAGTGAAATCATTGCGAAGAATCAGAACATTGCGTTTAGCAGTGCGAAGCGGTCTTATTCAGAACCCGTTGCTGAGCATGCGCTGATGCTGTGCATGGCTCTCGGGCGGATTCTGCCTGAGCGAATTCGCGCCAAGAGCTGGGGCAAGAAATACGCTGATTCGCTTTTCGATGAGAAGGTAGTGATTGTCGGTGGTGGGGGCATTGCTCAGCAATTGGTCGATTTACTCTCACCGTTTAGATCAATTGTCACCATAGTTCGAAAAAGGCCGGAAGAGCCTTTTTCAAATAGCCCCACTTCCAAGGTGGTTGGTTTTCAGCAATTGGAGTCTGAAGTCGCTCAGGCCAAATTCGTAGTGCTGGCATGTGCCTTGACTGACGAAACTCGGTTCTTGTTCGATCGCAACCTCCTTAGCAAGATGCGCAAAGATGCTTACCTAGTAAATGTGGCCAGGGGAGAGGTTGTAAATCAAGAGGATCTAGTTGAAGCTTTGAAGCAGGGAGTGATTGCGGGTGCTGCGGTGGATGTAACTTATCCTGAGCCCCTACCAGACAACCATCCAATGTGGCTTGTTCCAAATTTGATCATTACTCCGCACACTGCTGACACAATGCCAATTGTGACTCGACTGTTTGCTCAGAGGTTGCGAGAGAACGTGACAGCGTACCTCGCTGGAAAACCATTGACCGGGTTAGTCGATCCAGAACTTGGCTATTGATGGATCTTCAAAACTGGTTCATTTATGCGCTGGCAGCGATAGGCCTCTCTCTCACCCCAGGTCCAAATGGCCTCCTGGCACTCACGCACGGGGCACTTTACGGAGCTAGAAAAACAGTCTTTACAATTCTCGGCGGCTCGCTGGGATTCACCGCAGTCATTGGACTATCTATGTTTGGAATCGGGGCGCTTCTTGCCGCGAATGTCGGTCTATTGATTGTCTTGAAGTGGGTGGGCGGGGCTTACCTAATCTTTCTTGGTATTCAGGTCTGGCGCTCGCCATCGATGGCTGAATCTAGATCGGAACCTAAGTCTTCTTCGGGCGCAAAGCTTTTTCAAGCTGGCCTTTTGTCGGCAATCAGTAACCCCAAGGGCATCCTATTTTTCGTTGCTTTTTTGCCACAGTTCATCGATCCGGCGAGGTCTCTGTTTATTCAATTTCTGATTATGGCGGTCACCTTTGTAGTTATTGAATTCTTTTATGAGCTCGTGGTTGCTGCTTTGGCTGACAAAATTCAGCCTTGGCTCAAAAAGGTGGGCAAGAACTTCAACCGAGTTTTCGGCTCGGTCTTTATTGCAATTGGAGTTCTGTTACCGCTTCGGGGCTAGAGACCGAGCTGCTTGCGCAGGAATTCAATGTGACCCTTTGCCTTGACATTGTGGAAGGCATGCTCAAGCTTGCCAGCCTTATCCACGACAAAAGTTGAACGAATGGTGCCCATGTAGGTCTTGCCGTACATGCTCTTCTCACCATAGGCGCCATACTTCAGCTGAATCTTGTTGTCAGGGTCGCTAAGAAGCTCAAAGTTTAGTTTTTCCTTGTCCTTGAACTTCTTTAGTTTTTCTGGCTCATCCGGGGAGATTCCAAGAACCACGTATCCGGCGGACTTGAGTGAGTTGATGTTGTCCCGAAAATCGCAGGCCTGTGTGGTGCAACCGGGGGTGGAGGCTGCAGGGTAGAAATAGACTATGACTTTTTTGCCTTTATAGTCCGCCAGAGAGACTGGCTTCTCATCTTGGTTTTTGAGTTTGAATGCGGGAGCCGCTGATCCGATTTTTATTGCCATGCCAAGGAAAACTAGTTTTTGCTTTCCTTATTCCCCTTGTCAGAGGGCTTTTTCCTGGTTGTCACATAAACAATGTAGAAAAAGGCCGCGATCATGATTGGCCAGACCAGAAAATCAATTCCTTGACCAGTTGGAACTCGAGTTAGCTCTATCTCGCCAGCCAAGAGCTGGACTTTGTTTATTGCAAGTAGCATCTTCAAAGACTAGCGGGAGAAGGAGATTGAATTGTTAGCGCTGCCGGCAGGTTTTGTGACTGGATTGTCTTTGATTGTTGCTATTGGGGCCCAAAACGCATTTGTGCTTCGCCAGGGACTTAGGCGCCAGCATGTCTTGGTAGTAGTTCTGATCTG
>JBMSYD010000048.1:0-7280 GCA_049426345.1 Aquiluna sp.
GGGGATACAGCAGCACTCAACCTAATTCCGATTGCCATCGGGCAATTGCGAGCGGGCAAATCTCCGGTTGTTTTTGGAAACGACTACCTAACCCCAGACGGAAGTTGCATTAGGGACTACGTTCACGTCACTGATCTAGCTGTAGCTCACCTAGCAGCTGTTGATTACCTGAGCCAGGAGTCAAGGCCTTTCGATGTCTTCAACATTGGCACCGGCAAAGGTGCCTCTGTGATTGAGGTGTTGGACGAACTGAAGAGCGTTAGTGGAATCAACTTCACTTATGAAATCAGCGAGCGCCGGGCCGGCGATCCACCAAGACTGGTTGCGAATGTTGAGCGCATGGAAAAGGTTCTTGGAATCAAGGCAAAAAACGGGCTGAGAGAGATTATTGAATCAGCCTGGAATCTTTAGAACCTGACCAACCCGAATGCTGTTGGCATTCGTAATCCCATTCAAACTCGATAGCGCTGAGACCGTGACGCTGAATCTTCGGGCGATGCCAATCAAAGTGTCACCGGACTTAACGGTGTAGGTGCGCTGGGTTGGTGTTGGACTCGGTGTTGCAGTGCTACCGGCACTTGGAATCCTCAAGACTTGGCCCACTCGAATGGTGGTCGAGCTTCCCATGTTGTTTAGCTGCTGAATGCTGCTTACGCTCACACCAAATGAAGATGCGATCCTCAGCAGAGTATCCCCGGACTTCACGGTGTAGGTGCTGGAAGTGGGTGTTGGAGAAGGCGTGGGCGAGGGACTCGGGGTTGGCGTTGGACTTTGAGTTGGAGTAGGGGTAGGTGAAGGTGTAGCGGAAGTACTTGAAGGAATCTGCAAAACCTGACCAACTCGTATGGTGGTTGAGCTTCCCATGTTGTTTAGCTGCTGGATACTGCTCACGCTCACACCAAATCTTCTAGCTATCCCGGAAAGCGTGTCACCCGAGACAACTCGATAGGTGGCCGGGTTAGCGCTCTGAGTTGGAGACGGGGTTGGCGTAGCAGTTTGGGTTGGAGTTGGAGTTGGTGTAGCAGTCTGAGTTGGGCTCGGGGTTGGCGCCGGTGTTGGTACCACGCCACCAAATACCAAGTCACCAAACTCGCCGCTTGGAACCGTTCCACCTGTTGGCAATGTCACAGACTGCGGAGCCGTTGCACCGGTAGGAATCTTGCTGGCGAAATACGCGGAGGTTTCGATGTGGCCAGGTCCTTCGCCACGAAGTTTGGCAAGGTGAGCCCAATTGGAGACTCTGCGCTTTTTGCCATCTTCGATGTAGAACAAAAGGCCTCGGTTATCTCGGATGAATGGTCCAACCTCACGATCCAAGAGGTTGAGGGCACTGCAGGTGCTGGTCTCTAGTGGATAAGCAGTGCCTGGGAATTCTGCAATGGCGGAACTGGATATTCGATGCAGGGTTCCCTTGTCTAGCAAGTACTCTCCCCCAGCGCACTGGACCTTCAAGGAATTCAGTCTTGGACGGATCTGGAAGCTTGCCAAATCTGTCGACCGGAATGTGAAGACCTTAGAGCTCGAAACGCTTTGAGCGTGCGAGAGGGATTCGAGTCGAACCAGATTGCCAATTCCGTCAGCCAAGAAGTGGCTAGTCCCCTGCTTCACAATCGAGCCAGGAGCGATTGCAATGCCTGCATTGAGCAAACTATTGATTGCCGCCTGCGGAATCATGACGACTTTGTCCTGTTTCAAAACCGAAAGGAAGCGATTAGTCATATCAGTTGAGGTGGATGACCGGCGAGCATTGCCGTTTATGAAGTAGCTGAGTTTGTTTCCTGGTGATGAAACCATTACTGGAGTTGAAAGCTCACCTTGGACAGTTGGAATTGCATTCAGAAGACTGTCTGGCACCACCACAAACGAACTGGTCCAGTTAGCCGGATCCTTGATTGGGAGTTTGCCATCTGGCGTAATGACGAAGGCGCTGCCGGATGAGGAGGCAACAAAACCTCTAATCAATTCTGGGTGAAGACTTGGTGCAATAACGGCAGCCTCAACTGTTGCACCAGTTGCAGTGAACCAGCGCTGCAGGTTTGTTGCGCTAGCAAGGGAGGAAACGAATCTGTAAGTCTTACCACCACTAGCGACCAGTACATCCTTCGAGCCTGCCAACGCAAAGGTGGCTAGCTCTGAGGCAAGGGGCGCTCCAGGAGTGAGAGTGGACACCTGTTCGACGTTTAGATCTATTTGACGCTCTGCTTGACCACCTACGGTGTTCAAGGCCAGTGGGTCAACTACCAGTCGGTACTTGCCGTCCTCCACCCAGTACTGCGCTCCACCGACAGCGGTTAGTCGGCTGAGCTGGCCGCCAGATGGAAAATTATCGAGCTGCAGGGGCAATAGAGAAATTGCAGCATTGCAATCAAGACCATATTCGGCAGCTATCGAGCACTCTGTAACCTCGTACTTCTTCGAACCAGCTAGGACAAAGCGAGTATTGGAAGCCGAATCGACCACCATGTGTCCCATCGTTCCGGCCTCTTGGAAGCTATCCAGATAGGCCTGTGAAATCTCGCCCAGTGGGCCCAATGGATCGAGCGATGCCAGCAGTTTCGGGTCAGTCACTAGATAGCGCTGGTTATTGACAATCAAATAGTTCCCGGAAGTCTCTGACTTCAACAGATAGCCTCCGCCGATTGGAGATCCGAACCAGTCGTGGAAGAACCGCCAGAAGTTTCTGTTTCCATAGGCCGAGCAGCTGTCGCCGGTTCCATATAGATTGCGCAGTGCAGCGTCATTCGGCGTATAAGGGGTGTAGTAGTAGAGGTTCGCAGTAGCTTGGTTTTTCAGCAAAAAGCTCTTGCTTCCGCAAGATGCTCTTGGATTAAAACGCATGCTGATAACTCGACCAGGCTTCCAGTAGGTGAAGGATCCCTCTGGGTTTCCATACCAGCGGAACTGCTTAGCAGCCCTGTACATCTGATTGAAAAGACCAACATAGACCTTTCCGCAAATGGCTGGATCTGAGTCCGGGCAGCCAAAGCCCATTGCCGCGCGATACATGTAATCAGTTGGCTTGGTTGAGGTAACGAGTCCCTGCTCTTTTTGAAGTGTGACAATCAAAACTCTGGGGTTAATGCCACAGGCAGTTGCAATCGCATGAATAACTTGCGCGGCTGAAGCCTGCGGGTTTGCCGGAATCGCTGAGCATGGCCCCACCTCAGTGGGTCCGGTAGCTGGAGTTTCTGGAATCTCGAACTTGGCGTTCTTCAAACAGTCAATCGCCGGGTCGGTTGCCCTGCAATCGGAAACTCTTGAGTCTAAAAAGCGTTGAATCTCCTCAACGGTCATCGTCCCGAAATCGAAGAAGACGCTGTCGCTGATTATCAAACCGGGATCAAATGCACTGCCAGGAGGAGCGGCTTGCGCAGGTTGCGGGAGCAGAACCAATCCTGAAGCTATGAGCGCACCTGACACCAAAGTGCTAAGAATCTTTTTCATCAGGGAATAACCACCGATGTCGCAGCAGATTCTCCGATGTGGAGCTCGGACTCGTAACTTACTGTCACCACCCCATTACCACTGGGCAGATCAGCTAGTGGGATTTCAATTGGAAAGCACTGGGTGTAATCAGAGGAAGGCTCAGCCGCAACCTGCAAACTTTTTTCAACGCTTCCACCCAAGAAGCGAACCGTGCACTTGCCATCAGATTCGCTAACGCGAGGAACTTGTGCGACAACAGTCAAAACACCAATTTCTGGCTCAACAACTGCCATGAGGATTTCAACGCCAACCTGGATCTTCGGCTTAGCTGTCTCAGTGGGTGTCTCAGTTGGTTCCGCTGACTGGGTTTCGGTTGGCGTCTCCTCCGGAGTTGGAGATTCGGAGGTGACCTCTTCTTCTGGCAGACCTTCGGCTCCCCAGTTCGGGTAAAAGACAGAACAGCCGGTGAGCAGGGTAAGGGTGGCTGCCGCCGTCAAAAAAGTACGAAATTTCGGCATGGCTCACCTCCAGCTACCTTCAACCCTAAGTTGAGATTCTTAAAAAACCCTGATGAGATGGGCGATTTTGGAGATTTAGCGCTCGTTAGAGGCTTGATTTGAGATTTTGATTTTTTTCTTCTACAAGTTTCTGAAGGTCTGCTCGGTAATTGTCGAGTTTTTTCTGGATTGATGAATCAGAGATTCCCAAAATCTTTAGCGCAAGCAGTCCAGCATTCTTAGCTCCATCAATTGAAACGGTTGCAACCGGAACACCGGCTGGCATCTGAACAATTGAAAGAAGGGAGTCCATTCCATCAAGATTGTTTAGGGAGACTGGCACTCCAATCACAGGAAGCGAGCTAACTGATGCGAGCATTCCAGGCAGATGAGCAGCGCCACCAGCTCCAGCAATAATGATCTTGATGCCTTTTGCAGCTGCTTCTTTTCCCCAGCTGATCATTTTTTCGGGTGTGCGATGAGCGCTCAAAACTTCCACATCAGATTCGACCCCAAACTCGGTCAATACTTGCTGAGCCTGCTGCATGACTTTCCAGTCAGAGTCAGAACCCATCACGATCGCAACGCTTGCCATGAGCTAAGTCTAGACACCCCCTCGATAAAGCTCATCGCGAGCTTTTGAAGCTTCTTCGACAAGCTGTTTCCAGTCGGATCCGATTGCGGTGAGGTGGCCCATTTTTCTACCCTGCCTTGGCGCCTTCTCGTATGAGTGAAATTTGACCCTTGGGTGATTGGCCATCACCTTCGAGTAGTGCTCGATAAAACCATTTGTGTCACTAACGCCGAGCAGGTTAACCATTACCGCATGCTCACTTTTCATTGCAGTTGAGCCAAGTGGGAAATCAGCAACGGCACGCAAGTGCTGCTCGAATTGTGAGGTAATCGATCCTTCAATCGAAAAGTGTCCTGAGTTATGAGGTCGCATGGCAAGTTCATTGATCAGGTAATTACCCGATTCATCTTCAAACATCTCGACAGCTAAAACTCCAGTAACGCCCAAACCTTCAGCGATGGTTCGCGCAATCTTGGTGGCGTCCTCTTGCTTAATTGAACCTGGGGCGGGGGCAATAACTTCTGAACAAACACCGTTTTTCTGAATTGTTTGAACTAGTGGCCAGGTGGTGAAATCCCCCGAAGGGTTTCTAGCACTCAACTGGGAAAGTTCGCGGGTGAAGTTAACTTTCTGCTCAGCCAATAGGCTGCCGCCAAACTGATCTATGTTTTCAAGCCAGTCTGAGACCTGCTCAACCGCTGAAATTACTCGAACTCCCTTGCCGTCATAACCGCCGATTGGCGTTTTGACTACAGCTTCTTTGTGGTGCTCGAGAAAATCAGCCAAGTCTTTCTTTGACTTGATCGCCTGCCAACTAGGTTGCGGAAGGTTTAGCCGCTCCATTGCCTGACGCATAGTCAACTTATCCTGAGCGTGAATAAGCGCAGCGCTTCCCGGGCGAACCAAAACGCCAGATTCTTCTAATTGCTTGAGGTGTGCAACTGGAACGTGCTCATGGTCGAATGTTATGACGTCGACAGTCTTGGCAAAGCCCTTCAGTGTTTCAAGATTGGTGTAATCACCAACCATTGTGACTGCTTGATGGGCAGATGAGTTTTCGGTCTCTGCCAAGACCTGCACGTTCAAACCCAGTGCAATTGCTGCAGGTTGCATCATGCGAGCGAGTTGACCACCGCCAATCACTCCAATTCTCACCATGGATTTCCCCTACTTACGCAAATGCCAAACATCGGCGGCTGCCAAGACATGCTCTCTATCCGCCCAGATTACTAGTTGCCCATCGTCTTGAATATCAACCGCTTTACCAATAATCTCCTCGCCGGTTACCAGTTCAGCGCGAACTTTCATGCCCAAGGTTGAACAGTTTTCGCGAATGTATTGCAAGAGCCAATCAACCGGCTCATCAGATTGGAATCTGCTCCAGTTCTCCTTGAGACTTGAAAGTGTGGAAGCTAAGACGCTGTCAAAATCTGCGGTTGCCAGCTCATCCAGTGCGATTGCGTTGTCAGGAGTGGACTGAGTAGACAGATTTATCCCGATCCCGACCACCACACTTCCATCAGGGTTCGCGCCAGCCAAAATGCCTGCCAGCTTTCGCTCACCCACCAGCAAATCATTTGGCCACTTGATTGAAAACTGATCTGAATCGATTAGCTTTGCTAAGCCTTGGTGCGCACTGGCTGCCATTAGAAAAGTAACAAGCGAGGAACGCTGCGGAAAATTGGGCCTCAACAAAGCAGACAGAGATATAGAGGCACCCGGTTCCGATACCCAGCTTCTGCCAGACCTGCCCTGACCCGCTGTTTGAGAGGCTGCGACCAAGACTGAAAAGTCCGGCAGCTCTTGATGCTCGCGAATTAGCTGCTGATTGGTTGAATCCACTGACTGCACAAAACGCAGGTCTGAGACAACAGCTTTGGATTTTGGCAGTTCCATAGGAAAACCCTATTCCAGCGCCGCTACTTGTAGCTTTCCGCAACGAATTTTGATTCTCTTTGTGGCAACCGTGCAATTTAACCCCTTAATCGAGCAATAAAGTAGGAGAGCTAGTGAGGAGACCATGAGCGATAAACCAGATTTGAGCACCACCGCCGGCAAGCTTGAGGATCTCAAACACCGCTACCACGAAGCAGTTCACGCGGCTGGTGAAGCCGCGATTGAAAAACAGCACGCCAAGGGTAAGAAAACTGCTCGCGAACGAATTGCGATGCTGCTTGATCCTGGTTCTTTTGTGGAGGTTGATGAATTTGTTCGTCACCGAGCAAATGCATTCGGTATGGATGCCAAAAGACCATATGGCGACTCGGTTGTCACGGGATTTGGCACCATTCACGGTCGCCAGGTAGCGGTCTACTCTCAGGACTTCACAATCTTTGGTGGTTCACTTGGTGAAGCTGCGGGAAACAAAATCATCAAGATTATGGAACATGCAATAAAGAATGGTGTTCCACTTATCGGCATCCTGGATTCTGGTGGTGCACGAATTCAAGAAGGCGTCATCGCGCTTGGAAAGTATGGAGAGATCTTTCGTCTAAATACTCACGCCTCAGGCGTCATTCCACAGATTTCAATCATCATGGGTCCAGCTGCTGGTGGAGCTGTTTACTCCCCTGCTCTTACCGACTTTGTGATCATGGTCGATAAAACCTCAAACATGTTTGTAACGGGACCAGATGTCATCAAGACCGTGACAGGCGAAGACGTTGGAATGGAAGAGTTGGGTGGAGCACGAGCTCACAACGAAACATCAGGTGTCGCTCACTACCTTGCCTCTGACGAGGAAGATGCAATTGATTTTGTTCAGGCCCTGGTTGGCTATTTGC
>JBMSYD010000049.1:0-7272 GCA_049426345.1 Aquiluna sp.
AAGAAAGAGCGGCGGCAATCAAGGTTGATAGCTACCTAGTCGAGCTCGATCTAACTGATGATGAAAAGACCTTTGGCTCAAAGACAACTGTTCGCTTCAGCGCTAAGGCGGGACATAGCACTTTTATTGATGCAATTACTGACTCAGTCCAGGCGATCACGCTCAATGGGCAAGCGTTAGATCCCAAGACGCACTCCGACAACATTCGAATTGAACTTCCAAGCCTGCAGGCAGACAATCTGCTGGTTGCTCAGGCCAGAGGCAAATACTCCAACTCTGGTGAGGGCCTTCACCGCTTCGTCGATCCAGTTGATGGAGAGGTATACCTCTATACACAGTTCGAGGTGCCAGACTCTCGCAGAATGTTCGCGGTTTTCGAGCAGCCTGATCTGAAGGCCACATTTGAGTTTCACATCACCGCCAGCTCAAACTGGCAGGTAATTTCAAACTCCACTACCCCAGCACCCGAGTCCGTGGGCTCGGGAAAGTCTCTTTGGAAGTTTGCTCCAACCCCTCGAATTTCAAGCTACATAACAGCATTGATTGCAGGCCCCTACAAAGTTTGGACCGATGAGCTCACCTCTTCCGATGGTCGAAAGATTCCATTGGGAGTCTTCTGCCGAAACTCCCTAGCTGAATTCATGGATGCGGACTACATCTTTGATAAGACAAAGGCTGGTTTTGAGTTCTTCGAAAAACTCTTTGACTATCCATACCCGTTTGAGAAGTATGACCAGCTGTGGGTTCCTGATTTCAATGCCGGAGCAATGGAAAATGCTGGAGCCGTTACATTCACCGAAAACTACGTCTTCCGCTCAGCTGTAACTGACGCAACAAGAGAGCGAAGAGTTGTAACGATTCTGCACGAGCTCGCCCACATGTGGTTTGGCGATCTGGTCACGATGCGCTGGTGGAATGACCTTTGGCTCAACGAATCATTTGCCGAGTATGTCTCTACTCTCGCTACAGCCGAAACCAGCGAATGGAAAGAAGCCTGGACGACCTTTGCAGCGCTGGAGAAGAATTGGGCCTATCGCCAAGACCAACTGCCATCCACTCACCCAATTGTTGCCACCATCAATGACCTTGAGGATGTCCAGGTCAACTTCGATGGAATTACCTATGCCAAGGGAGCCTCGGTTCTCAAGCAACTGGTTGCATGGGTTGGGCGAGACGCTTTCTTCCGTGGCGTTGCCAGCTATTTCAAAAAGCACCAGTGGCAAAACACTGAGCTCAAGGATCTGCTAGTTGAGCTCGAAAAAGAAAGTGGCAGAGATCTATCTAATTGGTCGAAGCTCTGGCTGGAAACAGCTGGCGTTAATACCCTCAAGCCAAAAATCCAATCAAAGGATGGAGCCATCTCTTCCTTCGTGATTGAACAAACTCCACAGGAAGGACACAACTACCTTCGCCCTCACCGAATGGGAATTGGCTTTTTCAATCTCGCGGGCGGAAAACTAAAGCGCGTTGAGCAAATCGAGCTGGACGTTGATGGCGCCGCGACAAGTGTTGACCAGCTGATTGGAAAACCGCTGCCAGATCTAGTTCTTCTAAACGACCAAGATCTTGCCTATGCCAAGATCCGCTTGGACGACTCATCGCGTAAGGTGGCCCTGCAGAACCTCTCGGGCATCGAAGATTCCTTGGCCCGCACCCTGGTTTGGACGGCAGCCTGGGATGCCACTCGTGATGGCGAGGCACCTGCTAGCGAGTTTGTTCAGCTCGTTTTGGATCACATTGCGTTTGAAACTGAATCCACTACCGTCACCACCTTGCTGCGACAGCTGGTGACAACAGGAATGCTCTACGTCAAACCCGAAAACCGAGAGCATGCTCTGACCAAGATTGCTAGTGGTCTGATTGCCCTTACCGAAAGCGCTAAGCCTGGTAGCGACAACCAATTGCAGTTTGCCAAGTTTGTTCCGCAGTTCGCTCGCACACCCGAGCAGCTGACTTGGCTGCAGGAAGTGCTGGATGGCAAAAGGTCGATTGCAGGCCTGGTCGTGGATCAAGATCTTCGCTGGGAACTGCTAACCGGTTTGGTTATCGGCGGAAGAGCCGATGAAAAGCAAATTGCCTCAGAGCTGGAGCGAGACAACACGGCAAATGGCCAGAAGTTTGCCGCTGCTTGCCGCGCAGCTATTCCAACTGCCGATGCCAAGGCTAAAGCTTGGAAGGTGCTGACTGAAACCGAGGAATACAGCAACACCTTGGTCAACAGCGCATCGTTGGCATTTGGAAGAGTAAACAATCTTTCACTTCTTGGTGAATACGCAAAGAAGTACCACGAGGTTGCTCTAAACATTTGGAATTCCCGCACCTATCACATAGCTGCATATCTTCTTACTAACCTCTACCCCATTCAGCTGGCGAATGAGGAGCTTGCGAAACTTACTCGCGAGCTGATTGAGAAGCCTGAAATCAAAGACAAGCCGGCTCTGCGAAGAATCCTGGTTGAAAACTTGGCTGGACTCGAGCGCGGCTTAACAGCACAACGAGTGGATGCCTGATGGAGCTAAACGCAATCTTGGAGCAATGGTCGATACCACTAAACATTTTGGTGGTCGTGATTGTTGCTGTCATTGCCAAGGTCATACTCTCTGCCGCTACCCGCCGAGCCGTCAGAACAGTTGTTGGCGGCGTCAGTAAGGTTCAACGTGCTGACTTGGATGTTGTCATGGCAGAGCAGCGGTTGGCTGCAAGGACCAAGACAATTGCGAGCGTTTTGGACAACTTCGCAACGTGGGTAATCACAATTACCGCGATTGTGATGGTGCTGAGCGAGCTAGGTGTAAACGTCGGTGCCCTTATCGCGGTATCGACAGTGGTTGGCGCTGCCATTGGATTTGGTGCCCAAACGCTGGTTAAAGATCTGATTAGCGGTTTATTCATAGTTTTCGAAGACCAATACGGCGTTGGAGATCGAGTCCAACTAGATGGGGTGACCGGAGTGGTCGAGCGAGTAGGTCTTCGAGTCACAGAAGTTCGAGATGAAGATAGTGTGCTGTGGTTTATTCGCAACGGAGAAATCCTCAAAGTTGGAAACTTCTCTCAAGAGAATAAGCGCGGTAGGCGCAAGACAAAGTAAGTGCAGACCTTTTTTGACCGAGTTGGCGGCGAGCAGACTTTTCAAAAGCTAGCTTCCGAGTTCTATCGCGGGGTTAGTCAGGATCCACTTCTGTCTCCGATGTATCCGCCGGATGACCTAACAGGCGCAGAACGCAGATTACGAATGTTCTTAGAGCAATACTGGGGTGGACCTAATACTTACCAAATAGAACGTGGCCATCCACGCCTTCGGATGCGCCATGCCCAGTTCCCGATTGGCCCAAATGCTAGGGATGCTTGGCTCAAACACATGCGAGCTGCGGTTGATTCGCTCGAATTATCAGTCGCAGATGATGCGGAGCTTTGGGATTATTTGCAGAGAGCTGCTCACGCGATGCTCAACACCTTTGAAAACTAAGCAACCTTGAAACTTTGCTTGGCCATCACGTGTCCATAGCTAGAAGTTAATCTCACCCAACCGTTGGTTCGAAAGACTCTGATTTCCTCATCCTTTTGCATGAACCCAAGTCCGGCCATTGCGAATGCACTTCCTCCTGGCAGGTTGAACTCAAGGCTTACGGTTTTCCCCCAAATACCCAAGCGAACACGAGCTGCTATTGCGCTACCCACGCTCGCTGGCAAAGTTCTGGCAACCTCATCAATTCCATCCTTCGCCCACTTAGTTATCTGCTCTTGCGAAACTGTGCCAAATTCTTCCCAACCTTGACGGGGCGGAGTAACACCAGTCCAGGCCGCCCTCGCGGTTTCCTTTGGCAGTTTCAAGTCTGATGAATCCTGATCGATTGCCTCCAACACCTCGGAAATTGAATACGAAGAATCCAGCTCGCTTTGTGATGCCAGTCGAATTGTTCTCAAACCCAGCACGGTTGGTCCATCCGCGAGCAAAGAGCCTGAATAAATTGGTGAAACGTAGCAAGCCAAGATGTCGCCAAACGCACGAAACTTGACTACCCCATCGTCGTCTAGCCGCTTGGCTCTAAGCAGAAAAGACTGCAGATCGGCAACATCTTTGGGGTCTGGGAATCGAAGTGTTTGCATTAGAAAACTAAACTAGTGGTCGAAGAGGCGGTCTCATGCTCGAACCCATTATCCCAGCAGATCCCATTGCGGATTTGGTGGATGTTCTCGATCTCAAGCAGCTCCCAGACGGGAACTACCTAGGCCGCACCCAATGGATGCCCCAGGGAAGAGTCTTTGGCGGGCAGGTACTAGCGCAATCTCTGATTGCGGCAATGAAAAGCGTTGACCCAGACCGACCCGTCCACTCACTGCACAGCTACTTTTTGCGAGCAGGAGACATTGGCAAGGAGATTGCCTTTGAGGTTGAAAACCTACGAGACGGAAAAAGCTTCAGCGCAAGAAGAGTGAAGGCCCTGCAGGATGGCAAGCCAATCTTTGTTCTCAGCTGTTCTTTTCAGCAACCTTCAGCAGGAGTTGAGCATCAAGAATCAATGCCTGCAAACTTGCCCGATCCGCTCTCACTGCCATCGGCCAGTGATTTGCTATCCAAGATTGACCACCCCGCAACCAACTACTGGTCAAAGGCAAGACCGTTTGACCTTAGACACGTCACCGAACCTGTTTATCTTCGACCTGCGAAAGATCGGGTTGCCGAGCAAATGATTTGGTTCAAGGCAATCAGTCCGCTACCAACTGACATTGCAACCCAAACGGCCGCTCTTGCTTATGCATCTGACTACACAATTCTGGAATCGATTTTGAAAAAACATAATTTGAGCTGGGCACATCCGGGATTAAACACAGCAAGTTTGGATCACGCTCTGTGGTTCCATGCTGAGCCAAACGTAAATGACTGGATGCTTTACGTTCAGCACTCCCCGACCGCACAATCCGGCAGAGGATTAGCATTTGGTTCAATTTATGCGCGCGACGGAAAACTACTAGCTTCGGTTGCCCAGGAGGGCATGGTTAGGGTTCCCGAGTTTCGTTAGTCGCGAGTTAGGCGGCGATAGGCAGAGCGATGTGGCTTAGCCGCCTCTGGGCCAAGTCTTTCGATCTTGTTCTCTTCGTAAGCCTGGAAGTTACCCTCAAACCAATACCAGCGATCAGGAGTTTCATCGTCTCCTTCGTAAGCAAGGATGTGAGTGGCAACGCGGTCCAAGAACCAACGATCGTGGGTAATCACAACAGCGCAGCCTGGGAACTCAAGTAATGCGTTTTCTAGTGAAGCAAGCGTCTCAACATCAAGGTCGTTAGTTGGCTCATCGAGCAAGAGCAGGTTTCCTCCCTGCTTCAATGTGAGAGCTAGGTTCAATCTGTTTCTCTCACCACCGGAGAGAACTCCTGCCTTCTTCTGCTGATCGGCTCCCTTGAAACCAAAGGCTGCTACATATGCACGTGATGGCATTTCCACTTGACCTACTTGGATGTGGTCAAGTCCATCCGACACAACTTCCCAGAGCGTCTTCTGCGGATCAATCCCGGCACGGTTTTGATCAACATAGGAAATCTTGACGGTTTCACCTATCTTGAGATCTCCCCCATCCAGCTTTTCAAATCCGGTAATGCACTTAAACAGGGTGGACTTTCCGACACCGTTTGGTCCGATGATTCCTACGATTCCGTTTCTTGGAAGGTTGAAGGAAAGGTCAGTGAATAGAGCTCTGCCCTCAAAGCCCTTGCTGATTTTCTTAGCTTCAATCACCACGTCACCAAGGCGAGGCCCGGGTGGAATTTGAATCTCTTCAAAATCAAGCTTGCGGGTCTTCTCAGCCTCTGCAGCCATTTCTTCATACCTCGCAAGACGAGCCTTGGACTTGGTCTGCTTTGCCTTCGGGCTTGAGCGAACCCATTCCAGTTCATCCTTCAAGCGCTTTTGCAGCTTGGCGTCCTTCTTGCCCTGCACCTCAAGTCGCTCAGCCTTCTTCTCGAGATAGGTCGAGTAGTTACCCTCATACGGATAGGCGCGACCTCGATCGAGCTCCAAAATCCAACCAGCAACGTTGTCTAGGAAGTAGCGATCGTGAGTTACGGCAAGCACGGCACCTGGATACTTAGCCAGGTGTTGCTCAAGCCACAGCACACTCTCGGCATCTAGGTGGTTTGTCGGCTCATCTAGGAGCAGTAGGTCTGGCTTCTGCAGAAGCAATTTGCAAAGTGCAACTCTTCTTCGCTCTCCACCAGACAAAACATTCACAGGAGTATCAGAGGGCGGACAGCGCAAAGCATCCATGGCCTGCTCGAGCAGATTATCTAGATTCCACCCATCTGCTGCATCAATCGCCTCTTGCAGCGTTCCCATCTCGGCTAGCAGGGAGTCGTAATCGGCTGCTGGGTCTGCGAGCGCCGCACTGATCTCGTTGAAACGATCAATCTTTCCCTTTAGTTCGCTAACCGCCTCTTCCACGTTGCCCAAAACGGTTTTGGTCTCATCTAGTGGCGGCTCTTGCAGCAAGATTCCAACTGTGTAGCCCTCGGCCAGTCTCGCCTCGCCATTAGAAGGGTTTTCAAGTCCCGCCATTATCTTCAAGACCGTTGACTTACCAGCGCCGTTTGGTCCAACGACACCAATCTTGGCTCCTGGCAAAAAAGCCAAAGTAACGTCATCCAGGATGACCTTGTCCCCATGCGCTTTACGCGCCTTAATCATTTGATAAATGAATTCAGCCACTTGTAATCGATTCCTGAGATATGGCAGAAGCTCTCTTCGCCAACTGCTGAGGGATAGTTTATCCCTATGGGTGTAATGGAGTTACTGATTGCAGCTGGCGAAGAGAGCCCACGGGATCTCATTGGTTAGGGGGCCGAAAGATCCCGACGGAGGCTAGGCGGGTTGAAGTTCTGCCTCCGAGTCCTCATCGGTTAGTGCCGTTCGTTCAAAACTGCTGGTGCCAAAGCTAAGGTCGTGCCCAATCGCGTCGGCATCAATTTCGACACTGGTTCCACTGCGCTCGCCGTTGTCCCAGTCTCGAATCCTGAGCCGTCCCTGCACAATCACCCGATCGCCCTTGGATAGAGACGATCCGGCATTGATGGCTAGTTTCCGAAAAGCTGAGATTGTGAACCAGTTGGTGTCTGAGGTGACCCAGGTCTTAGTCTCCTGGTCAAACTTGCGGTAGCTACTGGCAAGCCGAAAGCTCATTACATTGAGTCCACTCTCTGTTACTACCTGCCGCGGGGTGGTGGCAATCAGCCCCCGCACACTCACCTGCTCTGTCATGAATTCCCTTCCTGTTGTTTGGC
>JBMSYD010000050.1:0-7197 GCA_049426345.1 Aquiluna sp.
GGGTGGTTGAAGGCAAGGAGTCTGATGCAACAGCAGCGATCAGCTTTGTTGCTAAATCAAATGATCCAATAATCCCGGTTAGAGCCAACATCGGCTCTTTGGAGGATTCAATTGCAGCTGCTACGACAGCGGCAGAAGGAGTTGGTTTATTCAGAACCGAGCTTCTTTATCTGCAAAGCACGACCAGACCCAGCAAAGAAAAGCAGATTGCTTCTTACACAGAAATCTTGAAGGCAGCCCCCGAGGGACCAATTGTTGTTCGCACCATTGATGCCGGCAGTGACAAACCCGTTCCTTTCCTTGAGATGCCGAAGGAAGAAAACCCAGCGCTCGGGGTTCGTGGTTTCAGACTGGTAGTTCCCCATAGCGAGTTCATCGTTGATCAGCTTCAGTCGCTGGAGCTGGCAAGAAAAGATTCTGGTCGAGAAGTTTGGGTGATGGCGCCAATGGTTGCTCTGGCTAGTGAAGCTGCGCAGTTTGCAGAGATTGCTCGAAATGCCGGCAACTTCAAGGTCGGAATTATGGTTGAAACCCCTTCCATCATTTATGAGATCCCAAACCTAAAGGGAGTGGTCGATTTCATATCGGTTGGCACTAATGATTTGTCTCAGTACTTGTTTGCATCTGATCGCTTGCACCCAAGTTTGGGAAGTTTGCTGAACCCCTGGCAGCCTGCACTGATTCGAGCTCTGGGCGAGATTGCCAAGGAATGCAAGGCGGTTTCCATCTACTCCGGAGTTTGTGGTGAGAGTGCCTCAGATCCAGCATTTGCCGTTGTCTTAGCTGGAATGGGTTTTGACTCAGTGTCGTCCTCGCGCTCTCAGGTAGGGGCAGTTCGCACCGCGCTCTCCTCGCTCGACAAGGGACAGGCTCAGGAGATTTATAAAGCGGTGGCGGAAGCCAAGACGGCCGATGAGGCAAAGTCAATTGCTCTGGCAAAGCTCAGCTTGCTAGCTGGCTAGACTTTGCTTTATGTCGGCACCGCTACCCTCACAAATTCCCCAGATTCGCTCGACTCTGCGCTTTTATAAGGTCTCCTCTTATATAACTGGCGTCTTTCTGTTGCTTTTGATGGTGACTTGGGGAATTAGGCGTTTGCCATTTTTGGGTTTTGATCTTTGGCTGGGTGGGCCAAATGGATTTATTACCTTCGAAAGCTATGGCTTTGAGGGAGAGGGACTGCCAACCGTTGGCATCAATCTGACAGTTTTGATTCTGATTGTTCACGGCTGGCTCTACGTTGTTTACCTTCTGGCAGACTTCCGACTCTGGACGCTGATGCGCTGGCCGGTAACCAGGTTTTTATTTATTGCCCTTGGCGGCATTGTTCCGTTTCTAAGTTTTTATACCGAGGCCAAGTTTGCCAAACTAGCCGAGCAGCAACTGCAGGAGCTTGAGAATTGAAACCGGTACTGGTAGTTGACTTTGGTGCGCAGTATGCACAGCTGATTGCCCGCAGGGTTCGCGAGGCCAGTGTTTACTCAGAAATCGTTCCACACAACATCACTGCGTCTGAGATTGAACAAAAAGATCCCGCCGCAATTATTTTGTCTGGCGGGCCCTCCAGTGTTTATGAAGATGGTTCACCAAAACTTGACCCGAAGATTTTGGAGCTGGGGATTCCAGTCCTGGGCATTTGCTATGGCTTTCAGATTCTCGCTCAAACCCTTGGTGGAAGGGTTGATAGAACTGGCAAGCGCGAATACGGGGCAACCAAACTTGAAATCTCAAGCGGTGGAACGCTGCTGGGAGGTCAACCTAATTTGCAAGTTTGCTGGATGAGCCATGGCGACCAGGTTATGCAAGCGCCAGCCGGCTTCGAGGTTTTGGCTTCCACCGAAACAACTCCTGTTGCAGCTTTTGAATCAAAACAGAAAAAGATTTATGGCGTGCAGTGGCATCCGGAGGTCAAGCACTCCGAGCAAGGCCAGAGAGTCTTAGAAAACTTCCTTTACGCAGGTGCCGGCATTCAGCCCACCTGGACATCTGGCAACGTGATTGCAGAGCAGGTTGAGAAGATTCGCCAGCAAATTGGAACTAGCAGAGTGATCTGCGGGTTATCCGGTGGCGTTGATTCTGCTGTTGCTGCTGCGCTTGTTCACAAAGCCGTTGGAGACCAGCTGACTGCTGTTTTTGTTGATCATGGACTACTGCGCCAGGGTGAGGCGGAGCAGGTTGAGCGCGACTACGTTGCCGCCACCGGTATTCGCTTGGTCGTTGTGAATGCGGAAGAGAAGTTCCTATCTGCACTCAAGGGCGTGAGCGAACCGGAGGAAAAGCGCAAGATTATCGGCCGAGAGTTCATTCGCACATTCGAAGAGGCAGAGCGCAAGTTGGTTGCCGAGGCTGCCAAGGACAATGCGCCGATTAAGTTTTTGGTGCAGGGGACTCTGTATCCGGATGTAGTCGAATCAGGCGGCGGAGTAACAGCGGGAATCAAGTCTCACCACAACGTTGGTGGATTACCAGATGACCTGCAGTTTGAATTAGTAGAGCCCCTTCGCACACTTTTCAAAGATGAGGTTCGTGCAATTGGTGCAGAGCTGGGTTTGCCGCAAGAAATCGTTTCTCGTCAGCCATTTCCTGGACCGGGACTTGGAATTCGCATAGTTGGTGAAGTTACAAAAGAGCGATTGGATCTTTTGCGAAAAGCGGATGCGATTGTTAGAGAAGAGCTAACAAAGGCTGGCCAAGACAGAATTATTTGGCAGTGCCCGGTAGTTCTTTTGGCAGATGTTCGCTCGGTTGGTGTGCAGGGAGACGGCAGAAGCTATGGCCACCCAATTGTTTTGCGTCCGGTTTCTTCTGAGGATGCGATGACTGCCGATTGGTCTCGACTGGATTATGACCTTTTAGCCAAGATCTCTAATCGAATCACCAATGAGGTCGAGGGCGTGAACCGAGTGGTGCTAGACATCACCTCCAAGCCTCCTGGCACCATCGAATGGGAGTAGCGGTGGAGGTTTTTGGCCACCGCGGAGCTTGTGGCTACCTGCCAGAAAACACGATGGAGTCCTTTGAGCTTGCATTTGAGCTTGGCTGCGACGCAATTGAATTTGATGTTGTTTTGACAAAAGACCTAGTTCCCATCATTCGCCACGACCGAGATTTCTCTCTCACTACCGATATCGCATCGCGTTCTTTGCCTTCTGTAATAGTCGACGATCTCGATCTCGCACAGTTAGCGGATGTTCGTGCGACAGAGCGCTATCCAGAGCGAACTGAGTCAAGCTCACATAACGGAGAGTTCAAAGTTCCCACTTTGCGTGAGCTTTTGAATAATCCAAAATTTGATGGCAAGCATCTGATTATCGAGCTGAAGCACGGAAAGCACTATAAGCAGGCCGGAATCGATTTGATTGGTGCGGTAAAGAAAGACATCGAGTCTTGTAGTGCCAAGGCACGTGGGCTGAAGCTCACCATCGAAGCCTTTGAATTTTCAGTCCTGAAAGAAGCCAAACAGCGAATTGGGGGAGAGATTAACTATGTCTTTCTCTCTGCTCCTGACATGCTTCCAACTGGCTATGAAAAACTCACCGATGATTTGTTGGACGAAATTGCCGAAAACTTTGAGGGGCTATCTGTCCACTACACAATGGTGCTTGGTACCGATTTGGTTGAAAGAACCAAGCAAAGAGGTCTAACCATGTTCACCTACACCGCGCGCATCGAAACTGCCGAGGGTGAGGTGGATGCTTGGTTTGAGAGGCTCGCTCGAACTGGGGTGGACGGAATCTTTTGCGATCAGCCTGATCTGATGATCAAAGTCGTCCGCTCACTCGCTTAGGCTTCTTGGATGCTTCCTTCCGCAACCCCCGATGAGCTGCTTGAGAATCTAAATCCTCAACAGCGGGCGGCTGTTTTGCATCGAGGACCGGCGCTACTGATTGTCGCTGGAGCGGGCTCCGGAAAAACTAGGGTGCTCACTCACCGCATCGCCCATCTGCTTGCCACCAAAGAATTGTGGCCCTCTCAGATTCTTGCCATCACCTTTACCAACAAAGCAGCTAATGAGATGAAGCAAAGAGTTGAGGAGCTGCTGGGGCAGGTTAGTGAGGGAATGTGGATTAGGACCTTTCACTCCGCTTGCTTACAAATTCTTCGAAGGGAAGCCGAGCGACTCGGTCACAGCTCGAGTTTCACGGTCTACGACACCGGCGACTCCAGGGCACTGCTGCGCAGATTGCTAAGAGAAGCAGGCGCAGATGATGGGGATGTCAAACCGCAGGTTGCGGCCTCGGTTATTTCCAATGCGAAAAACGAGCTCAAGGACGCCGAAGACTTTGCAAGAAACATTGATCGCTCAAACCCACGCGAGCGAATCATTGCCGATGTCTACTCCGCTTACCAAGCGGAGCTGCTCAGAAATAACGCCTTTGACTTTGACGATCTAATTGTCGAGACGGTTAATTTGTTTCGAGCATTTCCTGAAGTCAGAGCCAGGTACCAAAAGAAGTTCCGCCATATCCTGATTGATGAATACCAAGACACCAACCATGCTCAGTATGCGCTTATTCGAGAGCTAACTAAGCCTTTGCCAAAAGAGCATGCCATCTTCGATGAGAAGACAGGGGAGCAACTCAGCCCGGCCGATTTGACAGTGGTGGGCGATTCGGATCAGTCAATTTACGCATTTCGAGGCGCAGATATTCGAAACATCACAGAGTTTGAGCGCGACTTTGTCGGTGCTGCAACCATTTTGCTAGAACAGAACTACCGCTCAACCCAAAACATTCTCTCGGCTGCCAATGCCGTAATTGCTCAAAACCCATACCGGCCAGCCAAGAATCTGTGGACAGACTCCGGAAGCGGCGACAAGATCACCCTCTTCACCGCATTTGATGAAAGAAACGAAGCTGCCTTTGTCGTAGATGAGATCAAAACCGCTCATGAACAGGGCATCAATTACCGCGATATGGCAGTCCTTTACAGAACCAACGCACTTACGCTTTCGCTGGAAAATGAGCTCAAGGCCCAAAGAGTTCCTTACATCGTGGTTGGTGGCCTGAAGTTCTTTGAGCGCAAGGAAATCAAAGATGCTCTTTCCTATTTGGCGGCAATTGCTAACGTCAGCGATGACGAGGCAATCAGAAGAATCATCAATACGCCAGCTAGGGGAATCGGAGAGAAAACGGAAGCAAAACTTGCGCAGTTTGCTCGCAAAAACGAAATCTCACTCAGGCAGGCACTGCTTAGGGTTTCGGAACTCTCGCTTGGTCCGAAGATTTCTGGTGCAATTGAGCAGTTTGGCACTTTGCTAAATGAATTAGATGCGATGAGCGCAACCGAGGGACCAGCTGATGTTCTGAAGCAGGCACTGATAAGAAGTGGATATCGAACAGAGCTAGAACTCAGTCGCGATCCGCAGGATGAGGCTCGAATCGAAAACCTAGATGCGCTGCTGGGTCAGCTCTATGACTGGCAGAAAGACTTTCCGCAGGGAACGGTTGTTGACTATCTAGCCGAGATAACTCTGGCGAGTGCTCAAGATGAGCTGGAAGACGAGTCGGGAAATCTTTCTCTGATGACCTTGCACACAGCTAAAGGTTTGGAATTTGACAACGTATTCATCATTGGCTGTGAGCAAGGTACCCTGCCACACATTCGTGCATTCGATGAGCCAGGTGGTCTGCAAGAAGAGCGGCGGCTGATGTATGTAGGTATGACCAGAGCCAAAAAGAAGCTTCACCTTTCCCACGCTCTGCAAAGAACCCTGTTTGGAAACACCTCTAACTTCTTGCCTTCCTCTTTCCTATCCGACATTCCTGCAGACCTAATTGATCAGCAAGGGCAACAGCGCAGCATTAGTGAAGCTCCGACCAGAAAGTGGCAAGGCGCTTTGACCACCACCACAATTCGCGACAACAAGGATTTGCAACTGTCGGTGGGTGACCGCATCTCACACGAGAGCTTTGGCGAGGGCAGTGTTTTCTCAGTCAGCGGCGAGGGGCCAAAGCAGGTGGCGGAGGTTCGCTTCGACAACGGGTTGACCAAGCGTCTTCTAACCAAAATGGCACCAATTACCAGGCTGTAGCAGCCGATTCGACCCCGGCGTTTCGCTAGACTTACCCCGTTCTTCATTAGGAAACGAATTCACTGTGGATCTATTTGAGTATCAAGCACGCGATTTATTTGAGCAATACGGCGTTCCAGTTCTAGCTGGCAAGATCGCCGACACCCCAGAAGAGGCCGAGGCCGCAGCTGCCGCAATTGGCGGAACAGTTGTAGTTAAAGCCCAGGTGAAAACAGGTGGTCGAGGCAAGGCTGGTGGAGTTAAGGTTGCTCACAACCCAGCTGAGGCTAAAGAAAAGGCCGCTGGCATTCTTGGACTAGACATCAAGGGCCACATCGTAAAGCGTGTGATGATTGCGCAAGGCGCAGACATCGACAAGGAGTACTACTTCTCTGTCCTGCTAGATCGCTCCAACCGCACCTTCTTATCGCTTTGCAGCGTTGAGGGTGGAATGGAAATCGAACAGTTGGCTGTTGAGCGACCAGAGGCGCTAGCAAAAATCGAAGTTTCTGCAGTGACTGGAATCGATAAGGCCAAGGCAGTTGAGATTGCCAAAGCCGCAAACTTCCCAGCCGAGCTGGTTGATGAAGTTTCTGATGTTTTTGTGAAGCTATATGAGGTTTTTAGAAAAGAAGATGCAACTTTGGTTGAGGTGAACCCACTGGTTCGAACCAAAGATGGAAAGATTTTGGCTCTGGACGGCAAGGTTTCACTTGATGACAACGCAGAGTTCAGACACCAGCGCGCCGAGATGGAGCGCGACCAACTAGATCCACTGGAGGCGAAAGCCAAAGAGATGGATCTGAACTATGTGAAGCTCGATGGCGAAGTTGGCATCATCGGAAATGGTGCGGGGCTGGTTATGTCGACTCTGGACGTTGTTGCCTATGCGGGAGCTCGTCACGGTGGAGTAAAGCCAGCAAACTTCCTAGACATCGGTGGTGGTGCATCGGCGGAGGTCATGGCTGCTGGTCTAGACGTAATCCTTAACGATCCACAGGTAAAGAGCGTTTTTGTAAACGTCTTTGGTGGAATCACTGCCTGCGATGCGGTTGCCAATGGCATTGTCGGGGCACTCAACACATTGGGCTCCAAGGCAACTAAGCCACTAGTTGTTCGTCTTGACGGCAACAATGTGGAGCAGGGCCGAAAGATTCTGAAGGACTTCAACCACCCGCTGGTCA
>JBMSYD010000051.1:0-7175 GCA_049426345.1 Aquiluna sp.
GAATTGTCTATTACTGGATTGCAAAAAACCGCCACCGTCTTCCGGGCGGCAAACCCGAATGCAAGATGGACTAAGAAACAGCCTTTTTGACAAGCTTCGTTATTTTCTTAGCAACATCATCTGTTAACTCCAAAATTGCAAACGATGTTGCCCAAAATGGACCATCGTCAATCTTGGCAGCTGGCTGAAACCCAAAAGTTGAATATCTACTCTCAAACTTGCTTCCAGCTTGAAAGAAACAAACAACTTTGTCATTTAAGTAGTAGGCAGGCATCCCATACCAAGTCTTGGTTGTTATCTCAGGGGAAATTCCCATGACCAATTTATGAATGCCTTTGGCAAGCTTTTGCTCGGACTTGCTCATTTCAGCGATCTTTCGTTGAACCTGCTCTTCGCCGGAGAGTTTCTTGAATTCTCTTTGCTCCCTGGCGCGCTCTTTCATTGCGGCGCGCTCGGCATCACTAAATGCAGATTTTGACCCAGCCATTTTTCCTCCAGGGCTGAAAATCTACCAGCTATGAGCAGAAGCGAGGATAAAGCTTGGTCAATTCCGAAACGTACTTTTCTGGGTCTTGAATTTGCTCAACCTCGATGGTCTCGCCTTTGGCTAGCGCGCTGGTACTGATTGCAAGTCGTTCAAGCCAATTGTGTTCGCGACCCGAAGTTGACCACGAGTATTTTCCAGGCACGTAATTTTCAGCCAGGCTCCCCCAGCCAGCAGAAACCTCTGCCAATTCTTTAGAGGCTCTCTCTTGATCGCTTGCCAGAGAGTCAATTGCATATCTGGTTTCCTCTGCCAGCATCCGAGCCTGCGAACAATCGGACTCGCTCATGCCGATTTGTATTTCGGGGCCGCTAAGGGTTCTAAATAGGACAACTGTGGCAACGAAACTCACAAGGACGGTGTTTGTGATGTACCAAAGTTTTTGACGCCTACCCCGTTCCTTCGGCCGAACTACCCCACAAACTGGGCAGGAGTGGATCTCCGGATGAAAGGTCGCTCCACAGCGCTCACAGGCAGACATATAGGGTGAAACAATTCTGAGCCCCCTGTAATCCCTTTGTGGGGCAGAATCTTTCCAAGGAGGCAGAGTATGGCAGAAAGAGATCCAAAAGACCTAGAGAAATTTTGGCGACGAATTGGCTTGATTTTGTTTGCTGCCGCCGTAATCCTCGTGGCAGGGCCGCAGCTCATTGACTTGTTTATTCCAAGCTTTCGCTGACTTATGACCAGAGCCACCTGACGGAATCGAACCGTCGACCTGCTCTTTACGAGGGAGCTGCTCTACCGACTGAGCTAAGGTGGCGATACAGACAGTGAGTCTACTGGATGCTGGAAATTACACCGAGCCTGCGGAGCCTCGCGAGAGCCGCCTCTTCGATCGGTGAGTCAGGTCCAATGGCAAATCTCAAGAAGGCCAGGAGATTTGTGACAAGCGGCCTAAGAATCCATAACGGTAAGTGCCTTAGGCCAATTTTGTCTTGAATCTCCTTCGGAAGCGAGGCCAATGCGGCTTGAAACAAAAGTGCATAGATTGGCTTAGCGGTTTTTGGCAGCGGTGCGTTCTTGATCCACCTGATTACCGAGAGAGCCTTTTCATCGCAGTGCAGAAGTGAGCTGTATTCCTGCATTACTGCGATTAGCTCCTTTTCATTTTTCGGAACGTTGCTTAGCCCAAGCGGTGTTACAGATTTACCCCAAAGCCGCACATACTCATCAGCTCCACCAGGAATTGGGGCTTTTGAGTAAAGTTGATGAGATCTTAGGAATGAGTCCATGAAGGCAATGTGGACCCACAGCAGCAAATCTTGATCACTAGCTTTGTAGTCAATCTCTTTGCCCTGCGCATTTTCATACTTACCGCGCACCCTGTCGTGCATACGGTTTACACGTGTAGCCTCATTTTCGACCGCAACCAATGAACCAAATGTGGTAACGGTAAGCCAGCGAATAGTTCCAGACAGTCTGCCCAGCGGATCCTCTTCATACCGAGAATGCTGAGCAACTCCGCCAAGGGCTCCGGGATGCATTGCTTGCAGTAAAAGTGCTCGAATTCCCCCAACCAAAGTTCCAAAGTCTCGGTGGACAATCCAAGGGGCATCGGTGGGAAGAAAAAGCCCAGGGTCATCACCCGCTGCCACTGCTGCGAGCCATGGTGGCTGCCCATCTGGCGCACCCGAGAGTAGGCGACGAAACTTGCGGGAAAAGTACTCCTGCACCGCATTGTTTGGCATTGTCACCTAACCTTGTATCGAACTAAAGGAGCAACAATGACAGAGGCCGAACTAATCCAAGAGTTCCAAAGAAACCGACTTCACATTATTCTTGCTCAGCTTGCCCCAACCGGGCTGCTAGCTTTTGCGGCTATTGCAACCCCTGCAATCGCCGAATCCAGCCAGTTGGTTATCCACGCATTCGCACTAATTCTTCTGGCATCTGGAATCCTTGGAGCACTGGCGGAGTATTCAGCTGCTTCCCAAGCTCAGGCAGTGATTGATGATTTGAAATCGCTACCGGGTGCTTCGGCGCTTCGCTCAAGAGTCATCAGCTTTCGGCCTTGGCTAGAGGTTGTGAAGTTTGTAACACCAGCCATCTTCGTTGCTATTTATCTAGCAATCCTGGCTGCTCTTTACCTCTAGAGGCAGTTGAGGTCGCCGGTTCCCAGATCGGTGCCCTCGAGGTAGGCATCAACCAAAGAGTTCACGCAACCATTTGATCCGTAAGCGGTGTGTCCCTCGCCGCGAAGGGTAAGAAGTTTTCCTCCGAGCAGTTCAGCAAGTGCTTGCGCTTGAACGTAGGGAGTTGCAGGGTCGCCGGTAGTGCCAATCACCAGCGGCTGGTTTGCAAGCTCAACGTTGTAATCGAGTTGCTCCATTCCAATTCCGAGCGGCCAACCTGTGCAGGAAATGTCGGGATAGCTGAAGTAGCGCCCGAAGACAACACTGGCTGATTCAATCTCAACTGTCAGTTCTTTTCGCTCCGGCTGGGCAGCTCTATCAGCGCAGGAAATAGCAAAGTTTGCCTCGTTGATGTTGGTGTAGTAGCCGCCATCTGGATTTCTGTCGTTATAGAAATCAGCTAGCAACAAAAAGATTGTTCCGTCACCATCAAAGGCGCCTTCAAACGCCTGCGATAGATATTGCCAAGAGTCTTGCGAATAAAGAGTGACAATCATGCCGGCAATGGCAGGTTGAATACCCAGGGTCCTATCCGAGTCAGATGGTAGCGGAACCGTTTCTCTTGCCTTCAGAAAACTTGCGATTACATTCATCGCTGAATCAACATCGCCACTGAAGGGGCATGCGCCAATAGGAATGCAGGCTTTCAGATAAGCCCTGAGAGCTTGATCAAATCCCTTTACCTGGCCCAGAAGCTGCGTGCCAGGGTCCGCATATGGATCAACTGCACCATCCAAGATGAACTTTCCAACCCGGTCAGGAAATAGAGCGGCATAGGTTGCGCCTAACTCGGTTCCGTAGCTGAATCCAAGGAAGTTGAGCTGCTCTTGCGCAAACAGAATGCGGATAAGTTCCATGTCGCGAGCTGTCTGCTGAGTGTTGAAGTAGGCGGTGGAAGGACCCGACTGTTGGCAGCTCTCGGCGAATTGACGAACTAGGTCTTTTGAATACTCAAGGTCTTCATCAGACCCATACTCATAGGGCGACTGGCCATACAAAACCTCATCCTTGAGATCTGTATCTGTGCACTCGACCGCCGTTGACTCGCCAACACCTCTTGGGTCAAAAGCTAAGACTTGAAAATTTTCTCTGAGCCAGCTGGTTCCCACGGTGTCGTAGCCGTCCCTCAGCCACTTTGTGGTTGCAGACCCCGGTCCCCCAGGATTCACCAGGATTGGCGGAAGGTTTTCGGTGCCAGTTTTTCGCATGAGCTGAATCTGAACGAACTCACCTGTGTCAGCTGACCAGTCAAGAGGAGCAAAGATTTTTGCGCACTCAAATCCATCTTCACAATCTGCCCAGGCAATGCTCTGCTCTTCAATGGCAGTAGTCGGGGTAGGACTGGGCGCTAGTGAATCAATTGCTGAACAGCCAGTCAGAGTGAGGACTGAAACTAGAAGAAGGGCTCTAAGCCGCAACGGATCCCCTAACAATTAGTTTGGTGCAAAGTGATTCAAGTACAACTAAGTCTCGCACATTGGACTCCAGTCGACTCCTTGAAAGCGTAATGGCTTCCAAAACATTGATCGAATTCTCAGCTGAGGTGGCCCGTGCTCGCTGTTCAATCTCTGACCTGAGCTCCTCGTTGATTAGCGGAGCTTCTGCTCCAAGTTGCAAACTCAGTATGTCTCTAAACAGACTCTCCATGTCGGTCAGAATTCGATCAATGCCGTCTCGCATTGCTCTGGTGTTACGTCTTTTTTGGTTTTCTTCCAACTGCTTGAATTCACTTCGAAGATTAGGTGGGATCTTGCCCTCTTCTATTCCATAGGCGCTTAGGAGCTTCGATCGCTCCTGTTCGTTCTTTTCGTCGCTACTTGACTCGGCATCTTTTTTCGCAATCGCAAGGAGTCGCTCCGCTGTAGCCATTGCGCCAGAGAGGTTCTTGATAGAAACCAGCTCACGCAGAGTGTCCATGCGTCTTGCTCTTGCATCTGGGCTTAGAGCTAAACGACGTGCCATGCCGACGTGCTGCTGAGCCTGTCTGGCACTGGCTAGCGCTAATTCTTCTTTCACGCCATCTCTCTGAACCAGCAGCTGCGCAACCTCCTCGGTTGATGGCAAACGCAAGACCACGTTTCTGGTTCGAGAGCGAATAGTTGGAAGCATGTCGGCGGCTGATGGTGCACACAGTATCCAGACTGTTCTCTCCTGAGGCTCTTCAAGGGCTTTCAAAAGAACGTTAGATGTTCTCTCACTCATGCGATCAGCATCTTCGATAATTACTATTCGATACTTCCCGACGCTCGAACCAAGAGCAGCAAATTGAACCAGCTGGCGCACCTCTTCAATTGAAATAATCACCTTGTCGGTTACCAGCATTCGAACATCTGGATGAGCATCGGCTGCAATCAAACGACAACTTGAACACTCGCCGCAACCGTCTTGATCACACTGAAGTGCAGCTGCAAAAGCTCGTGCCAGAGTGGAGCGACCAGAACCTGCAGGACCCGTAAATAACCAAGAGTGCTGAAAACCAGAGTTTTTATCAGCTACGACTCTTCTTAGCTGCTCGATTGCTTCTGGTTGACCCAGCAGCTCCTGCCAGACTTTCACAGCTCTAACAGGGCAGAAACCCTGCCAATAACTTGTTGGTGAATCGCCTCGGGTGATTCACTAGCATCAACCACCAAAAATCTTGGTTCTTTGGACATCTTTAGATATTCGCTTCTTGCTCTTTCAAAAAATTCAACCTGCTCACGCTCCAGCCGGTCTGGTTCGGTGCCCTTACTGCCCCGGCGCTTCATCGCCTCATCTGCCGGTAAATCTAGGAGGACCGTGAGATCGGGAAGAAGATTATCTACGGCCCACAAAGAAATGTTTTTTACTTCTTCAACATCCAGCTCCCTGGCTGCTCCTTGATAGGCAACCGAGGAGTCGAAGTAGCGATCAGAGAGGACGACTTTTCCGGATTCAAGGGCGGGTCTGATCTTGGTCGCTACGTGGTGCGCGCGATCTGCTGCATATAGAAGTGCTTCGGCACGAGCTGAGACATCGCCTTTTCGGTGTAATAAAAGGTGTCTGATTTCCTGACCAAGCTCAGTTCCGCCAGGCTCCAGAGTTCTTAGGACCTCTTTGCCATTGGCAACCAAATAGCGCTCAAGCAAATCCAACTGAGTTGACTTGCCAACCCCGTCGATTCCCTCAAAGGTTATGAACATTAGCGCTTTCTCTTGCTCGCAGTCTTTGGCTTCTCGCCTGGCTCAACACCTAGCTTCTCACGTCTAATCGCCAGCAGCTCAAAGGCTCTGTCGGAAGAGAGCTCTTCGATTGTCTCTTCTTTAGGAATTGTCGCGTTGATAACCCCGTCAGTGACATAAGGCCCAAACTGACCAGTCTTCGCAACTACTTTTAGTTGCGAAGCTGGATCTTCACCAAATTCCTTTAGTGGAGTTGCGGCAGTTCTTCTTCCGCGAGTCTTTGGCTGCTTATAAATCTCAAGAGCCTGTTCGAGCGTAATTTCAAGAATCTGCTCTTCCGTATCAAGTGACCTCGAATCAGCCCCGCGCTTCAGATAGGGACCGAACTTTCCATTTTGAGCGGTGATCATCGTCTGAGTTTCTGGATCAACACCAACTTCTCTAGGAAGTGCAAGAAGTTTTAGTGCTTCTTCGTAAGTCACAGTTTCTGGAGACATGGACTTGAAAAGACTTGCTGTCTTGGGTTTTGGTTCGCCCTCATCGATGATGGCAACGTAAGGACCATAGCGACCGTTTTTCACAACAATGTCAAAGCCTGTGTCAGGATCTGGTCCTAGAACGCGATCTTTGATTTCAGGTGCGTTGACAAGCTCAACTGCTTTTTCAGTTGTTAGCTGATCCGGCGTTAGGCCAATTGGAATATTTACAATGCGACGCTCTTCGCCCGCACCAATCTCTAGGTAAGCGCCATACTTTCCGGTGCGAAGTGTGATGCCCTCGCCAAGATCGAAACTGTTGATTGCTCTTGGATCTGAATCTGAAAGTGATTCAACCGTGGCACGAAGACCCTCTTCACCAAAGTAGAAATCTTTCAGCCAGCTTGAGCGATCAAGTTCTCCCAGTGCAATTCGGTCAAGATCTTCTTCCATCTTGGCGGTGAATGCATAATCCACCAGATGGTCAAAGTTTTCTTCCAAAAAGCGTGTGATTGTGAAAGCGATCCACTCTGGCACCAAAGCACTGCCCTGCTTGACCACATAACCCTTACCAATGATCGTTGAAATAATCGACGCATAGGTAGAAGGTCGGCCGATGCCCTTTTCCTCTAGGGCTTTCACGAGCGAAGCTTCGGTGTATCGGGCGGGCGGCTGAGTCTGGTGGCTCTTGGCCAGGGACTCTTTGATTTCGACGCTGTTTCCCTCGCTCAGACCGGGCAGCTTTCCGCTGTCCTCGTCTTCCTCGTCCTTGCTCTCGTCATAGACAGCTAAGAAGCCCTTGTAGTTGACAACTGTTCCACTGGCCGTGAACTCAAGCAGTCCCGCCTCGCCCTTGAGTTCTAGCTTTGCGGTGGTGGTG
>JBMSYD010000052.1:0-7003 GCA_049426345.1 Aquiluna sp.
ACGGTGCAGAACTCGTCGCAAGAATCCGAGCCAGGTTGCGTCCGATTTCCGATGACGCCGGAACCGTACAAATTGGGCCACTGTCACTTGATCCAAAAACTTTTGAGGTCAAGCGCGGATCACTCAATCTTTCTCTTACCCCTCTTGAATTCAAACTTCTTCACACTCTTGCCGCTAAACCGCAACAGGTGTTTAGTCGCGAGATGCTACTAGAGCAGGTTTGGGGTTATCAATACAAAGCAGACACCAGATTGGTCAATGTCCACGTCCAGCGACTGCGGTCCAAGATTGAGGAAGATCCGGAGAATCCAAAGATTGTTATGACTGTTCGCGGTCATGGGTATCGAGCTGGCTCTGAAACTCAGTGATTTCACTATTTCGCAAGTCTCTTACCGCAAGAGCAGTTCTAACCACCGTGATTCTTGGTGGGATTTCCGTGGCAATTATCGGAAGCTTTCTTTCTTACTCGCTAGCTAATAGCTTTTATCAAAATCGCCTCAGTCAAGTTTTGACTGAGACTGAGCGAGCAGTCGATTCTGTTCAAACAACCATCGCTGCCAGTTCGCTGTCCGATGAGACTGCACTGCAGACTCTTCTGAACTCGGTAGTGCCATCACTAGAAATAACGGGCGGTTCAGCTCCTCGCCAGGTGGCTTTATTGCGTTCACCAGGTCAGGGACAATTGCAGTTATTTCAGTCGCCGATTTCACAAAATCTTGATCTTCGCTCAATTCCAGATGAATTGCGCAGTGAAGTGAGAGAAGCGCCAGGTCGCCTCACTTACACTCCGGTCTCTTTGCGGAGCGAGGATGGAGATGTCCCAGGAATTACGGTTGGAACCCCAATTGCAATTCCAATTGCTGGCAGTTTTGAGCTTTATCTTGTTTATAACCTTGCCGCTGAGCAGCAAGCGCTCGAGCTTGTCCAGAATGCCCTAGCAATCGGAGGATTCTTCCTACTTGCGCTGATCGCTGGTGCCAGCTTCCTTGTTACAAGAAGACTGGTTGCACCAGTTGAGGAGGCAGCTGAAGCAGCGAGGGATATTTCGGAAGGAAAGCTGGACAAGCGACTTCCTGAAGCAGGGCAAGACATACTGGCAACCCTCGCGAGTTCGTTCAACAAGATGGCAACAAGCCTTCAAACTCAGATTGAAAGACTCGATGCGCTTTCACGCATGCAAAGACGATTTGTTTCCGATGTTTCGCACGAACTCAGAACACCAATGACCACAATCAAATTGGCCGGAGAAGTTCTATTCAGTAACCGCTCAAAGTTAGAGCCCGCGCTGTCCAGGTCAGCGGAATTGCTGCAGGATCAGATTGAAAGATTTGACCGCCTACTCAGCGACCTCCTGGAAATCTCAAGATATGACGCGGGTGCGATTGTCCCCGAGTTTGAATTCCATGACGTCAGAGCCGTTGCTACGGCCGCAATTAAATCAATCGAGCCTCTAGCCAAAGATCGCAACACAAGCTTGCAGCTAGAAGCACCGGAAGAGCCTGTACGCGCAGAGATAGATGCGCGAAGAATAGAGCGACTGCTTAGAAATCTTCTGTCAAATGCCATCGAGCATGGCGGCGGCAAGGATATAAAGGTTGAGATAGGGGAGAACTCTCAGGCAGTTGCAATTTGTGTAACTGATCGAGGTGTTGGAATGTCCCGCCAAGAACTAGAGCGCGTTTTTGATCGATTCTGGCGAGCGGATCCAGCTAGACAGCGTTCGGTGGGTGGAACTGGCCTCGGTCTTGCTATTTCTAAAGAGGACGCTTCGCTGCACCGAGGTTGGTTGCAGGTATGGTCAAAGCCAAAGTTGGGAACCAGCTTTCGTTTGACTCTGCCAAAGTCAAAAGATGCAGTAATCGCAAATTCGCCGCTGCCACTTCCTCCGAGAGGGCTGGAAGCATGATGCGCAAAATCTCGTTAAGTCTTTCGGTCTTGCTATTGGCAGGCTGTGCGAGTTTGCCCAGTGGAATCAATGTTGAGATTGGGCCTGAACTAACGGCACCTGAGCAGCAGGAGCTATCTTTCTACTCGCCCGCATCTCCACTACCTGGTGCAACCCCAAGTGAGATTGTGTCGGGATTCCTCTCAGCAGGCACCGGTCCACAAAATGACTACGAGGTTGCTCGGGAGTATTTGACAGACGGCTTCGCAACCCGCTGGAGACCGGGCGAGCAGACTTTGATTCGAGTCGGTGCCTACGACCTGCAGTCTGCAAGCGATGAAGTGCAAATTGTCAGCGTGATGGTTGGAGCCCGGGTAAATGCTGATGGTTCATTCGACAACATCACGCCGACCACTACTAATCTTCGTTTCCGGCTAACGCAAGAGAACGGCGAGTGGAGGATTTCGAGTGCTCCGAATCTTACGGTGGTCACAGTGCCTGTATTTGAAGTCGTGTTCTCCCAGTTTCCAATCTATTTTCTTGACTCAACCGCTTCGCAGTTAGTTCCAGATGTCCGTTGGTTCCCTAAACGCTCATCGACACCAACCCAACTTGTAACGGCCCTTCTAAATGGTCCTGCACAGTGGCTTAGCGAATCTGTTCTTTCTGCGATTCCGGCGGGCACTCAGTTGCAAGTAAATGCTGTGCTAGTTCAAGAGGGTAAGGCTTTGGTTGATCTAGATTCAACTGCACTGGCTGCTGATGCGCGCCAGCGGGGGTTGCTGCTGACGCAACTTCGCAGCACACTTCTGCAATTGCCAAGCGTTGTTGATGTGGCTGTCTTGATTGCCGGGGCAGAACAAAACATTTCTGCAGCAGAGATTCCTGCTATTCCAGCTTCCACTGCCTACGCTCTTACGGATTCTGGAATATTGCGGCTCAGTGGCTCTGAAGCAGGGCCGATCGTAGGAACTGAGGAAGTAACCCAATCTTTGTTTGCCAACCTCTTGGCAGTTGGACCAGGGGGATCGGATTTTGTTTTGGTTTCACCTTCTGGGACATATCGGGTTGCCGAGCAAAACGGAGTTTTTAGCGCAAACCGAGTTTCTGATACTTCTCTAATCTCCGATGTTCAAGTTGATTCCTTTGGGAACACTTGGCTCTTTAGGTCAACCAATACGGGAACCGTTGAAATTGTTGGTTCCAATGGTGAATCCTCAGAGGTGGTTTTGCCGTTTTCGGGAAACATAGTAAGCGCGGCAATTTCTCCCGAGGGATCACGATTGGCAGTTGTTGTTTCCGATTCAGGACAGACAGTTGAGTTGTTCGGAATTGTTCGCAATCAAATGGGCTCCCCGCTTCGATTGACTGGCAATCTCGTAGCTGAACCGGAGGCCGTTGGGGTCAGCTCTCTCACCTGGCAAAGTTCAACCGTATTGAGGATTCTGTCAAAAACATCCAGTGGCACCGGGAGCATTTATGACTATCCAATTAGCGGCCCTAGAAAGCAGCGCACAGCGCCGCTGATCACCGGCTCTGTGATTGAGGCAGGCTTTGCAGCAATCGACAGTTACCTTCTTTCTGAAACCGGCGAGGTTTGGATGCTCTCTGGGAACACTTGGCAAAGACTGCAGACTGAGGTAGCGGATATCTCAACAGCGCGCTGAGGCTTATCCACAGATCCACCGGCGACTAACCAAAAGTTTCTATTTGGGTCCACAATGCCCTCGTGCTCATTGACTTTCTGCTCCCAGCTCCCTGCGTAATCTGCGGGAAATTGCCAAAGCCACTTTGTAAGCAGTGTTGGCCAAGGCCCTTAAATGGTCGCGAGAGTCTTGCGGGAGAGCAGCTCTTCTTTTCTGCAGAGCTCGAAGGTGAAGGCGAAACCTTGATTAAGCACTACAAAGACAGGTCGCGCCTGGTGTTAGAGCGGCCCTTGGGGGAGTTGCTTGAGTACTCAATTCTGCAAGCTTCGAATCAGTACTTTGACTGCTACGCAATACCACCTAAGAACTCGATTAACTTCAGAAGAAGGGGATTTGACCCCCTACAGCGCATAGTGCGACAAACATCACTAAAAAACTTTCCTCGTCTTTCCGTAGCTTCCAATCGAAAGCTAGCGGACCAGAGAAAGCTGTCCTTTCTTCAGAGGCAGCAAAATTTGGTAGGCGCATTTGAGGCTAGGCCGGGCAAGGGTCGTGTCCTGTTAGTCGATGATGTTGTGACCACCGGTGCGACCCTCAGAGAGCTCAAGCGGGCCTGTCAACAAGCTGGCTATGAGGTGGCAGCTTTCTGCGTAATTGCTAGGAGATTCGGAATTACGGTTTGACAGCCAATGGATTAGGCGTAGTTTGGATTTAGGGCTAGGACCCTAATTGGAGGTAGAAATGGAAATTAGATTCACCGCAAAAAACCTCAACGTTTCAGATCGCTTCAAAGAGTATGTCTCGGAAAAAGCCACCAAAGTTGAGCAGTTTTCTCACCGTCCAGAGGAACTAAACATCAAAGTCACAAGATATGACCATAACCGCAGAGCGGGTCAAGAAGATTCCGTCGAACTCACTGTCTTCGAGCCAGGTCACACTGTTCGAGCTGAAGCAAAAGCGGCCGATAAATTCTCCGCTTTCGATTTGGCTTTTCAAAAACTCTTGGAAAGACTAAGAAGATACGCCGACCGTCACAAGGTTCACAGGGGCGGCAATCACAAGAACTTAGGTGCAAGCGAGTTATCGGCAAGTAATTTTGCATCGATTGACATAACGCCAGTTGATCACGATGTCCTAACTGGTGAAATCCCAATTCTTGAAGAGACCGCTGGTCTTGTAATCAGGCGGAAACAGTTCAAGTCATCGCCCATGACTGCTGAGCAAGCGGTCGACCAAATGGAGTTGGTGGGTCATGATTTCTACCTGTTTCACGACTCGGAATCTGACAAGCCCGCAGTGGTATACCGCCGAAAAGGCTACAGTTACGGGGTTATCAGCCTTGTTCGCTAGTTCGCTGGCGCGACTAGAATTACCCCGTTACTAAGGAGTATTAGTTGGCTTCCATTCTCGATCGTCTCCTGCGCGCTGGCGAGGGCAGACTTCTTCGCAAGCTCGAATCAATCGCCAAAGAGGTAAACGCATTAGAGCCTCACTATCAGCAGCTCAGCGATGAGGAGCTCAAGGGAGAGACCAAGACCCTGCGCGAGCGCTTTGCGGGCGGCGAGACGCTAGACGAGCTTCTGCCGGAGGCCTTTGCCGCCGTGCGTGAGGCTTCGGTTAGAACTCTTGGCCTTAGACACTTTGATGTTCAGATCATGGGTGGTGCTGCTCTTCATATGGGCAACATTGCTGAAATGAAAACTGGTGAAGGTAAGACTTTGGTCGCCACCCTAGCGGCCTATCTAAATGCAATTCCTGGCCGCGGCGTCCATGTGGTGACCGTGAACGACTTCTTGGCTGGTTATCAGTCCGAGTTGATGGGAAGAATTTACAGGGCGCTGGGTATGAGCATTGGCTGCATTCTCACCGGCCAGGATCCAGAATTCAGAAGAACGCAGTACGCCTGCGACATTACATACGGAACCAATAACGAATTTGGATTTGATTACCTGCGAGACAACATGGCTTTGTCCAAGCAAGATTTGGTGCAGAGGGGACACTACTTCGCGGTGGTCGACGAGGTTGACTCAATCTTGATTGATGAGGCCAGAACCCCTTTGATCATTTCTGGTCCTTCCAGTGCAGACGTGAATCGCTGGTTTAGTGTTTTTGCCAAGCTGGTGCAAACACTGAAAATCGATGAGGACTACGAGGTTGATGAGAAAAAGCGCACCGTCGCGGTTTTGGAATCTGGAATCGACAAAGTCGAGGACTACCTAGGAATCAACAACCTTTACGAAACAGCAAATACGCCACTTATCTCTTTCCTAAATAATGCCGTTCGTGCCAAGGAACTTTTCAGACGCGACCGAGACTATGTCGTCACCAATGGTGAAGTGCTTATCGTTGATGAGCACACCGGTCGAATCCTTCCAGGCAGACGTTATAACGAAGGTCTCCACCAAGCTATTGAGGCCAAGGAAAATGTTGCAATCAAGGCAGAGAACCAAACCCTTGCATCGATTACTCTGCAGAACTATTTCAGGCTTTATAACAAGCTAAGCGGTATGACCGGAACAGCCGAGACTGAAGCGGCTGAATTTATGTCCACCTACCAACTTGGGGTTGTGCCTATTCCAACTAACAAGCCGATGATAAGAAAAGATCAGTCGGATTTGATTTATAAAAACGAAGAGGCCAAGTTCAAGATGGTGGTCGCCGACATCATGGATCGCCACAAGCGCGGTCAGCCCATCCTGGTCGGAACCACCTCCGTTGAAAAGAGCGAGTATCTCTCGAAACTCTTGGCTAAGGCCGGTGTTCGTCATGAGGTATTGAACGCCAAGAACAATGCCCGTGAAGCCGTAATTGTTGCGCAAGCTGGACAGTTTGGTGCCGTCACAGTTGCCACCAACATGGCTGGCCGTGGAACAGATATCATGCTCGGTGGAAACGCCGAGTTTTTAGCTGTGCAGGAAATGCAGCGTCTCGGACTTGATCCAGCCAATAACCCAGAAGAGTATGAAGCCAAGTGGGATTCGGTCTTCGAACAGGTAAAAGCGCAGGTTGCGAAAGAAGCTGAGAAGGTCCTTGCCGTGGGCGGACTGTATGTTCTGGGAACCGAGCGCCACGAATCCAGACGAATTGATAACCAGCTGCGCGGTCGCTCCGGACGTCAGGGAGATCCCGGAGAATCACGTTTCTACCTATCTCTCACAGACGATCTGATGCGCCTATTCAACTCTCAAGCTGCGGCTGCTTTGATGAACCGGTCATCGGTGCCTGACGAGCAGGCCATTGAGTCCAAGGTGGTTTCCAGAGCTATCGCGTCCGCGCAATCGCAGGTGGAAGCTCGAAACGCGGAGATTCGAAAGAACATCTTGAAGTATGACGATGTGATGAACCGTCAGCGTGAAGCTATTTACGCAGACCGTCGTCAAATTCTCGAGGGTGAAGACATTTCGAGAACCTTTGATGCGTTTTTGGCAGAGGTCATTTCTGACATCATTCTCAGAAACAGCGATGGATCCGC
>JBMSYD010000053.1:0-6949 GCA_049426345.1 Aquiluna sp.
CCTGCCAGCATTACGGCAGTGGTGGGAGCAAATGGTGCTGGAAAAAGTGCTCTACTAAAAGCGCTGGCAAGAAAGATAAAAGTCTCAGGGGGTTCGGTACTGCTGGATGGGGTCTCAATCACCACGCTGAGCAAATCCCAGATCGAAGGCTCGATTGGATTTCTGGGCACCATCCCCGCTACTCGCAACAATGAAACGGTTTATGAACTCATTTCCCGAAGCGCAATGCTCGCTAATCAAATCTCCAGGGTCAGCCCAAGGCTAAAGACAGAAATCGATGACATTTTGGTCAGGACTGGTCTTGAGAGCTTGAAGAAAAAGAAGATTGGAGAGCTCTCTTCTGGTTGGCGACAGGTAGCGGTAATTGCCGCGGCGCTAGTTAAGAACCCACAGGTTCTGCTGCTGGACGAACCCACCAACTCTCTTGACTATTCACACCAGTTGCAAGTGATTAATCTTCTTTCAACCCTAAAGCGGCAAAAGAAAATGACGATAATCACAGTTATTCATGATTTAAACCTTGCCGCCCGATTTGCTGACTGGGTCGTTGTTTTGAAAAATGGAAAAGTAATTTCTCAGGGAACTCCCAAAGAAGTGATTACCCCATCAAATTTGGCTGATGGATTCAACATTTTGGCAAGGGTTATTGAGGATCCAGTAGCCAAAACCCCCGTAGTTGTGCCGATTCGTCAGCTTGCCGACTAGCCAATCTGCTGTTTGTAAGTGATAATGGACAGGTAGTTCCCAAGGTGAAGGCACAGTTACTAGCTGTGACGCCAAAGAGGCTTGTGCCTATCGGGGAATGAGGGCAAAGACTGGGCCCGTCCAAGAAATCGGTCACTTGTTTGGTTGTGAATAACAATGCGAATCTTGCTCATTGGAGCAGGCGGTGTTGGCGACGCTATCGTCAAGATTGCCGCAGAACGTAACTTCTTCGAAAAAATGGTTGTTTCTGACTACTCGTTAGAAAGAGCCCAGAAGACCGTCGACTGGGTAAAGAAGTATCACCCGGGCGACATCGCTAGCAAATTTGAGGCAGCTCAAATTGATGCCAGCGAACCATCTCTGGTCGTTGAACTGGCCAGAAAACACAAGGCGACTCACATACTCAACGCCGTTGAGCCCAAGTTTGTTCAGTCGGTTTTCCAAGCAGCTTTGGACGCCGGCGTGAACTACCTGGACATGGCCATGAGTTTGAGCCATGCCAACCCCGAAGATCCATTTAATAAGCCCGCTGAGAAGCTGGGTGATTGGCAATACGACAAGCATGAAGAGTTCAAAAAAGCTGGTCTTCTTGCCTTGATCGGAATTGGTGCAGAGCCAGGTATTTCTAACATTTTTGCCCGCTACGCCGCAGATCACCTGTTCAGCGAAATTGATGACATCTCAATTTTGGATGGTGGAAACCTGGTTGTGACAAACGACGAAGGTGAAGAGATCTTCGCCCCCTCTTTTTCAATCTGGACTGTGATTGAAGAGTGCCTAAATCCCCCGCTAATTTGGGAAAAAGAAAGAGGCTGGTTCACTACTAGACCTTTCAGTGAACCAGAGCTGTTTGAGTTCCCAGAGGGAATTGGTCCGATTAAGTGTGTGAACGTGGAACACGAAGAGGTCAACATGCTTCCTCGTACCATGGATGCCAAGCGCGTTACCTTCAAGTACGGTCTTGGTTCTGAATTCATCAGCGTGCTAAAGACGCTGAACGCACTTGGCCTTGACAAGGTAAACCCGGTCTGGGTTCGCTCGCGTTCAGGTCGAGCAGAAGTTGCTCCACGTGACGTGGTGGCAGCTGTGCTACCAGACCCAGCTTCACTGGTTGACCGCATGACCGGTAAGACCTGTGCAGGAACACTTGTCACTGGAAAGGGCAAGGACGGTAAGGATCGCGCAACCTTCTTGTACCACGTTGCTGACACCAAGTGGACCGCAGAGGAATTCGATGCTCAGGCCGTGGTTTGGCAGACAGCGCTGGTTCCAGTAGTGGCCCTCGAGCTGCTTGAGAAGGGAACGTGGTCAGGAACTGGTGTCATGGCACCAGAAGAGTTTGATGCCAAGGCGTTCCTGGATCTGATGTCAACTGTCTATAAGCAGCCTTATGGTGTGCAGGACAGAAACCCCGAAAACCCAAGCGTCATCGACGAGGACTGGGAATAAATTACTGCTCCCCAGGGTTATTATTAGATGTTGTCTAATAATGCCCTGGGGCTTCTCAGTTAAAACCCAGTTGGACCCCTTAGCGTTATTGGTGAAGGGTGATGAATATGAAAATTTCGAAGCGTTGGATCCCAGCACTAGTTGCTCCTGCAGTGGTTGGTGTAGTTGCCGCATTTCCAATGCAGGCGTCTGCTGTTGATCTGCCAGACCTCAGCCCAACTGAGCTGATGGTCATGATGCAGGATGCTAAGCCAGTTGAGTTCACTGGAGTTGTCCTAAAGACCACCAACCTTGGCCTGCCAGCACTTGAGCTCTCCTCGATGCTGAGTGAAGAAGAAGTTGATCGCATGCGCGAGAAGACCCCTGAGGAGTTTGCAGATTTTGTTCCTGAGGTTGTTGCCTCAGAGGAGCTCGCCAAAGCTATGGAGCTAATCACCGGCGAGCACAGAGTAAGAATTTTTGTTGGAGAAACTGGCATGCGTGCTCAAATCCTTGACCGCATGTCACAAAGAGATTTGATTGTGAATCAAGAGGCTGTCTGGACCTATGATTCCCGCGAGCAGGTTGCTACCTACGCATCAATCGATCAGTCCAAGGTCGAGCAGGGCAAGCTCAGCGCCATGCAGCAGATCGAAAAGTATGCAGCTGAGATTGGAATTGACCTAACCAACCCACAAGCTGTAGCTGACTATGTCATGTCGCAAATCGGAGACAGCTCGGAGGTAACAGTTGGTGTTGACCACTACAAAGCGGGAAGAACCGCCTATGAGCTAATTGTCAAACCAAACAGCTCAGTTTCATTAGTGGACTCAGTAGTTCTATCGATTGACTCAGAGACTGCGGTCCCCCTTGCAGCGACCGTTTATTCGGTTGAGCAAACTGAGCCAGCCATTCAGGTTGGATTCGAGTCAATTAGCTTCGCAGACCAAGATGAGAACCTGTTCACTTTCACAGCTCCTGCTGGAACAGAAGTGACAAACCTTGATGAAATGCAAGTGCCAGAGTACGAAGCAACTGAGAAAGAGCTACTTGAGGGTGAGAAGCCACAAATGGTTGGGGAAGACTGGGACAGCGTAGTTGTAATGCCAGCTGGTGAGGTTAACTTCTTGGCTGAAATTCAAGACAACCAGCTACTTAGCTCCCTTTTGAAGCCAGTTGCTGGTGGCGTTGCCTTTGAGACTCCGCTGGTGAAGGTTTTGATCACAAACGATGGTCGAATTTTCGCTGGAGCTGTAACCCTCACACACCTGCAGAAACTGGCCAACTAATCGATGACCGAGCTGGCAATCAAGACCAGCCAGCTCACCAAGCGATTTGGTGATCAGGCCGCGGTTGATGGGATAGACCTCTCTGTTCCCAAGGGATCTGTCTTTGGGTTCCTTGGTCCTAATGGGTCTGGTAAAACAACCACCATTCGTATGCTGCTCGGCCTTGCCGAGGCCACCAGCGGTGAGATCGAACTGCTCGGTGAAACGGTCCCAAAGAAAATTGAAGTTGTCTTGCCAAAAGTTGGAGCACTGGTCGAGGGCCCAGCTTTCTACCCATTCATGTCAGGCCGCAACAATCTTCTTCGCATTGATGCAGCAGATCGCTTTGCCGATCGGTCTACAACCAAACAAAGAGTTGAATCAGCGCTGAATCGAGTGGGGCTTGCGAATGCGGCCAACAAGAAAGTCCACGCCTATTCACTGGGTATGAAGCAGCGCCTCGGCCTTGCCAATGCCCTTCTTAAACCTAGAGAGCTACTGATTCTGGATGAGCCCACCAATGGTCTTGACCCGCAGGGAACTAGAGAAGTTAGAAACCTCATTCGGTCACTGGCCGAGGAGGGTATAACTGTCTTTGTCTCCTCTCACCTCCTGAGTGAAATCGAGATGCTTTGCAGTCACGTGGCAGTTATGAGTGCTGGAAAGATTGTTGCCCAAGGCGCTATCGAAGACTTGCGAAACGAGGAGCCTACTCGATTGATAATTCAGACCGAAGAGTTAGATCAGGCGACAGAAATTCTCAGACAAAATGACATTGGAAAAATCAGAATTCGAGGCAAGCAAATAACCTGCGAAGTGTCAGCTGATTTCGATGTGGCAAACATGAATAAAACCTTGGTTTCAGCTGGACTTTCGATTGAGGAAATCAGACTTGAGAAGTCCTCACTGGAGGAGAAGTTCGTGAAACTCACTGGAGAGGGGTTTGAAGTTGTTCGCTAAATCCCTAGGGCTTCGGCTATTTCTATCCGAGCTAAAAGTTATGTTCACCAGGCGCCGCACCTGGGCCATGCTTGCCGCAATTGCCTTAATACCAATCTTGCTAGCTATTGCCGTTGCGCTCTCGTCGGAGAGGCTCTCCCCTGGCGAGGGTCCACCATTTTTGGCGCAGGTTACGCAGAACGGTTTCTTCACTGGCTTTACAGCCATGCTGTTAGCGCTGCCGCTATTTCTTCCGCTAACAGTTGCAGTGGTTTCAGGCGACACCATTGCTGGTGAAGCAGGTTTAGGAACGATTCGTTATCTACTGATTGCACCGGTGAATAGAGCTCGACTGCTGGTTGTCAAATACCTGGCAAGTCTGGTTTTTATTCTTGCAGGAACCTTCACGTTGATGATTGCCGGAGCTGCAATCGGAGCTGCTCTATTTCCGGTAGGACCGGTAACGCTTTTGTCCGGAGACACCATTTCGATATTCGAGGCATTTGGACGAATGGCCTTAGTGGCGCTTTACACAACCGTCTCTCTTTCCGGAATGGCGGCAGTTGGACTATTCATTTCAACTCTGACAACCGTTCCGGTTGGGGCTATGACGGCAACGCTTGTGATGTCAGGGGTAAGCAACATTCTTGGAAACATTCCACAACTTGAATGGATGCATCCTTGGCTTTTCACCTACTACTGGCTTGATTTTGCAGACCTGATGCGAGTCCCAATCGAATGGAGCTCGCTCGCTTCAAATGCACTGCTGCAACTGGCATGGATTGCTGTCTTTGGGGCCCTTGCCTATGGCCGCTTCACCACAAAAGACATTCTCAGTTAGCCTGTTAGACTTCTAGGCTGCAGGGGCCTCTAGCTCAGTCGGTAGAGCAACGGACTTTTAATCCGTGGGTCGTGGGTTCGATCCCCACGGGGCCTACAAATTTTCCCTACAACTTCCTAGCTAGGCTGTTTTCGTGACCTACCCGATTCTCACCCCATTGCTAATGATTGAGCCTCTGCAGCAAAGGGACCTGGCAGCCTTCGTTGAATATCGGCAAGATCCAGAGGTAGCGCACTTTCAAAGTTGGGACACCAACTATTCAAACCAACAAGCACTTGAACTACTTGAGGGACAAATTGGAGTTGTGTTTCCAGACCTTGATCAATGGCTCCAGCTGGCAATACGCCTTCAAGCAAATGATGAGTTAGTCGGTGATCTTGCAATTCATAACTTAGGAGAGGCGAAGGTGGAAATCGGCTTTACCGTCTCCAGACCGTTTCAGCGAAGAGGCATCGCAAGGGAGGCGGTCGCTGCTCTCATAGATGTCCTGGAGCGAGAGTTTGGCACCGAAGAAATTATTGCCACCCCTGACAGCAGAAATACCGCATCAATCAAGCTACTTGAGACGCTCGGCTTTAGCGAAATACCAGAGCTGAGTTGGTGGGAGGACTTCAAAGGGGAACGAGTTCAAGTCTTGCACTATGCGCTCACCATCCAGCGCTAGCTTCGACACATGGCTACTGGGATGAACGGTCGGTTGAGTTTGTCTTAGGACCTTTGCCAAAAATGCTACTGAGGGATAGGTAGATCATCAGTCCAATCAAGGCGGTGGTAGGCACAGCAGCCACCACAAGTAGCACTGAGCTTTCATTGATAGGGAAAGACATCATTTCTCCTAAGTATTGTTTCAGAGTAATTGCATTGAAGTTGAGCAAGCTTTATTCCCTACACGTGATGGCCAAAAGTAAGGTTTATTGGCGGGTTTGAAACTTCTGAGGAAGCTGGCGGGTTTTCAAAAAGCTAATTGCGTTGGTGGACCAAAGTGCCCAAATGACAAGCAGAGGTTGAAAAAACAATCGGTTCAATCGAGCCTGATCTGTGTTCAGACCAAATGCATCAATGCCTTCGAGGTATTGATTCACATTTCCAGGGAAGATAGCGATGAAGAATCCAGCTGCGAGAAGACCAAAAACGGGAACAAATCGACTCCAGGATGCAAGCGCGATTCCCAACGTGATTTCCACTACTCCCGAAGCCAAAACAACGAAATCGGGATCCAAAGGAAGCCAAACTGGGACTTGGGCCTGAAACTCAACTCTTGAAAAAGTTAGATGTCCAATTCCGGCGAATATCAAAGCGCTGCCCAGTAAAAGCCTTGCTATCAACTTCATAATTCGCATAGAGCCTCCCCGGCTTGACCAGACTAGAACACGGGAACAGATTTACTGCTCAAGAGGTTCTCTCTTCACGTGCTTGGTAAAAAGACTCTAATTGGCATCTACAAGGCAGATGGTGGCCTGGCTGGTGAGCTGAGCTATTTCTTTGGCCACCTTATCGGGGTTCGTAACTGCAGCCTTTGCGACATAACCCACTCTCCCATCATGAAAAAGCGAGAATTCAAGGAACTTGAGCGGAGGATTGAGGCGGAGTTTGGAATTGGTTTTCGCCTGCTTCATATGAACGAGCGAACCGCGGAAGAGGAAAGAGCCTCGACGGGAAGAGAGCCATGTGTCCTGCTACAGCACGAAGATGGAACGCTCTCCATGTTTCTCGACTTCATGGAACTGCAGGCAGTAGACGGAAGCGTGAAGTCATTTGAAAAGCTACT
>JBMSYD010000054.1:0-6899 GCA_049426345.1 Aquiluna sp.
TTCTGGCTTGTTTTGATGGTCTCACTCGGGGCTAGCGCTATCTACTCGCTACTGAGTCTGCTTCGAAAACTCACCAGCGAAGAGGGCTTAGCCGGTTCAACCGCAACCATCAATCGGCCCCTCGCAGATGCACCTTGGCTTGATTTCATCTCACAATTAGCGGGAATTACCCTGAGTTTGGTGCCAGTGTTGCTGGCGCTCTATTTCTTATCGCTAGATCGAATCTCAATTGGTTTAGTGCCGAAGGCTAAAGATTTCGCGTGGGGATTAGGGCTGCCAATTCTGATAGGAATTCCAGGCATTGCACTTTATGTTTGGGCAGTTCAGATTGGAATCACAGCCAAGATCATCCCCAGCTCGCTGGGTGATTATTGGTGGACACCGCTAATTCTTTTTCTTTCTGCACTCAGAGCTGGATTGCAAGAAGAAATCATTGCAGTTGCATTTTTTGCCAAGAAATTGCAGTTGATCAGACCGGAAATCACGATTGTTGCTGTCGTACTGATCTCTAGCTTGTTTAGAGCCAGCTATCACCTCTACCAAGGCTTCTCGGCGTTTTTAGGCAACTTCATAATGGGACTTGTCTTTGCCTATCTGTTCTTCAGAGTGAAGAGGGTGGCGCCGCTGGTTATCGCTCACACCACCATGAATACAGCGGTATTTCTTGGATATCCCCTTATCGCACCGCTGCTTCCAATCTAGGATTCATACGTGGAGAAGCTCAGAATCTGTTTCATCGGCACCGGCTCAATGGGGTCGGCAGTTTTGCAGGGCCTAGTTGCAAGCGGATACGACAAAAAGCTAATTTCTGCCACAACCAGATCGGAAGCTAGCGCAGCAAAATTGCGCGAGCAAGGAATCAGTGCTCTTGCAATTGAAACCTCAGCCGATGCCAACCAGCTTCTTGCATCCGATGCGCAGCTAATAGTTTTAGGTGTAAAGCCATATCAAATTGCTGACGTGCTGACAGAAATCCGCGAAGAGATTGATAAAGAGGCTGTTGTGATATCAATGGCAGCTGGTATTGAACTAAAAACCATGGCGGAAAAACTTCCTAAGCAGAAAAACCTAATTCGGACCATGCCCAATACGCCAGCACTAGTTGGCAAAGGGGTAACTGGTTTGGTTGGTGCTCAGAGCGCATCCAAGGATGCGATTGAGGCAGCCATTGCTTTGTTTGAGACAGTTGGTGAGGTAGTTGAAATAGAAGAGAGTCAGATCAATGCCCTTAGTGCCATTTCTGGTTCCGGACCTGCCTGGTTGATGTTCATTGTTGAAAAGTGGGAAGAGGTGGCAATCAGCAAGGGGTTTACTTCAGAGCAGGCCGCGAAGTTGGTTCGCTCGACCCTGATTGGCAGTGCAGAGCTGTTGGCAACTACCGGGGATGAGCCAGCCCTTATCCGCAAAAACGTAACCTCCCCTGGCGGGACAACGGAGCGGATAATTGCGACGCTGGATGCAGGAAAACTTAATGAGTTATTTGACTCCGCTTTAGAGGCCGCTGTAAAAAGAGCACATGAAATTGCCAGCTCAAACAGTTAGGCTTGGAGCATGGCAGACATCTTTGAAGTAATCGCGGACCCAACCCGTCGCAAGATTTTGGAATCACTCCTAGCAGCCCAGGTTTCTGGCGGCGAGCTGACAGTCAATGACTTGGTTAGTAAAACCAAGCTTGGCCAGCCAGCAGTTTCAAAGCACCTAAAGACTTTGCGCGATGCAAAGTTGGTGGCTGTGCGCGAAGACGGGCAAAAGCGCTTTTACTCAGTTACGCCAGACCCACTGGAAGAAGTCGAAGACTGGCTGATTAACTTCTTATCACTCGGATTTGATGCCGAGGCTGAAGAAGATCTGGCTGGAATGCTCGGCGATGCCGGAGAGAAATTAGGCAACTGGCTAACAGAGCGAGCAGGTTGGCTATCAACTCAAGTCCAGGCGAAGGTAAAAGATCTTGATTTGGATGTTGATCCAAAAGATCTTGGACGGAAACTAGGTCGAAGACTTGCTGAAGCAAAAGTTGAGACCCAAAAGAGCGCTAAAGAATTCGAGAAGCTTGCACGTCAGACCCTAGACGAAGTAGTCAAAGAAGTTTCAGCGGAGGCTGACAAGGTTGCTAAGACTGTGAAGACTGAAACCAAGAAGGTCGTTCGTGAAGTGAAGACTGAGGCCAAAAAGGTTGCCACTGACGTCAAGACCAAGGTCAAGCGCAGTAAGTAGGCAAAGGCCTGCCTGCCGGCGGGCAAATAGCCGGTTGAGGCTGGTGCCTTGAGGGACTAGACTTTTCCGAGTTGCCCAGTAGGGTGAAAAAAGCTTTGAGAGGTTTTTGTGGGTTCCATTATCAAGAAGCGCCGCAAGCGCATGTCAAAGAAGAAGCACCGCAAACTTCTTCGCAAGACTCGACACCAGCGTCGAAACAAGAAGTAGTCAGAACCCGTCCAAAGTGGCGGGTTTTTACTTTTTGGGGATCTCGCTGCGGTGCTGTTGCAAAATCTCCCAGCCTGCAGCTGCCGCATATTTTCTAAGTTGCGGATCTGGGTTTACAGCTACTGGGTGACCAACGGCGGTGAGCAGTGGAAGGTCGTTAGTGGAGTCTGAGTAACCATAGGACTTATCCAGGTCAATTCCTCGTTCTGCAGCGAGCTTTTCCATGGCATGAAGCTTTATTTTTCCGTGCAGCGGTTCACCAACTAATTCCCCAGTCAAGACGCCGTCTTTGTGTCCGACCAAAGTTCCCAGTGCCCCATTTGCTCCCAGGTCTTTGGCAATTGCTTCTACTAGCTCAAGTGGTGCAGCTGAGATGAGCCAAACTTCGTGGCCTTGTTCGAGGTGATACTTGAGCATCTCGACGCTTCTTGGCCACAATCTAGGCTTGATTTCTGAAACGTAAACATCGTCAATCAAGCCCTTGAGTTCTGCTACTGAGTGGCCCTTAGTCAAAGACAGCGCTTTATCCTTGATGTTAGCCATCTTGGAATTCTTTTCGCCGCGCCTAATGAATCGTAGGTGCTCCCACATAAATCGCCAGATGTCTCGGCGCTTGATGTTTCCACCAGCAAAGGCAACCTTGCCAAACAGAATTGACACCGATCCACGCACAAGCGTGTTATCGACATCAAAGAAGGCTGCCACCTTCTTGTTTGAACTGGTCTCTGGCACCGGCTAAGTCTATTGGCAGGCGATATCACCTAATCTTGAGATGTGCCTTATTACGCAGAATTAACGCTAATTACGCGTCAGGGCTGCCATCTATGCGAAGACGCCAGCAACGATTTGGCAAGAGTAATTGCGCGGTTTACGGAACTTCATCCCGATAAGCAGTATTCGGTTGCGGTAATCGATGTTGATTCGGATCCCGAATTGATTAGTAGGTATTCAGAAGAGGTCCCGGTTCTACTTTTGAACGGCAAGCAAGTTAGTTTTTTCAGAATCGATGTCGAGCGGGTATTGGACCAGCTGGAAAATCTCTAAAAACACCTAAAACTTAATGTTGCATTATTACTACATAGTATTTATACTACATCCATGGGACGAAAACCAAAGTCTGATGAAGACCGGGTGGCCAACCGGGTCGAAGACTTTCGCACCCAGGCTGATCTGAGTCGGCAAGAGCTCGCCGACCAGGTTGGCGTTCACTACCAAACCATCGGATACATCGAACGCGGGGAGTATGCGCCGTCACTTGTTCTGGCGCTGCGAATCGCTTCGGTACTAGGGGCCAGTGTCGAGGAGATTTTCTGGCTTGAAGAGGAAAACTAATGAATGAGCTGTTAGTCGTCTTTTATATTTTGGCCACGTTAGCCGTTGCCTATCTCTGGTTCTACCCAAGATTTATTGGCAACAACCTTCAGCTAATGGCATGGGTAGATGTTGCAGTGACTTCTATCCCGGTCGCAATTTCAGCGATTTTGTATTGGGAATCCGATCCGACATTCAGATTTTTTGTTTTTGATTTGAATTGGTTCTTCTTCACAATTCTGGCACTAACGATTATTGAGCTACCCATCTTCTTGCTCTACCTAAAGGCCAGGGGATTGAGCAAGGCGTATTGGCAGCTGTTCAAGCAGCAGAGTTCGATGTCTGGCGCTGGCTTCACCACTGCTTCGGCTAAGGAAGTCGAGAAGAACCTCAATGACACCCGCTGGGACGGACTTAGGTCTATTGGTGCTAAGAAGTTCTTGCTCTGGTCTTCCAATTTGATTATTTGGTTTGGAACCGGCTTCTTAGTTGGTGTTGGGGACAACCTCTGGGCGACCTATGCACTAATTCACATTCTGCTGATATTCACCTTTTGGTTCCTGCTTCGCAAATCAGTTCGCTTGGTTGCAGATGCACCGGATGAGGCACTCGATGAAATGATGATCAGTAGCAGAGATAGAGCACATGTCTTGGCTTACAGATTCTTTGCGGCATTCGCATTCTTTGCCGGTACTGCCTTAATGGTCTTTGCTGTCGTCAATGACTTTCAAGAAGATTCAGACGGTTTTTCTTATCTGCTATCTATTACTTGGCCGCAGGTGCAGGCAGTTTTTTGGTTGATTTTTGCCTATGCGACCATGCTGCCTTCGATGGCGATGCTTTTCTTAGACATCAAGAGAGAGAAGACCAGAAGTGCAAAAGACTAGAGATTCCTTCCCAGACATCCTGCGTGGCTTTGCTCTGCTAGGGATAGCGCTGGTCAATATCCCTTATCTGTCGATTGACACCATCAATGCAGCTGAGGGAGCAGACCTAACTCAGACAAGCAATGCCGCGGCGGCTTTCTTCGTTATGGCCCTGTTCCAGGCCAAGTTTTATTTGCTTTTCTCTTTTCTCTTCGGTTACTCAGCTCACTACATCCTCAAAGATGAGAAGAGCAATACAAAGAGGTGGGTAGGTAGGAGCATCGGCTTAATCATCCTGGGCGTTCTGCATTTCAGTCTTTTCTTCCACGGTGACATTCTTTTTGTCTATGGCATCTTCGGCCTCATCCTCATTGCCTTGTACTTCAAAAAAGAGGGAACAATCCGAAAGTGGGCGAAGGGCGTATTCATCGGCAGTTTTGCATTATTTGCTGTCTTGACGCTCCTTACATTTGTTGGAGAGCTGGCGCTAAGAGCCAAAGGTCAGACAATTCCTGATGAGGCATTCACATCTGGCCTCGATGCAGCACTGCAGAGTGGATCTTTCTTTGAAACGATTGCTCCAAGAGTTGAGCTTTGGCTATTCGCAGCACCAAACGGCTTTCTGCTTCAAGGACCTCTGGTCTTCTTCGCCTTCTTGGTAGGAGTCATTGCAGCAAGAAAAAATGCTTTAGTGAATCCAAGCGACGTACTGCTCAAGAAACTTCTTCGATGGGGTTTTGCGGTAGCGCTACCGATTCAGATATTGGCAGCATTTTTGCTCATTAGCAATTCAGTTGGTGAGGACAGCGTTGGCATCTACTTGATTGCCTTAACACTGAACTTCTACTCAGCTCCGCTACTTTCAGGAGCCTACGTTGCAGTTCTGTGGAGGATTTCCCAGAAACGAAAACTTAGTTTGCTATCGGCAGCAGGAAAGATGTCACTGACCGTTTATCTCAGCCAGTCCGTTATCTTTTCATTCATCTTCTCTGCTTGGGGTCTGAACCAGTTCGGAAAACTTGGAGTTCTAGAAGTGACAATCATTGCGGCTCTAACTTGGCTGCTGCTGGCTGTCCTTGCAGCTGCGTGTTTCAAACGTTTTAGCAAAGGTCCAATGGAAATCTTGCTGACTAGCTTTTCTAAGTTACTGGCGGGTAAGAGATGAACATCGAACAACTAGGCCTCATCGGCATTTTTATTGCAGGTGCAATTCCATGGTTTGAAGCAATTGCTGTTATTCCAAGCGGAATCATCTTTGGACTGGATCCAGTTCTGACGGTCATCGCGGCGGTACTGGGCAACGGGCTAACCATCTTTGTCTTCGCTTATGCCGGATCTCAAATCAGGCAGTGGCTTATTAAGCGTCGTGAGCAAAAAGGCAAATCAGGAGAATCCCCTAGGTTTGCAAAGGCGCAGGCCGCATTCGATAAGTATGGGATTTTTGGAATGGCAATCCTGGGACCAATCTTGATTGGCACTCAGTTTTCAGCTGCAATTTCAGTAGCAGCGGGCGTGAAGCCACTCAAGACAGGAATAGTCATTACTGCGGGTATGGCCCTGTGGTCAGTTGCTATTGCGTGGGTTTTGCTCGCAATTGGCGCAGATCAGTTCTTGGAGCTTCAGCAAAGAAACTAAGGCTGCAGTCTGTTTGGTCCTCTGAATAGGAAGCTTGCTTCACGAATGTTTGGAAGGTCTAGCAGCAACATAACTACGCGAGTTAGACCCATTCCAAATCCACCATGCGGAGGAGCTCCGTAGCGGAAGAAGTCGATATAGAAGGACAGTCCTTCTGGGTCGAGTCCTTTGTCTTTCGCTTGGGCCTCCAGAACATCGACTCTGTGCTCGCGCTGCGCACCGGTTGTGATTTCGGTTCCCTTCCAAATCAGGTCATAGCTGTTTGTTAGGTTCGGATTGTCTGCCTTGCGCATGTGATAGAACGGGCGAATGTGCTTTGGGTAATCGGTTAGAAAGACAAAGTCGTGACCTAGTTCTTCTTTGGCATACTGTGCGATTCTGCGCTCGCCTTCTGGATCCATGTCCCCATCAGTCCTTGGAACTTTATATCCGCGAGCTTCGATGATTTGGTGAGCTTCGGCCAGTGGGATTCTGGGGAACGGCGTTGATGGAACAGTAATTTCAATGCCGTAGAGCTTCTGGATTTCCTCGCCATGTTTTTCCTTCACAGCTGAGATGGCCTTCACCATCAGCTGCTCTTGGAAATTCATTACGTCCTCGTGAGATTCAACCCAGCTCATCTCCATATCAACCGAGATGAACTCGGTTGCGTGGCGGGAGGTGAAA
>JBMSYD010000055.1:0-6853 GCA_049426345.1 Aquiluna sp.
TGCTGCGTATGCCGCTGTTTCTAACCGAGGTGTTTACTGCTCCCCAGTTTCAATTGACAAGGTGATTCTTCGTCGCGATGGCAGTGAGCTAAATGTTCCTAAGACTCAGTGTTCACAGGCAGTTTCTGAAGAAGTTGCCCTTGCAATGGTGCAAGCACTCAAGCCAGTAATTACAGGCGGAACCGGTGCTGCATCAAACCCCGGTGGCCCAGTTCCACTAGCTGGAAAGACTGGTACTACCGACAACCGAATCCACACCTGGATGATCGGTTTCTCATCCGAAGTTGCAACTGCGACCTGGGTAGGTAACGTATCCGGCCAGGTTCGCCAAGGTGGCAAGCGAGTAAATGGCAACGAGGTGACCATCATCCGTCACGTGATTTGGAAGCAAATCATGCGCGCGGTGAACGAGAAGTATGGTGGAACCAACTGGCCTGCTCCAGATCCGAAGTATCTTTCTGCACCATCAATTGCTATTCCGCCAACCTCTGGTTTGGATGCCGAGTCCGCAAAGGTTCAGCTCATGAGCGCAGGACTCAGCGGCGCAGTAATGGTTGAGCAGGTGGCATCGCCGTTCCCAGCTGGAACAGTCGCTTACACCAGACCAGCTGCGGGAGAGGCTGTGCCAAGAGGCTCCCTCGTAAAGGTTTACATTTCAGCTGGTGGTCGCTTGACTGTGCCTGACGTTCGAGGTCTAACCTTCGATCAAGCCAATGCAACACTGCAACAGGTTGGTCTGTTCGGAACCCTTCCGCAACCAAGCCAAGGATTCTTGCTTAACAAGTGTGATCCTTCGCTTCCGAAGGATGCAGTTCACTCAACTCAGCCAGCTGCTGGTGAGGCAGTCCTGCCAGCTTCTGCAGTAATTGTGATACCTAATCGATGTGGTTAGCGACTAACTCGGGCCCTTTTGTTCTCAAAGAAAAGAGCATTTCGGGCACTGGACTAAACCTCAAAGTCCTGCACATCTCAGATCTTCACTTCGCGCCTAATCAGCGAAACAAAGAAGCTTTCCTAAAAGACATCGCAACCACAAAACCAGATTTAGTTGTCAACACAGGCGACAACCTTGGACATGAGAGTGCCATCAATCCATTACTGCTTGCTCTAGAACCGCTCCTTGAGTTTCCTGGAGTGTTCGTTAACGGCAGTAACGACTACTCATCGCCCAAGCTCACCAATCCCCTGCGCTATCTAGCAGGTCCTTCCAAAGTTGAGTCCAGACCCAGAGACCTTGATACAGGTCGCATGATTCGAGAGTTTGAAAACGCTGGCTGGCTGAATCTAAATAATCAAGCTGGAAAACTGACTTTAAATAATCAAGTTATTGATTTTGTCGGAGTTGACGACCCGCACCTGGGTTTGGATAATGCGCCTGAAATCTCAAGCAGCAATCTCATTGCTCTCGCTCACGCTCCGTATCTGCGGGTACTAGATAATTTTGCAGAGCTGGGTGCAAAGGTGATTTTTGCCGGCCACACCCATGGCGGACAGATTTGTTTGCCAGGTGGAAAAGCGCTGATTACTAATTGTGATCTACCGACTGATCAAGCTCAGGGAATCAGTAAACACCGAAACAGCTGGTTGCATGTTTCAGGCGGCATGGGGGCAAATATCTATACGCCACTCAGGCTCTTCTGCCCGCCATCGGCAACACTGCTAACTATTAGTTAGGCGAGTTCCTTAGCCACTAGCTCTGCGATTTCATAAGTATTTAGTGCAGCACCCTTACGCAAGTTATCGCCAACCACAAACAAATCCAATGTTTTTGGAAAGTCCATCGATTGACGAAGCCTTCCAACATATGTTGGGTCTTGCCCTGCAACAAAGGCAGGAGTCGGGAAAACGCCCTTCTCGGGCTCGTCCATCACAACTACTGTTGGCTGCTTCTCAAGTTCTGCGCGAGCATCCTCAACGCTGATGTCGCTTGCGAAGGTCGCGTGAACAGCCAAGGAGTGACTGACCTGAACTGGCACACGAACACAGGTTGCAGCAACCTTGAGGTCCTTAATACCAAGAATCTTTCTTGATTCATTGCGAACCTTGAGCTCCTCTGAGGTGTGACCACCATCTTTGACAGAGCCTGCAAGCGGAATCACATTCAGCGCGATCGGCGTTGGCCAAGGCGAATCACCTGCATTCAGTCCTTGTTCCTTCAAAGTCTTGGCAACAGTGTCTGAGTCCAAACCGGCCTCGGAGTTGGTGGCAACCGCTGCTGTTTCTTTCTTGAGTTGCTCAATTCCGGAAGCTCCCGCTCCGGATACTGCCTGATAACTAGCTACGACAAGCTCAGTCAGCTGCCACTTTCTGTGCAGTGCGCCAAGTGCAGCCATCATCGTAAGAGTGGTGCAGTTTGGATTGGCAATAATGCCCTTTGGTCTGCTCTTCGCCATCTCAGGGTTCACCTCTGGCACAACCAGGGGAACCTCTGGATCCATGCGGAACGCAGCTGAGTTATCAACTACAACAACTCCCTTGGCTGCCGCGATTGGCCCCCACTCAGCAGAGATTTCATCCGGAACATCAAACATCGCGATGTCAATGCCATCAAATGCCTCTGGCGAGAGCGCTACCACTGTTAGCTCCTTGCCATAGACGGCGATCTTCTTGCCTGCCGACCTAGCAGAGGCAATCAACCTAATTTCACCCCAGATGTTTTCGCGGTTATTGATGATGTCAATCATTACGGTGCCGACAGCGCCGGTTGCGCCAACGAGTGCGAGATTTGGCTTCATGCTTATCGGCCCGTTCCGGCATAGATAACCGCGGTTTCCGCGGCATCTAGTTCAAAGGCGGTGTGAACAATCCGGGTGGCCTCTTTGAGCTGATCTGCTCTGGTAATCACCGAGATTCTGATCTCAGAGGTTGAGATCATCTCAATGTTGATACCGGCTTTCGCGAGTGCACCAAACAGCTTTGCGCTCACACCAGATGAGGTCTTCATGCCAGCTCCAACAATTGAAAGCTTGCCAATTTCATCGTCGTAGGTAACTGACTGGAACCCAATTGCTCCTTGCTGAGACTTTAGGGTTTCAACCACCTTGTGACGATCGCTGTGAGGAAGAGTGAAGGAAATATCGCTTAGGCCGTTCTCGGTGGTCGAAACGTTCTGCACGATCATGTCGATGTTCGCACCCGCTTCGGCAACCGCCTGGAAAATCTCAGCCGCCTTACCAGGACGGTCAGGAACACCAATCACGGTGATCTTGGATTGAGTGCTGTCAGCTGCAACTCCGGAGACTACTGGCTCTTCCATTTCTTCTCCCTCTTTGGTGGTGTAGACGAGTGTGCCTGGATCAGCACTAAAAGTTGATCGGACTCTAAGTGGAACCCGGTGGCGCCTGGCAAATTCCACAGCCCTGATATACAAAATCTTTGCCCCAGATGAAGAAAGCTCCAGCATCGAGTCCAAATCGATTTGAGCAAGCTTTCTGGCTCTTGGAACAATTCGGGGGTCAGCGGTGTAGACACCATCAACGTCCGAATAAATCTCGCAGATATCTGCCTTGAGCGCAGCTGCCAGCGCTACGGCAGTTGTGTCAGAGCCGCCGCGACCGAGTGTTGTGGTATCCCCATTTTCAAAACTAAATCCCTGGAAGCCGGCAACCACAACCACGTTCCCGTTCTTCAGCGCTTCTTGAATTCGCTTGGGATCAATCTTCCAGATTCTCGCGCTGCCGTGCTCGGAGTCGGTTGAAATACCTGCTTGGAAACCTGTGAAGGACATTGCCTTGACGCCCTGGTCTCGAATTGCCATGGCAAGAAGGGCCATTGAGATTCGCTCGCCAGCAGTTAGCAGGACATCCATTTCACGGTTGCCCTCAACATCGGTAGTGACAGAGCTGGCGAGATCAATCAGTTCATCGGTGGTGTCGCCCATTGCCGAAACAACAACCACGACCTGATTGCCCTCGGCTTGAGTTTTGATGACGCGCGCAGCAACATGCTTGATCTTTTCGGCATCAGAGACCGAAGATCCACCATATTTCTGAACAACTAACGCCAACTGAGAAACTCCTAAGGGGATTGATTGAGGGCGACGGCGCCTTAGGGAAGAAGTCTAGTTGACCCTTCTTCTGCCCTCAAAGGCGCGGCCCAAAGTCATATCATCCGCATATTCAAGGTCTCCACCAACAGGCAAGCCTGATGCCAGCTTGGTGACAGAAAGCTCCAGTGGCGAGAGCATTCGAATCAGATAGGTGGCCGTTGCCTCGCCCTCCAAGTTGGGGTTGGTGGCGATAATCACCTCGCGAATATTGGGATCAGCTAGCCGCTTCATTAGCTGCTTGATTCGTAGCTGGTCCGGCCCGATGCCAGCAATTGGCGAAATAGCTCCGCCTAGAACGTGATACAAACCTCGAAACTCGCGAGTTCTTTCAATCGCAGCGATGTCTTTCGAGTCTTCAACCACGCAAACCAGTCCCTGGTCTCGCTTTTGATCAGAGCAGATAAAGCACTTTTCGCTCTCGGAGACGTTTCCGCACACCTCACAAAAGCGAACCTTCAGCTTTACTTCCTGCAAAACCTCAGCAAGCTTGTTTGCAACATCACTATCAGCTTCAATCAGATAAAAAGCGATTCGCTGAGCGCTTTTGGGTCCAACGCCAGGCAGACGGCCAAGTTCATCAATCAGTTGCTGAAGTGCACCCTCATACATTATTTCTCGCCCTTGATTGGCTTGGCGCCCAATACTTCGCGCAGAATAAATTCGCCGGTTCTTGGATCCGCAGTTTCAATCGGCTCGGTCTTGAGATCTTCGTGCTCTTCCTCTTCCGAGAAATCATCCTGGTTGGATTCAATTACTGGCGCAGGGGAAACCTTAGAGGGAGCATCAGCCACCTTGGCTCGATACTTCACACTCACACCCGTCATCTCACGAATAACGTTTCTCAATACTTCCGCCGCACCACCAGAGTTTCGGAATGCCTCCACATCCTTTTGAGATTGGAACAGCAGCGTCAAAACTTCATTGTTGTAGTCAATAACTTTTGATGTGAAGGCAACTGCCCAAGCTGAGCGGGATTGCTTAGCGAGAGTGTCCAAAATAATTTGCCAGTTTGCTTTAAAGAACGAAGCGGAAACATCTTTTGCCGAAGCCACCGGTTCTGACTTTTCAACTGGTTTTGACTCTGTTTTCTTGGGAGCAACAGGCGGCTTTGAAACCTCAGCAACTGGCTCTTGGGCCACCTTGCTGGTGTGCTTGGCGGCTGGTGCTAGAACTCTTGCGCAAAGAAGTTCTAGTTGCAGTCTTGGATTCGATGCGGCCGAAGTATCACTTAGCGCTTTAGCTGTTGCCTCAGCTGTTTGAGTTAGTGAGCCAAGTCCGAATCTGGCGGCTTGGATTGTTAGCTGTTCAAACTGCTCTGGTCCAATTCCGCGCAAAATTGCTTTGGCGTCTTGACCAAGTGAGTGAACCAGCATCAAGTCTCTGATTCTCTCAAGTAGATCCTCTAAGAATCTTCTGGCGTCCTGGCCAGACTGAATGATTTTGTCGACTGCAGTGAAAGCTTTCGCCGCATCAAGCTCAGCAAAGGCTTCGATGACATCGGCCATCAGATTGTCATGGGTGAATCCAAGAAGGTTGATGGATCTTTCGTAGGCAATCTTTTTGGTGTCGCTTCCAGCAATTAGCTGATCCAGTAGCGACAGGGCGTCTCTGACTGATCCGCCAGATGCCCTTACTACCATCGGCAGAACACCATCTTCTGCCTCGTAGCCCTCTGATTTCAAAACAGAATCCAGGTAAGTCAGCAGCTCTGCCGGTGGAACGAGCCTGAACGGATAGTGATGGGTTCTAGAGCGAATGGTGCCAATAACTTTTTCTGGCTCGGTGGTTGCAAAAATAAACTTCACGTGAGCTGGCGGCTCTTCAACAATCTTCAAAAGCGCATTGAAGCCTTGGGTGGTAACCATGTGGGCCTCATCCAAAATAAAGATCTTGAAGCGATCGCGCGCTGGTGCAAAGACTGCTCTTTCTCGAAGGTCTCTGGCGTCATCCACTCCATTGTGCGAGGCAGCATCAATTTCAACTACATCCAGCGAACCAGGACCACCCTTTGCCAGCTCAATACAGCTATCACACTTTCCGCATGGAGTATCAGTTGGTCCCTCTGCGCAATTCAGGCAGCGAGCAAGGATTCTCGCTGAAGTTGTCTTGCCGCAGCCTCTTGGGCCTGAGAACAAATAGGCATGGTGAACACGGTCCGACTTCAGGGCTGCTCGAATTGGATCGGTGACCTGAGTTTGCCCAATCAGGTCAGCAAAGTTATCTGGTCGATATCTGCGGTAGAGGGCGGTGGTCACTAGGTAAGGATAATCAACTACTCGACCATTTTGACCAGACAGGCCAAAACAGGCTGTTTAGTCGTCATCTCCTTCTTCTTCACCGTAAACAACATCGGTACTTGGCAGGGTGGCTGGACCCTCCAAGGATCCAATCGCCATCGCTGCCAAAACATTCGCTGGGGTTCCCGCAAATCCATGCTGACCGGCAAACGCGGAGGTGGCATCCTTGCCACAAAGCGCCGTTATGTATGATGCGCCACCAGGGTGCTCTTTGGCATAGCTGGATAAGTCGTAAACAGTTTTCTCAATCACTGTCCAGCAGTCGCTGGTGGTTGAATGTGACGCAACTTGACTTGCTGTAAAGGTGCCAGCTGCAGATTGTCCTCCAGAAGATTCTCCTGAGGTAGAGCTTGTAGCAGAACCGCTAGCTGATAAAGCTCCAAGATAAAGTTTTGCCAGTTCTGAGTTGGGAAGAGCTTGCCTCGCATGCTGATTGGCAAAAGCCTTGCTCCCGTCTTTACCGCACAGTGCGGTGAGCACTGACTTGCCACCTGGATGCTGCGACATG
>JBMSYD010000056.1:0-6697 GCA_049426345.1 Aquiluna sp.
CGCTTTTGACCCTCGTGATACTTTTCGGCGGTTTTGTAAGCTCTCTCGATTAGGCCAGAGTCAGACTTTGGGTGGTTTTGACGCACCGTTCTAATCAGCTCTGCAAGATCGTCCCCAACAGCACTTGAAGCCTTCGTGAAAATCCAGGGCAGCCTTGAGCGCAGAGAACTGGCAAGACTGTCAGACATCTCTCGCTCCTTGGCTTAGGTAGAGAGAAGTCTATTGGCGAGCGGCTAAAACCTTCTCGGCTGCCGCCTTTAGGGCGGGCTCTCGCTCGCGCAGGTGCACGTAGACAGGGGCGGCCAGGAAGATCGAGGAGTAAGTACCAACGATAGTTCCTACAAATAGTGCTAGCGAAATGTCCCTCAGGGTTCCGGCACCTAGAAGCAGAGAACCGATGAACAAAATGGCGGCAACCGGTAGCACTGCCACAACGGAGGTATTAATCGAGCGAACTAGCACCTGGTTGACAGCTTGATTAACAGCCTCACCAAAGGTTCTTGTCTCGGACAATTCGATGTCGGTTGTGTTTTCACGAACCTTGTCAAACACCACCACTGTGTCATAAAGCGAGTAGGCCAAGATGGTCAAAAAGCCAATCACGGCTGCGGGAGTTACCTCAAAACCAACACCGGCGTAAATACCGAGAGTAAAGACAAGGTCGTGGGCAAGGGCAATCAGGGCAGCCGCGCTCATCTTCCAAGATCTGAAGTAGAAAGCCATCAACAGCGAGACAATTCCTAGGAATACAAGCAAACCAATTAAAGCTTGTCGGGTAATCTCCGCGCCCCAGTTTGGTCCGATGAAGCTTGACGCCACTAGTGAAGAATCAACTCCATAGGCTTCTGCGAGAGCTAAGCGAACCTGCTCGGACTCCTCATCCTGCAGCTGCTCTGTTTGGATTCGCAAATCTTCGGTCCCCACCGTCGTTACGGTGACCTGGGCGCCTGGAACAATCTCTTGAATGGTGTCAACAGCCAGATTCTGAGAAAGTGACTGCGAGTTGGTAAGCCTGAACTCACTTCCTCCTCGGAACTCAATTCCAAAGTTGAAACCGCCACGCATGATTGGAAGAGCTATTGACAAAATCACCGCGATAGCAGCGATGGTGTACCAAATTTTGCGCTTTCCGATGAAGTTAAATGAACGCTCACCTGAATAGAGCTGATTTCCAAAATCGCGCATCCTACTCATGGTTCTCCTTGCTCTGTTGTGCCTTACGTTCAGCAATTGTTTGGCGTATCTCAGCCTGCCTCGAACTCTTCTTGAGCTTGGTCTCTGGAACCGAAGGGGCGTATCGGAACTCGCCGCGACCCTTGTAAGAAGCTTCCCGAGCAGAAAGATCAAAGCCAGAGAAAGGGTGTCCGGATGCAAAGAATTTGTTTCTTGACAGCAGCTGCACTAATGGATGCGTAAACAGGGTCACTAGAAGAAGGTTGATCAAGGTAGTTAAACCAAGTGTGAATGCAAATCCGCGAACGGCCGCGCTTGTTAGGACATACAAGATGATTGCGGCTGAGAAGCTAACCGCGTTGGAGGCAAGAATGGTTCGCAGAGCTCTGCGCCAACCAGCCTCAACGGCAACCTCGAGGCTCTTTCCTTCGCGTAGCTCATCTCGAATACGTTCAAAGTAAACAATGAACGAGTCCGCAGTAATACCCACGGAAATAATCAGACCGGCTACTCCCGCGAGCGAGAGTCGGTAGCCCTGTCGCCAGGAGAGGAAGGCGATAAACAGGTAGACCAGGATGGCCGCCATAATTAGCGAGCCCAGCACAACCGTGGCAAGACCTCTGTATTGAATTGTCATGTAGACCATGACCAACACAAGACCTATCAGACCCGCGATTACACCAGCCTGCAGGGAGTCCTCACCGAGGGTTGCAGAGATGTTCTCCTGGCTTTGAACCTCAAAACCGATTGGCAAAGCTCCGTACTTGAGCTGATCAGCCAAGATAGTTGAAGTTTCCTGGGTGAAGTTTCCAGTTATCTGCGCCTGGCCGTTGGTTATTACTGCCTGGGTCGCAGGGGCGGTGATGATGTAACCGTCTAAGACGATTGCAAACTGGTTTTGTGGTGTTGTAAGTCCAAATAGACGCTGAGTAACGGCACCAAATGCGGTCGTTCCCTCAGGGTCAAATTCAAGATTGACAGCCCAGGTGTTTGTGCTCGCACCGGTCTGAGTGGTGATTGTTCCGGCAAAAGCGTCAGAGATGTTCTCTCCTCGAACTTCAACCGGGCCAAGGATGTATTTGTTGAACAGGAAATCATCACAGGTAACAAGTGGCTTAGCTGGGTCATCAACCTGGCCTGCTGAGCGGAAAGGCTGTGAGCAATCAAGCTGATCAAAGTCCTTTTGTGCCTTCTCTGTAATCCACGCAAGATCTGAAGCGCTGGTAGGTGGAGTGGCTGGGATGTCGTTGAGTGTGCTCGTGTCAACCAACTCAGTACCTTCGGCAAGTGGGGTTGACTGAGCAACGGTAAGAACTGGTCTGAACTCTAGGAGTGCTGAAGCTTTGATGAGCTGAAGAGTGTTTGCATCTGGTGTACCAGGAATAGAGACAACGATGTTTTCATTTCCCTGGACTGTCACGGTTGCCTCACCAACACCGGAGCCGTCAATTCTCTGACGAATAATCTCAACAGCCTGATTCAACTGCTCGAGGGAAGCCGTCTGTCCATCTGCGATTGACGGGGTCAGAATTAGCTGGGTTCCACCCTGCAAATCCAAAGCAAGCTCAGGTTGAAAAGTTGCTCCCGGTTGAGCGGTTACGGTTCCCCAGGTGATTAGAGCTGCGAAGAAGGCCGCAATACCACCGACCCAGGTAAGTTTTCGGCGGGCTGATTTAGCGGTTGTGCTCTCTGCCAAGTTCTACTTCTCCCCTGCTGAAATAACCTTGCCAACGGCTCCTCGCAGGACGATTAGCTTGCTGCCAGCGGATTCAATTTCGACCTCTTGGTCGGTTAGGGAAATTACTTTGCCCTTAATGCCTGCGTGAAGAATTACCTCCGCGCCAACAGTGAGCGAGTTCTGCATAAGCTCAACCTCTTTGCGTCTGCGTCTGTTTTGCATAAAGAGCAAAACGATGAGCAAAATCAGCGCAAAAAACAACAGCCAATCAAACGTCAAAAGCTTTCCTTACCGAATGGTCCCTCGAAATTATAGGCGGAAACTGCCCTTGGCCCCTAGGAAGCCAGGTGTTCTATGCCCGTTTGGGTGATTTCTCGACCCCTTTGGGTGCGAGCCAGAAAGCCCGAACGAATCAGGAAAGGCTCGATAACTGCCTCTATGGTCTCTGGCTCTTCTCCTAGAGCGACCGCCAATGTTGAAAGGCCGACGGGTTTGGCATTGAATTTCGTGGCTAAGAGACCCAGCAGCTCGCGATCTACCCTGTCTAGGCCTCGTCTATCTACACCAAACAGCTCCATAGCAGATTGAACGGTCTCAACCTCAATTTCGCTGTGCTTGTTCACCGCAGCAAAATCTCTAACTCTTCTCAGTAAACGATTGGCGATTCTCGGAGTTCCTCGAGATCTTCTCGCCAGCTCACCAATCGCACTTTCATCGATTGTGATTCCGAGCCTGCTGGCTGATCGCTTGACCACCTCTGCCAATTCATCTTCGTCGTAGAATTCAAGAAAAGCTGTAAAACCGAACCGATCGCGTAGTGGTGTCGGAAGCATGCCGCTGCGGGTTGTTGCACCAACCAATGTGAAGGGTGCGATATCCAAGGAGATCGATGATGCACCTGGCCCTTTACCAACCATGACATCCACCCGGAAATCCTCCATAGCCAGATAAAGCATCTCTTCCGCGGATCTGGAGAGTCGATGAATTTCATCAATGAACAAAACGTCGCCATTTTCTAGCGATGAAAGTACAGCTGCTAAATCCCCCGCGGACTGAATTGCTGGACCTGAAGTCAAGCGCAGGCTGCGCTCAGACTCGCGAGCAACAATCATCGCTAAGGTCGTTTTTCCTAGGCCGGGCGGACCAGCTAAGAGCATGTGGTCGGCAGATCTTCCATCCAGTTTGGCCGCTTTGATGATTAGTGAGACTTGCGAAACTACTTTGGACTGGCCGACAAATTCGCTCAAACTCTCCGGTCTCAGTTTCGCATCGAGTTCTCTGTCCTCTGGCTCAAGCATCACTTCCCACTACCGATCAGTTTCAGTGCCTGCTTTAGAAGCTCGGACTCCTCAAGAGATTGGTCAAGTTGAGACAAAGCCTTGCGGGCTCTAGTCTCATCTGTTCCTAGCTGACGAAGTGCCAATAGAACTCGGTGGGCAGTTGGCGAATCGAGTTGCTGAGTCTTTCCAGCCAATGAAATAAGGATAAGTTTCGCTGTCTTTGGTCCAATGCCAGGAATGTTTCTAAAAACTTGCTCATCCTGATTGGAAATTGCCGCAGCAAAAGAGTCAGCGTCTAGTCCAGCGATGACAGTCATTGCAAGTTTTGGTCCAATTCCAGACACTGAACAAAGAAGATCAAACTGCTCTCTCTCTAACTTTCCTTCAAAGCCAAATAGGGAAATGTCGTCTTCTTTGACAATCATTCTGGTGTAAACAGATTTTTGATCACCGACCGAAAGATTCATAAGCTGTCGTGGCGCGAGAACCACTTCAAAGCCAACTCCGCCCACGCCAATAACCGCAGACTCTGGGCCAACTTCCAGCACCTGGCCAGTGAGAATTGAAATCACAGCCCTAACCTAGCTTTCGCTTGGCGGCTTTACTGGCTTCAACCCACTTCTTTCTCGCTGGTGTTGATGCAATTTGGGATTTATTGCTGGCACAAATGGCAACGGCCAATGCGTCAGCAACGTCCGCAGGTTTAGGCACTTCAGCGAGCTTCAAAATCGCTGTCACCATTTGAGCAACTTGCGCCTTACTGGCTCTACCGTGACCCGCTACCGCCGCCTTTACTTCGCTCGGTGTGAAGAACTCAACTGGAATGTTTTTCTTGTGCGCGATTGCCATTAGAGCTCCCGAAATTTGAGCAACTCCCATGACTGAACGCAGATTCGCCTGAGCGAATACCCGCTCGAGGGCAATCAACTTTGGTTGGTACTTATCTACCAATTTCTCGAGCTCCAAAGCGATCGAGCCAACTCTTATTGTCGGGTCAGCTGACGCATCAGATTGAAAAATTCCGTGCAGAACAGACTTGTTTGATTCAACGAGCGCAAAGCCGCACCTGGTGAGGCCTGGGTCGACGCCGAGAATCAGGGCCATTGCTATCCCAGCTGAGCTAGTACTTCGCTGGAAAGGTCCATGTTGGTATAGACCTCTTGCACATCATCCAGATCCTCAAGCGCCTCAACCAATTTGATGTTCTTCTCCGCTACTTCTTTATCCGCTTGAATCTTCAGAGAAGAAACAAACTCGACGTCGGCACTCTCGTAATCCAGTCCGGCATTTTGTAGCGCCTCACGAACGGCAGTTAGAGCACTAGCCTCACAGGTCACTACGAATCCATCGCCTGCTGTTGCAATGTCCTCAACCGCATGCTCAATGGTTGCCTCGAGGATTTTGTCCTCTGAGACGCCATCCGAGACAACAATTACGCCTTTACGGCTGAACTGATACGAAACCGATCCAGGGTCTGCCAGGTTGCCAGAATTCTTCGTGAATGCCAAGCGAACTTCGGCTGCAGCTCGGTTCTTATTGTCAGTCAAACATTCCACGAGAATTGCAACTCCCCCGGCCCCATAGCCCTCATAAAGAATGTTCTGGTAATCCGCGCCTTCTCCGTTGGCACCCGATCCTCGCTTTACAGCTCGATCGATGTTGTCGTTAGGAACCGAATTCTTCCTGGCCTTGTAGACAGCGTCGTAAAGAGTTGGGTTTCCTTCGATGTCAGGACCGCCGTTACGCGCTGCCACTTCGATGTTTCTAATCAGCTTGGCCCACAGCTTCGCACGACGCGCATCGTTAGCGGCTTTCTTGTGCTTAGTGGTTGCCCATTTGGAGTGACCTGACATAGTTCACCTAAACTATCGCTTTCTTACTTTCGTACTTCTTCTAAAAACAGACTGTGCAAAACTTTTGAGCCAGTTAGCTCCGGATGGAAACTAGCACCCAGAATCTTGCCATGTTTAACAGCGACAGGTTCACCCTCGTACCTGGCAATCACGTTTGCCGGTCCAGGATCAAGGATTTTAGGGGCTCGAATAAAAGCGACTCGCTCACTCTTTCCAGCAATCTCAACCTCGGCCTCAAAGCTGTGGGTCTGCCCTCCATAGGCATTCCTCGAAACCTTTACCGGCAAAACAGAAATCAGTTCCTGGTCTGGCAAGCGACCGTCAACTGCTTCACTAAGCAAAATCAACCCGGCACAAGTGCCAAGAACGGGTTTATTCTTCGCGAATTCACGAACTGGCTGCAGCATCCCAAAGATCACTAGCAGCTTCGAAATCGTGGTGGATTCTCCACCTGGAATGATTAGTCCATCGACCTTGGCTAATTGCTCGGGAGTTTTAACTGCAATTGCATCCTCACCCATGGAATGCAGAAGCTCGATGTGCTCACGAACATCTCCCTGCAGGGCAAGAACGCCAACTGTCAATTACCAACCACGCTCAGCAAGTCGATGTGGCGCTGGAAGGTCATTTACATTGATTCCGACCATTGCCTCACCTAGTCCCCGCGATGCTTCAGCAACGACCTTCGGATCGTTGAAGTGAGTTGTTGCCTT
>JBMSYD010000057.1:0-6618 GCA_049426345.1 Aquiluna sp.
CCTGAAGCCCCTGCAGGCTTTGGCCATGAAACAGCTAGGTTTGCACCTCCCCCCCGCCGAAACCGCCATCACAATGGCCAGCCACTATGGCACAGATCGCCAGGTTGAGCTGGGTAGAAGTGTGCTTGCGAGATTCGACATAGAAGAGAGCAAGCTCGGTTGCCCAGCTGATCTTCCTTGGAATCCACAGGCAAGAGCGGGAAAAGAAAAGCTCTCAGTTCATATGAACTGCTCTGGTAAACATGCAGGCTTCTTGGCAACAGCCAAGCTGAATCACTGGGAGCTGGATTCTTATCTTCAGCCCAGCCACCCACTTCAGCTGGCGACTAAGCAGCTGATTGAAGAGTATGCCGTGGAGCAGATTGCTCAAACAACTATTGATGGCTGCGGTGCTCCCCTGTTCGCTCTTTCAACGCTGGGTCTGGCAAGGGCCATCAGCAAGTTTGTTTTGGATGTTCCCGACCTAGTTGCGGCCGCTCAAGCAGAGCCTTGGCTGATTGGTGATGTCACAACTCCTGATTCTTTCTTCTTGAAGGCTGGCCTTTTCTCCAAGCTTGGGGCTGAAGGTGTCTTTACGGTTGCAACCACTGATGGCCATGCAGTTGCGATGAAGATTGCAGATGGATCGCTCAGAGCGGCGCCCGCCATTGCCCTATCGATGCTCGAAAGGCAGGGGTTGATTGAAACCTCGGCAGCTGAGCAGGTTGCCAAGGAAACCGTGGTTTATGCCATGGGGGGAAGCCAGCAGCTGGGCCAGTTGGTAAGCAAAATCTGAATTCTTGATAGCTGTGTGTGAAAAGCCCTGCTAGCGGAGTAATCTGGCAAGCATGACCGACAGTGCAGTTGAGAAAAAGCCCCGCGGGACATTCGCCTGGGCACTTTGGGACTGGGCAGAACAGCCTTTCCCCACCATCTTTTCCACCTTTATCTTTCCTATCTACATAACCAGCGCAGCCTTTGGGCCAGAGGAAGACACCTCGCGAGCTCTGGGACTAGCGGCAACAATCGCTGGTATCGCCGTGGCACTTGTCGCACCGGTGTTTGGAAGAAGAAGTGATGAGGCAGGCAGAAGAAAGTTCTGGCTTCTGATCAACACGCTTCTGCTCGCTGGTGTGATGGCGAGTTTGTTCTTTATTGAACCAACCGCAGAAATGCTCTGGCTGGGTCTGATTATTTTCTCGTTTGGTGGTTTCGTTCAAGAAATTGCCTTCATCAATTACTACGCGATGCTGAAGCAGGTCACTACGCCTAGCAACCTGGGTAAGGTTTCTGGTTTTGCCTGGGGGCTTGGCTATATCGGTGGAATTGTTTTGCTGCTTGTTTCACTGGTTGGCTTTATTCAAACTGACACTCCTTGGTTTGGAATTCCAACTGAGGATGCACTGAATGTCAGAGCGGTCTTTTTGTTCTCAGCTGTTTGGTTCATTGTCTTTTCAATTCCGCTGTTCTTGACAGTTCCAGAGGTTGAAGCAAAGCCAAACCGCGTGAAGGAAAACATCATCGAGAGCTACTTCAAGCTCTGGGCACAGCTGAAGTCTTTGTATAAGCAGGCTCCTGAAACACTGAAGTTCTTGATCGCTAGTGCTATTTATCGAGACGGGTTGTCTGGTGTATTTGCATTTGGTGGAGCACTGGGCTCACTTGCATTCGGATTTGAACTTGCAGAAGTGATTCTGTTTGGTATTGCTGCCAACGTGATGGCGGGTATTGGTGCTGCGATTGGTGGCGTGCTGGATGACAAGATCGGTGGCAAGCGAGTGATCATGGGATCGCTGATTGGTTTGACCGTCGCCGGTATGGGAGTGTTTGCATTTGCATCGCTTGGTCCGATCACCTATTGGATTGGTGGTCTTGCTTTGACACTCTTTGTTGGACCAGCGCAGGCATCTTCCAGAGCATTCGTTTCTCGCTTCACTCCTCCTGGACGTGAGGGTGAAGTGATGGGTCTTTACATGACAACCGGAAGAGCAGTTAGCTTCCTAAGTCCGCTGCTATGGACTACCGCCATCTCAATCGCTCTTTCTATGGGTATCAACAATGCTGAGGCGACAGTCTGGGGAATTCTGGGCCTGATGGTAGTGCTGGTAGCGGGAATTCTGCTGTTGGCGCGAGTTAGCCCAAAACCACAGGTAATTGTTGACTAATTTCTACAACCCGTAGAATAAGCGCATGAGTGATAAGCGCAAGCAGGGTGAGTTAGAGGCAGAGGTGCTGGGCTGTCTCTGGGATAAGCCAAAGGGCCTTTCCTCCAACAAATAGTCAGTGCCCTTGGAAAAGACGTGAAGCTGACCACTGTGCTGACTGTACTCACGCGGCTAGAAGACAAAGGCTTAGTAAGCAAGGTGGCCGGAGTGGGTCGAAGCTACATCTTCTCTGCCACCTCATCGCGCGAGGAATACACAGCCAAACAACTTCTGAGCCTGCTGGATAACAGCAATCAGGCTGGAGTCTTTTCTCATTTCGCAGCTGGTCTAAACGCCAAGCAAGTTGCCCAGCTGAAAAAGGTTTTGGGTAAGTAGTCTTCCTAGGTGGAGTACTCGCTATACGTCCTGATCCTTCTGATTGAGTGGATCTTGCTGGTCACCATTGGCGCTCCACTGTTCTTCGCTGGCAGATTTAGAAAAGCACCCACCGTTGGAATCTTTGTTTGGTTGGCAGCCATTTCATCAACAATAATTGCCACTATTTGGGCAGGTGTTGTTGCCGTTGGCTTTGTGTTTGAAAGCTACTTTCGTTTGCGCGAGGGAGATGATGTCGCATCGGTATTGCTTCTGAGCTTTGCGCCATGGCTACTAATGGGGTTCGCTGGAATACTTCTAGCTCTGGCTAACCAAAGACTTGCCAACTTGTTCACGGTTGATTCTGACCCGGCAGCTTCGCTATTGGGCGCGAAATACAAAATGCAATTTCAGTCTGCAAAGGTATTTGAGCTTGCTCTTCCTGGCTACTTTGCACTCACCAGGAAAAAAGAAATCTATCTTTCAAAGCCAGTGTTTGATTTGCCGTCAGAGCAGCTGCAGGCGATTTTGCACCACGAGCATGGCCACATCCTTCTGCGGCACGGAATGATTAAGAGATTCGCATTCATGATTTTTCAACTCTTGCCCTGGGTTGTTGCATCGCGAGCAATGAAGAGTGAAATTGATGTTTTGGCCGAGTTGGCCGCAGACAACTACGCCCTAAAGAGAGTTACGCGCAAAGATCTGAACGCCGCTAGAAGATTATTTATCTAGTGGTTCGTTGCCAACATCGGTGATGTGGAAACGAAGGTGTGAGCGGGAAGCAGTTGGACCACGCTGACCTTGATACCTCGACCCATACTTCTCACTGCCGTATGGATTCTCGCTTGCCGATGAAAGCTGGAAGAAGCAAAGCTGACCAATCTTCATTCCTGGCCAAAGTTTGATTGGCAAAGTTGCGACATTTGAAAGCTCTAAGGTGACGTGACCTTCAAACCCGGGATCAACAAATCCTGCGGTTGAGTGCGTTAAGAGACCAAGTCTGCCCAGGGAGCTTTTCCCCTCAAGGCGTGCTGCGATGTCGTTTGGCAGTGAGACATATTCAAAGGTTGAACCAAGAACAAACTCGCCTGGGTGCAAGATGAAGGCCTCATCAGCTGCGACTTCAACAAACCTCGTTAGTTCATCCTGCTGCTCGCGGGGATCAATGAAGGGATATTTGTGATTGTCAAACAGTCGAAAGAATCGATCGAGTCTGACATCGATGCTGCTTGGTTGCAGCAAATCAAGGTTTAGCGGATTGAGCTTGATTCGGCCTGAATCAAGTTGTTTTCTGATATCCCCATCTGAAAGCAGCATTGGGAAAGGGTATCAGTGGCTGAGGCCGATTTTTTGGTGGATGCGCTTTAGCCACTTCGGGGCCCACCAGTTGGCCGCGCCAAGTAGTCGCATAATCGCTGGAACTAGTAGGGCCCTGACCACAGTCGCATCGAGCAAGATGGCAAACGCAATTCCGAGACCAAGCATCTTCATGATCGATACTCCACTGGAACCAAAGGCTCCGAAAGTCACCGCCAAAATCAGCGCCGCTGCCGTGATGATGCGGCCTGAGCGCTGAAGACCCAGAGCCACGGAGTTCACGGTATTGAAGCCAGCATCATGCTGCTCTTTGATTCGACTCAGAAGGAATAGCTCGTAGTCCATCGATAGACCAAAGGCAACCAGTGCAATCATCACAACCGAAGATGTGTCGATGGTCCCCGTCACCGAATACTCACCAAGCAGCCATTGCAGATGTCCGTTTTGGAATATCCACGACACCAGTCCCAGCGTCGCACCCAGCGACAGAACGTTTAACAAGATTGCCTTTATTGGTATCAATACGCTGCCGGTGAAGAGGAAAAGAATTATAAAGGTTGTTATCAAAACCCACAGCGCAGCAATCGGCAGCGCCTGTTCAATTCCCTGTTGCGAATCGGTGTAGTAGGCAGCGTTTCCACCAATCAAGACCTGATCTAAATTAGTTTCGATTGACCGAAGATTCACAACCAGCTCTAGACCATCTGGGCTTCTAGTTTCAATGTCGGTAATCGCATTGATTCTCACCCATTCAGTTGTCTCTTCAGTTGGGACAATTGCGACTCGGACTATGTTGTCCTGCTGCTGAACTTGGTCGATGTATTCGTTGATTTCCTCGTCGGTTCCCTTCACCAGAATCTCAACCGGTGATGACTCTCTGCCCTCAAATCGCTCGCGCAATAAATCGCTAGCAACGTGGGCTGGGTTGTCCTTTGGTAGAACGCGATCGTCAACCTGTCCGAAGACAACCTGGCTGCTCAGCGAGAACAGTGAAGACAAGAACACAACGCTAATAAAGAGAATCGGAAGTGGTCTGCGCATGGGGAAGCGAGCAATCTTCTCCCAAACACCGGAGTCCTTTGGCGTAAGGTCGCGTTTGATCACGCGAAGACTATTTACTCTGTCACCAAGCAGATTCAGCATTGCTGGCACCGCAATCGCTGCACCAATCACGGCGAGAGTAACAACCGATACGCCGGCAAGGGCAAATGACTGCAGGAAGTACTGCGGGAAAAATGCCATCGAAACAAGGACCAGCGCAACGGTTAGTCCCGAAAACACAACGGTCTTTCCAGCCGAAGCCACGGTGTTGATAACCGCAGTCTTCACATCATTACCCGCTGCTCTTTCTTCTCTAAACCTATTCACAACCAAAAGGCTGTAATCAATTCCAAGTCCAAGACCTAAACCAGTAATCAAGTTCAGAGCAAAGATTGAAACATCGAAGAACTGACTTGCTGCCCAAATAACAAAGAATGACCCGACAATTGCCAGGCCACCAACAAATAGAGGCAAGCCTGCTGCAACTAGAGAACCAAAAACAAAGAGCAACAAGATAATCACAATTGGAACAGCGACTATCTCAGCACGAATTATGTCGCCTTCGATTTGCTCGTTGATTGCCTTAGTAACGGCCCCAAAGCCGGATACGTGTACTTCTGCGCCTCGGTAGTCACCGGTGTAGGTGTCAACAATTTCCTTCACAACCGGCGCTTGAGAAATTGAATTGTCTAAATCGACCAAAACATAAATGAGTTTTCCGTCTTCGCTCTTGAGCTGCGAAGGAGATCCGAGCATGTAGTAATTGACCGCTGAGTCAACACCTTCGATGTCTGCAATCTCGTCGGTCAAATCCATCACCAAGTCGAGGTTGACTGGTTTCATCTGTGAATCGAGTTCGTCTGCATCAGATGGTAGATCAACTAAAACAATCAGTTCAGCTGGATCAACGGCGAACTCGTCTTCCAAAATCTCAGTAACCAGAGCCGAATCGGAATTTGGGTTGTCATAGCCACCGCCCTTTAGGTTGCCAAAGACTTGAAAGCCCCAAACGGTGGAGAGGGCGATCAGACCAACAAAACCGAAGAGTACGACTTTTGAGTGGTTAACGATGAATTGGCCGAGCCGGCGCATTTGGTCCTAACTGAGATTTACCTTGAGTAGATAACCAGAAGATGTGCAAAAATTCCTGAATGGTCAAAAAACACCTGCAAAGAAGCTGGATTTACCTAATTATCTCGATATCTGGGCTGATCACAGCCTGGGTATTCAATGCCCTAGCGGTCTTTGAGCAGGCTGACTATCTGGCCTCTTGGTTTGGCTCTGCCGTCGACTGGGTTCTATCGCTTGATTTATTGATCGTAATTTTGGCCACCGTCACATTCATGCTCGCTGAAGCTAAGCGACTGGGCATGAAAAACGTTTGGCTTTACTTTCTTGCTTCCGGCTTTACAGCTGCCGCCTTCACTTTTCCGCTCTTTATGTTTTTCAGAGAAAGAAAGATTCTCAAAAACAAGTTAGCCGGTGGATCGCGTGAGAGATTTGAGTTTGATAAGCACAACGTTGACATCTGGGTTCCACCAACCCTGAATTCAAAAACACCCGTGGTTGTAATGCACGACGGCAGAAACATCTTTGATGAGAAAGACAGCTACACAGGAAAAACCTGGGAGGTGCTAACCGCACTTCGTGAAGAGGTAAGAGGTGAGCTGCCACTGGTAATTGCGGTGTGGGGGCTCAGTGATGAAACTAGAATTCGAGAACTTTCTCCCCAGAAGATTTCCGATGCGCACCCAGAGTT
>JBMSYD010000058.1:0-6326 GCA_049426345.1 Aquiluna sp.
AGTTGGGTCTGTTTTTGATTGGCTCAACGCTCTGATAATTGGAGCCTTCTCGGTCAGCCAACTTCGTCGGAGGAAAGCTTGAAACCTTTGGTTCTCATGCCCACCTATAACGAGGCAGAAACACTCGAGAATTCTGTAAGAGAGCTGTTCTCACATAATTCCGAAGTGAATTTGCTAATCATTGATGACAACTCACCCGATGGAACCGGCGCAATCGCTGATCGATTGGCTCATCAGGATAAACGCATTTCGGTGCTTCATAGGCACAAAAAACGAGGTCTTGGCGATGCCTATGTCGCAGGATTCAAACTTGGGATTCAGTCGTCCTATACACATTTTGTGGAAATGGACGCCGACGGTTCTCACCGCGCACAGGATTTGGCTAAGTTACTGGAATCATCCCAGTTAGCGGATTTGATTATTGGGTCTAGGTGGGTAGCCGGAGGAGAGGTCGCGAATTGGTCCCCACTGCGTATAGCAATATCCCGTGGGGGAAACAAATATGCAGCCTGGATTCTTAGGAGCAAAGTTAGAGACCTAACATCTGGTTTTCGCATCTACTCGCGTGGCCTCCTTGAAAAATTACCCCTCGAAAGCATGCAGGCCCACGGTTATGCATTCCAAGTCGAAATGACAATGCGGTCAGAGGCGTTAGGTGCATCAATTAGCGAAGTGCCAATTCGGTTCATTGAGCGCGAAGGCGGCAAAAGCAAAATGAGCCTTTGGATTGTTTTTGAGGCATTTCTGCTGTGCACAAAATGGGGTTTAACTGAAATTAGGCGGTGAGTCGGCCTTCAGCTCGTCGTTTGCGCATGTCGGCGAGAACTTCCTTCAATAGCTCCTCAAGCTCTGGTTTGGTTCGGCGTTCCAAAACCATGTCGTAGTGAGTTCTTGGTTTCTGCTCTTCACCAGCTGCAACCTGAAGTTGTTTCTCGCTACCAACCAGATGTGCCACACTTTGACACTTCTTGCATTCCCATTCAACGGGCGGCTCAGCGCCCAGGGCAAAAACAAGCGAGAATGCATGCTGATTAGGGCACAGATAATCAAAAGACTGACGCTCCGCCAGCTCAACACCGGTTTCGCGCTCCATTGATTGAGAACCAAGTCTCATCCCGCGCATAGATTCAGTCATTATTCTCCTTGCGTAGGAGAACTTTGTTGCAGGGGAGATAAATCCCTAAAAATCAAACTCTCAGTGATTATTCAGGTTGAAAAATGTCAACCCGATCGGTGACAATGCCGTCAGCACCAATCCGAATTAGCTCCTGCATTTGCAAAGGGTCGTTAATTGTCCAAAAATGAATTTCGGTACTTGTGCTCTTCAGTCTTCTGATAAATACCTCGTCTGCAAATTTCACCAGTCCTATGCCAACTGGTACCTGCAAAGCGTGCACATTCTTGACAATTCGATTCAACCCAACACCGAAGAGCACTTTGTGACTTAGCCAGGCTGCGAGAGCAACGCTGGCGGACGCGCTGGTAGCCACCGGCGTCGAGAACTTTTTCAGAGCCGACTTTCTGATCGGATTTGAGAATGAGCTGACGAGCACTCTAGAGTGCGATTTTGTTTTTTCTATCGCAGAAATCGTTGGTTCAATCGCAAGTTTTGTTTTGATATCTAGATTGAAAAAGGCGGTGGGGAAGTGGGTGAGTGCTTCCTCCAGGGTTGGAATGCTGCCGCCATTTCTCAGGCTTATTCGTCTAATTTCAGACAAGCTCAAATCAGAAACTCTGGCTTGAACTCCAGCCACTCTCTCAAGATCCGTATCATGAAACAAAACTGCGTGACCGTCTGCAGTTGCTTGAGTGTCAGATTCAAGATGGGTAGCGCCATGTTTAAGTGCAGCACTAAAAGCATCAAGGGTGTTTTCATCTAGGCCCACTGGCTCCGCCAGCCCGCGATGGGCAAGAAGCCTCGGCTTGGGTGGAGAGAAATAGTGACTAGTCATTTCAATCCTCCCAGTAGCATTTAGCGGTGCTTCAGTCTAATTTTGTAATTCGCCTAGTCCAGCTTTATGTCGGACTCTTTATCTATGGAATTGGCGTTGCACTTACGGTCGATGCAGCTATTGGAATCGCGCCTTGGGATGTTTTAGCCCAGGGCATTAGCAAGCAGTCTGGCCTTAGCTTTGGCGTATCAACTGTTGTTGTCAGCATTTTGGTATTGCTGCTTTGGATACCGCTACGCGTAAGACCAGGTATCGGAACTATTTCAAATGCGATTTTGGTGGGGCTTTTTGCTGATCTAGCGCTCTATGTGCTGCCAACCCCAGAGCCTTACTGGCAAAAAATCGCAATGTTTATTCTGGGAATGGTTGTAATTTCCTTTGCCACGGGCATGTACATCGCATGTGGAATGGGGAAAGGCCCAAGGGATGGACTGATGTTCGGCGTTGCCCAAAGAACCAAGGTTCCATTTTGGATCGCCAGAAGCGGTATTGAACTCTTGGTGGTCAGCGTTGGATTTACCCTTGGCGGCCAAGTCCGCGAAGGAACCTTACTGTTTGCAATCGGCATTGGATATCTCAACCAGCTGGGGCTGAGGCTGTTCAGGCTAGCTGGCAAGGACGGTCGCGTTTAGGGTTCCAATGACCCCAATTGGGCGCCTAATCAGGATTTACATAAAGCCGATAATAAACATTATGTCAAGTAAAGTTTCTAGGGCACTTCCCCGTCATTTAGGCGAATTAGAGCTGCTGGGTGGCAGCCGACCACTCGATTAGCTTCTGATTTGCCCTGCCATCAGCGAGCGCCGATCTGGTCTTAGCTAAAGCGTTCTCGAATCGTTCGAGAATTGGCTTTTGAGCCAGACTTGGGTCCTTAGCCAGTTCATATGCCACAAGCCCTCCGGCGGCGTTTAGAGCGACTACAGAGGCTATTTCAGAAGAGTTAGGAAATGGTTCCCCAGCGAAGAGCTTGCTGGCTACTTGGGCATTGTGGTGAGCGTCCCCTCCGATCAGGGCATCGATATTTGATCTAGGTATCCCTAAATCGGCAGGATTTAGCTCGAAATAATCAACTTTTCCCCCACTGACCTGCCAAATCTCAGCCTCAGTGGTGGAAGAAAGCTCATCTAGGCCATCTTTTGACCTAAAAACCAAAGCTGTTCGGCCTCGATTGGCCAGTTCCTGGGCCATCAGCGGTGCTATGGATCGATTAGCAACGCCCAATGCGGTCGCTATTGGCTGGGAAGGGTTTGCCAAAGGGCCTAGGAAGTTGAAGGTCGTCGGGACCCCCAGCTCTTTCCTAATCGGCGCTACATGCCGCATAGCGGGGTGAAAAACTGGCGCGTAGAAGAAAGTTATCCCAACCTTTTTGAAGACCTCTGTCACCTGCTTCGGAGCTAGGTCCAATCTAATTCCCAGGACTTCGAGCACCTCCGAGGATCCGGTTTTGCCAGAAGCTGATCGAGACCCGTGCTTTAGGACTGGAACCGAACAGCTGGCCAACAAAATGGATGCCATCGAGCTGATGTTGACCGTTCCGAGTAAGTCTCCCCCGGTTCCGACGATGTCAACGGCGTCATTTCCGGTTTCGAGTAGCAGTGCGTTCTCAAGCATTACGTCGACTAGACCAGCAAGCTCGTCGACGGTCTCCCCTTTGCCGCGAAGTGCCAACATAAATGCACCAATTTGCGCCTGGGTTGCCTCGCCTGACATTATCTGGCGCATGGCCCAGCTGGCTTGCTCTTTGGTCAAGTCCTCCCCCGCTAATAGCGCTCCGAGGATCGACTGCCAGGATTGAGAATTCATTTCTGAATTCTATTTCTGTATTTTCGCTCCGGAGTATAAAAAATCTAGAAATCCGCGTAAATTCGGGCATCTTAGGCATTTTGCCAAGTTAGAATTAAGCCATGACCGCTACCTCTTCTGCCCCTATGACCATTCAGCGCCCGAACGCGACCAGCGTCGGCACTATCGTCTGGCTCGGCAGCGAAGTGATGTTCTTTGCCGGCCTCTTTGCGATGTACTTCTCGCTGCGAGCTGGGGCTCCGGACCTTTGGGCCAATGACACCCAGATCCTGAATGTTCCTTTTGCGCTAATCAACACTCTGATCCTGGTCTCAAGTTCTTTCACTGCTCAGTTCGGAGTTTTTGCGGCGGAGCGCATGCAGGCAAAGCGCACCGGTTGGTCGCCGGTGAAATGGGGAATGGTTGAGTGGTTCTTCCTAACCTACGTTCTTGGCGCAATCTTCGTTTCTGGTCAGGTTTGGGAATACGCGATGCTGATCAGCGAAGGAATCTCGCTCAGCTCAAACTCTTATGGCTCTGCTTTCTACATCACTACAGGCTTCCACGCTCTACACGTTACTGGTGGACTGATTGCTTTCTTGCTTGTAATCGGACGCGCTTATGCTGCAAAGAATTTTGGTCACCGAGAAGCTACTAGCGCAATTGTTACTTCCTACTACTGGCACTTTGTGGACGTAGTTTGGATTGGTTTGTTCCTAGTGATTTACGTACTGAAGTAAAAAATGGAGAGACAGTTGAATCAAAAGCCGATGCGTCGTCGCCCTTGGGCACTTGGAATTGTAATTTTCCTTGGCCTAATTTTTTCTGGTGGCGGATACGCCGTTGCTACGCAGACCTATCAGGCTGAGTTTGGATCTCCTGAACAGATTTCAGAGGGACGCAAATTGTTTTTGGCGAACTGTGCTAGCTGTCACGGACTAAACGCTGAGGGTGCTATTGGTGGCCCGAGTTTGATTGGTGTTGGAGCAGCGTCGGTTGATTTCCAAGTTGGAACAGGTCGCATGCCTGGTCAAGCTTCCGGTCCACAGCTTTACAAGAAACCAGTTCAGTTCACCGAAGAACAAATCTTGGCAATGGCTGCATACGTAGCATCGCTTGCGCCCGGACCTGCAATTCCGGCTGAAGAGTATTTGAGAACTGATGGCGATGTCACTCACGGTGGTGAGCTATTCAGAATCAACTGCGCCATGTGTCACAACGCAGTTGGTGCAGGTGGTGCGCTAACCGAAGGAAAGTTTGCACCGGGGCTGCAAGGTGTCACTGAAAAACACATCTACGAAGCGATGGTGACTGGTCCTCAAAACATGCCAGTGTTCAGCGATGCCAACCTCACTCCAGAAGATAAAAAAGACATCATCTCTTACCTGAAGTACGTTGAAGAATTTGAATCGGTTGGGGGCTATGAGCTTGGTTCGATTGGCCCGGTTGCTGAAGGTTTATTCACCTGGATCTTTGGAATTGGTTTCATCATTGCAATCACGGTTTGGCTAGGAGCAAAGGCTAACTAATGAGCGATCTAGAAAAGTACTCTGCTGGCAGCGCAACAAACATCGTTCGCCCAATTGCTGATCCGGGATTAGAGCCGCACCGCGAGCGCATGACCGACAAGAGTGAGCGTCACGCTCGCAATGCCGAAAAGCAAGTTGCGGCGATGTTCGTCATTAGCATGATCGGTGCAGTGATTGCTGTCTGGGGATTCTTCGCTTTCCCAATCGTTGATGGTGATTTGAGCGCAACCAGAAACAACACTTTCTGGATGGGTATCGGAATGGCGCTGTCCCTGCTCGGAATTGGTTTCGGTGCAGTGCACTGGGCAAAGACTTTGATGCCAGACAACGAAGTTTCTGAAGAGCGGCACACTGCAAAAAGCAGCGAAGAGGCTAGACAGCAAGCAATTGAGATCGTGAAACTTGCCGATGGCGAGTCTGGTTTCTCAAGACGCAAGTTGATTCGTCGCACTCTCTACGGCGCACTCGCATTTTTCCCAATTCCTGCCGTAGTTATTTTTGGAGACCTCGGTCCGGTTGTTGGTGACACACTCAAGCGAACTATGTGGGCACCAGGTACACGGCTAACTCGCGACCCAACCGGTATTCCAATCAAAGCTTCCGAAGTCACAATTGGCTCGGTCTTCCACGTAATTCCGGAAGGCCTCAGTGAACTCGAAGAGCACAAACTGGAGGAAAAAGCCAAGGCAGCTGTTTTGCTCGTGAGAGTAAATCCAGCGGATCTGAAAGAGGATCCAGCCAAGGCATCTTGGAGCTACGACGGAATTGTCGCGTACTCCAAGATCTGTACTCACGTGGGTTGTCCAGTTGCACTTTACGAACAGCACACACACCACCTGCTGTGCCCTTGCCACCAGTCGACATTCGACTTGGCAGATCACTGCAAGGTAATTTTCGGTCCAGCCGCACGCCCTCTACCCCAGCTGCCAATAACAGTTGATGATGAGGGTTACCTGGTAGCTCAAAGCGACTTCCTTGAGCCGGTTGGTCCTTCATTCTGGGACATGAGGAAATAAACCATGAGTTCGACAACTGAGCCAAAGACAGCCCTCGGAAAGGCTGC
>JBMSYD010000059.1:0-6048 GCA_049426345.1 Aquiluna sp.
GCTCTAGGCGAATCTCACTGGCTCTTGAGTGCTGAATTGCATTGTCCAATGCTTGCAGCGTGGCCTCTGTCATGGCTTGCGCTATTTCGGGCCTCAGTGAAGCCGAGCTGGCACCAGAAATCTCCACCGACACTCTCGCGTCCAGCTTGAGAGCAGCATCTTCAATTGCTCGGAAAAGACCAGCAGTTGTCACGACTTCGCTTTTGTCTTGATCGCTCTTTGCCCGCTCGAGCGAGGCTATAGCCTGTGAAGCGGACTCAGCCGCAGCTGCCTTTTCGTCAGAGGCTTGAGCTCTGGCTGCGAGAAGAAGTGTATGAAGCACCTGATCATGAACTAGGGCATCAAGGCGCTGCCTCTCTCGACCAACTGCTTCCGCCCGAGCCTGCTGTAAAGCACTCTTTATCGCTTCGCCGTTTGCAACGTCGACTTCCCTTGCTCCATTACGAACCAAAGAAACTAAAGCCATGACAGCAAAGCAATAAACCACCACATATGCTGAATCGAGAGTTGCCTGGAAGATTCTCTGCTCGCCAAAGAGAACTATCTCTATTGCGAACCAACTGGCACTCAATGCGGCCAGATATGTCACCCAGAGCCAAGTTTTGGTGTGAACCGCAAACAAGATTGCAGCAAAACCTATTGCCCACCAAATCCAAGGTCTGCCATTGACTCCAAAGTCAAAATCTTGGATGTTGGATATTGGACTTAACAAAACGATCACTAGCACTGCGGACGAGTATGCGAGTGGAATGACCTTGCCTCTTCCAAACCAAAGAGACAACAGCGTAAGACTTGCGATGGCAAGGTAAAAAATGAGTAGATAGTTGCCAAAGCCATTCGTTTCAATTATCTGGCTAAAACCATTTACTGAAACTTCGATAACAATCAGTAGATGAACGAACCCACTAATTTTTCGAATTAGTTCTTCAAGCCGGCTGGCGGCAATCGATGCGAGCTGCACTAGAGCAGCTCCCCCGAGATGATTCCGTCTTCCACCGCCCGCTTGAATAAGTCGACTTTGGTCGCAGCCTGGCGACCAAGTTTGGCGTACTTAACCCTGACTCGATCTATGTGCTCTTTAGCGGAGCTTTGCTTTATTTCGAGCTGAAACGCAACCTGCTTGAGGCTCATACCCGAAGCGTAGAGAGAAAGAACCTCTCGCTCTCTAGTTGATAGAGAGGCCTCCTTAAACGATGAGTCTGAATCAATGGTTGCCGTGGTTTCGGCATTGTTGATGATTGCGCCTTGGCTGGCCAGCTCGATTGCTTGGAAAAGAGATTCCATTGGCTGGCTCTTGGGAACAATTGCAGTTGCCCCGGCTCTCACGGCAGCTCTCATCAGTGCTGGTTTGTCAGCAATGGAAAAAATCAGTACGGCTGGTCCCGCAGCAACCAATCTTTGAACATTTTCACTGACGCTAGAGCCATCTGAGAGGCTTAGGTCTGTAACAACTACAGCACAATCTGTGCCCTCAATTTGCTCAAGTAATTCATCAACAGTCGCTGCTGAACCAACTAGCTCTACCTTCTGTTTCTCGCAATAATTGCCAAAACCCAGCCGAATGGCTTCGTGGTCGTCAACGATGGCAACGCGAATCCCCATGCCTATAGGTTAGCCAGTTGCACAGACAGGACAGTTTCAAAATGATGAGTCTGCGGGAATATGTCGAGTGCGCTCATCCCAACAAGGCGATACCCCTGTCCTGTCAGCTCCGCTAAGTCCCTAGCGGCCGCTACCGGATCGCAGGCAACATAAATAATGTTCTTCGCTTTCAGGCGAACAAGTTGGCCCAAAACCTTGTTGTTGGCTCCTGAGCGCGGAGGGTCTAATACAACTGTGTCAATTTCTTCTTGCCTTCGGCGCAGGTACATCAGTACATCTGAATTTTCAAACTTTAGGTTCTTCAAATCTTTCGAGCTGCGCTTGCCGTCTTTGATTGCCTGCTTGCTCAGCTCGACAGAAGTTACTTGCAAAGCGGGATACTGCTCAGCAATCGAAGCTCCAAAAAGACCAACACCGGCATAAAGATCCAAAATGCTCTTCGGTTGAAATTTACTTAGCTTTGCCATGACATCACCGACTAAGGCTGATGGTGCCTCGCGATGCGCCTGCCAAAAACTTTCAAGTGAAATCTCAAATAGCCGCTTCCCCACTACCTGCGACAAAAAAGGTGTTTGATCGGATGGGGCGATGTTACCGAAGCTGTCAATCGCAAAGGCTACTCGCTGGTTTTTGAAACCTGCGTAATTGGCGAGAGCTATCTTCTCTAGTTCTTTATCCGCAAGTGGCAGAGATTTGACGGGCACAAGGTCTTCGCTACGAACCTTCTTGACACTGGCTTTTCCTGCCGAGTCGTAATGAACCTGAATGCGAGTTCTGTAATGAAGACCATCGGTTGAGTCAACTGCAGCAACCTGCACATCGCTTTCAAACTTGGCAAATCGCATCAGCGACTCTTGCAAGACTTCTGTCTTGAGCTGTCTCTGATAGCTAAGTTCGATGTGACCAAACTCAGCGCCGCCAGCCCCCACTTCGCTCTCAGGCCAAAAATGTGGTTGTCGATGAGGGCTGGCTTGCAAAACCTTGGTTACTACCGCACGAAGGAAACTGGATTTTTCATCAACAACGTCAGCCAAGACAGTTTCGCCTGGCAACGCTCCCTCTACAAAGATCACTTTGCCCTCTGGTCTTGCGACAAAGACGCCGCCATGGGCGACTTTTTCAATCTTGAGCTCCAGCTGCATCCGCCTAGTGTTTCACAGCTAACCTTGTTTGGTGACTAAATTGCTGCTCGCTTCAACTTCCCCGGCTCGAAAGAAGCTTTTGACTGAGGCCGGCATTGCCTTTGAAGCAATGGCGCCTGGAGTAGATGAGGAGGCTTTAGTTGAACAACTCGCGCCGAGCTCAGCTGAGGCGCTGACCCTACTTTTAGCCAAGGCGAAGGCAGAGGCGGTGATTGGTAAGACGGAATTACCGCTAATTCTGGGATGTGACAGCGCATTGGAATTTGAGGGTGAGATTTATGGAAAGCCACTCGAGGCTTCCGTTGCCATCAAGCGCTGGCAGATGATGCGAGGAAAATCAGGAACTCTTCTGTCAGGCCATCACTTGATTGACTCTTCGGGTAACAGCGTTAGCCACTGCAGCAAGACAATTGTTCACTTTGCCAACCTAAGCGATCAAGAAATTGAGCGCTATGTCGCTACCGGAGAGCCGCTAGCAGTTGCCGGAGCATTCACAATTGACTCGATCGGCGGAAGCTACGTCGAGCGCATCGAGGGTGACTACCACACGGTCGTTGGGCTTTCACTGGTTGCGCTTAGAGGGTTGATGAGAGAACTGGGCTTTAGCTACCAAGACTTCTGGCGATAAACTCAACAAAATCAACAATTTTTTGTTGATAACTCATAAATTTGACTGGTTTTTGACCAATAAGCTATCGGATTATGGCCGAGCGAAGAATCACCAAGCTGCTGATTGCTAACCGTGGCGAGATTGCAGTGCGGATTATCCGAGCAGCTCAAGACAGCGGCATTGCGACGGTTGCGGTTTATGCCAACTCGGACCGCGATGCTCAACACGTGAAATTAGCAGATGAGGCCTATTCCCTAGCTGGCGAGACAGCCGCTGAAACCTATCTGGTAATCGACAAAGTAATCTCCGTCGCGCGTCGCTCTGGAGCTAATGCCATTCACCCTGGATATGGATTTTTATCCGAAAACGCCGATTTCGCGAGAGCGGTTATAAAAGCTGGTTTGATCTGGGTTGGACCGCCGGCCGAAGCAATTGAGCGACTTGGCGACAAAGTCTCAGCGCGAAAAGTTGCTGAGAAGGTAGGAGCTCCGCTGGCTCCAGGAACGGCCAATCCAGTAGCGGATGTTTCAGAGGTAGAGAAGTTTGTTGAAACTCATGGACTCCCGGTTGCCATCAAGGCTGCCTATGGCGGCGGCGGTCGCGGAATCAAGGTCGTTCGCGAAAATTCCGAAATCAAAGAGCTTTTTGAGTCTGCTACCCGTGAAGCAATTGCTGCATTTGGGCGTGGTGAGTGTTTCCTAGAAAAGTATTTAGAGAAACCAAGGCACGTTGAAACCCAGTGTTTAGCAGACGAATACGGAAACGTAGTAGTTGTTTCTACTCGCGACTGCTCACTGCAAAGAAGGCACCAGAAATTAGTTGAAGAAGCCCCTGCTCCGTTTTTGACTCAGGACCAGGAGCGGCAGCTTTATGACGCATCCAAGAAGATTCTGAAAGAGGTTGGCTACGTAGGGGCCGGAACTTGTGAATTCCTGGTCGCAAGAGATGGGACTATTTCCTTCCTGGAAGTGAACACAAGGCTTCAAGTTGAACACCCCGTCACCGAAGAGGTAACCGGTATTGACCTGGTTCGAGAGCAATTCAGGATTGCCCAGGGTGGAAAACTCGACTACCCAGATCCAACTATCAAGGGACACTCAATTGAGTTTCGAATCAATGGCGAGGATCCTGGTCGCAATTTCTTGCCATCACCGGGGCCAATTCACCACTTTGTAGCCCCGGCCGGACCTGGAATCCGAGTTGATTCGGGCGTAGTTTCTGGTGATGTCATTTCGGGCAACTTCGATTCGATGATGGCCAAGCTGATTGTCACAGGTGAGGATCGCCAGCAGGCTTTGCAGCGTGCTCGCAGAGCTTTGTCTGAAATGCAAGTTCATGGACTTCCAACCGTTTTGCCCTTCCACAGACTTATTTGTAATGAACCAGCGTTCACCGCTGATAACGGGAAGTTTGATGTTCACACTCGTTGGATTGAAACCGAATGGAACAATCCCCTTCAGCCGTGGACTGGTCAGCAACAAGACTTGCCAGTTGCACCCGCGATGCGCGAAGTCATTCTTGAAATTGAGGGTAAGCGAGTAACAGTTGCGGTTCCTCGCTATCTCATTACAGGAGAGGCTGAGAGGCTACCGAGCCTGCATAGAAGAAAGCGTGGCACTCAAGCTGCCAGCCACACCGGTGCTAAAGGTAACTCTCTGCTAGCGCCAATGCAGGCGACTGTCGTGAAAATTGCGGTTAGCGAAGGATCGACCGTGCAGGAGGGTGAGCTGCTCGTAGTGCTTGAGGCCATGAAGATGGAGCAGCCGCTCACCGCTCACAGAGCCGGAGTCGTCAAAAACATTGGTGTTGAGATTGGAACAACTATCTCGGCCGGAACAAGGATTCTTGACATCCTCGACTAATCAATAATCGGGTGCAGCGCACTTGCCGCCTCGGCAATGGAAGCAGACAGAGCCGGATAAACCGTATAAGTTTTCGCCAGCTGATCAACTGTCAGTCGATTTTCAATCGCAACCGCAATCGGATAAATCAGATCAGAAGCTTTAGGTCCAACCACTACCCCTCCAATCACTGTTCCAGAACCCCGGGATGCGAAGAGCTTGATAAAGCCCTCGTTCAAGGCCTGCATTTTGGCGCGAGGGTTTGTCTCGAGCATCACTTGCTCAACTTCACCTCTGACAAGACCATCTCGAATGTCTTGCTGGGACCAACCCACCTGCGCAATTTCGGGTGAGGTGAAGACGTTAGAAGCAACATTTCTGAGGCGAGTGGGCGATGCGACGTCGCCAAGTGTGTGATAGACGGCAGTTCGGCCCATCATCGTTGATACAGAGGCAAGTGGAATAGAGGTTGCGCAATCCCCGATTGCATAAACATTTGCACGCGATGTTCTTGCAACTTTGTTCGCTACCACCCTGCCGTCTTCCGCTAGCTGAATGCCCGCTTCCTCGAGGCCAAGGTCTTTGGTGTTTGGAGTGGCGCCAACCGCCATCAAACAGTGAGACCCTGTGATGGTTTTGCCATTAGAAAGCTCGGCCGAGACTCCTTGACCAGTGTTCGTAACAGACTTAGCGCGAACGCCTTTCAAAAGATTCATCCCGGATCGAACAAAGACTTGTTCCAAAAGCGCTGCTGCGTCTTCATCATTGCCAGGGAGGACTTTGTCTCTAGATGAAACCAGAGTGACTTTTGAACCTAACTGCAAATAGGCAGATGCAAATTCAGCCCCGGTAA
>JBMSYD010000060.1:0-5852 GCA_049426345.1 Aquiluna sp.
AGAGTGACTTTTGAACCTAACTGCAAATAGGCAGATGCAAATTCAGCCCCGGTAACACCGGATCCAACAACAATTAGGTGCTCTGGTAGTTCGGAAAGGTTGTAGAGCTGCTTCCAATTGAGAATTCTTTCGCCATCTGTTCTTGCATCGGGCATCTCGCGAGGGGAAGCACCCACAGCCAGAATAATTGTTTTCGCCTCGATGCTGACTTGCTTACCCGACTCCTCATAAACCACGTGATGATTTCCATCGAGTCTGGCTGATGCTTGAATTACTTCAACACCATCGCGCTTTAGGTTTTCGAGCATCTGATTTGATTGACTCTTTGCCAACTCGAGCAACCGCTTGTTCATTGCAGGAACATCAACGCTGACTTTGGGTGAGATAGCTTTGCCGTCAAGCGTGAAACTAATTCCAAGTGATTTTGCTAACTCCAGTTGCTGTGCAGCCTCTGCTGTAGCGATTAGCGACTTAGATGGGACCACATCTGTAAGAACGGCATTTCCGCCAATTCCGCTTTTCTCGATCAGGACAACATCTGCCCCGAGCTGTCTGGCGGTTCTGGCTGCCTCGTATCCTCCGGGCCCACCGCCAATGATGACTATTCGTCCTGTTTTTGAGTTAGCTACCACGGGACAATCTTTCCCTAATTTCAACCGTTTGGTTTAGAACTACACTTAAAACTATGAATCACCCTCTAAATGCCGAAGGCATCAACCCCTTTGAATTTGCCGAAAAGGCAGCCCAAGCTATCGCCGACAAATCCGGCATAGCCAAGCACGATATCGCCCTCACACTCGGTTCCGGCTGGTCGAAGGCAGCTGATTTGATTAGCGAGACAGTTAGTGAAATTCCTGCCAATGAAATCCCGGGGTTTTCTAAGCCGGCTGTTGCGGGACATGTGGGGACAATTCGTTCCATCAAGCTACCCAGTGGCAAGTACGCCCTAGTTATAGGTGCCCGCACGCACTTCTATGAGAATCACGGCGTAAGGGCAGTGGTTCACTCGGTTCGAACTGCGGCAAAGACCGGGGCGAAGATTATGGTCTTGACCAACGGAGCTGGCGGAATCAAGCCGCAGTGGGCTGGTGGAGCCGCAGTACTAATCTCTGACCACATCAACTTGACCGCGTCTTCTCCACTCGAGGGGGCGAACTTTGTCGACCTTACTGATCTTTACTCCAAACGACTTCGCGATGTAGCCAGAGAAGTTGACCCGTCACTCGATGAAGGCGTCTATGTCCAATTCCGAGGGCCTCACTATGAAACTCCCGCTGAGGTTCAAATGGCCAAAACTTTAGGCGGACACATCGTAGGGATGTCAACGGCTCTCGAAGCAATTGCAGCCCGCGAAAGTGGAATGGAGGTAATGGGAATGTCGCTCATTACTAATCTCGCTGCAGGAATTCAAACCACTCCACTGAGCCATGAAGAAGTGATTGCGGCTGGTAAGGCTGCGGAGGCGCGCATCTCCAAACTTCTGGCCGACATCGTCGCAAGGTTCTAAATGACGCTGCTCGATTCAGCTAAGGCCTGGGCCGCACAAGACCCTGATGCCAAGACAAAAGCGGAGTTAGAGAAACTAATCGAAGATGGAAATCTCGATGAACTAGAAAATCGGTTCTCTCAGCTTCTTCAGTTCGGAACAGCTGGCCTTCGCGGAGAGCTAGGTGCTGGACCCAATCGAATGAACAGGGTTGTTGTTTCCTACGCTGCCCTCGCTATTGCTAGGTTTCTAAATGCAAACAAGCTGGAGTATCAAAACGCAGCTGGCGAGTTATCCGTCGTCATTGGTTATGACGGTCGCGAGAATTCGGATATTTTTGCTAAAGACACAGCTGAAATCTTGGCAGCAAATGGTTGTCGAGCGCTCTTGTTTGATTGCCCCGTGCCTACTCCTGTAGCAGCCTTCACAGGTCACCGGCTCAACTCAGCAGCAACAATTGTTGTGACGGCAAGCCATAATCCGCCCAGAGATAACGGCTACAAGGTTTACCTGGGAGGCAAAAACGGTGGCTCACAACTAATTTCTCCTCAAGATAAGCAAATTGCTCAACTGATTGCCGAAGCCGCAAATCAGGAAACCTTCAACTCAATTCCACACAGCAGCGACTATGAAGAATTGACCGATAAGGACATTGATGCCTATGTTCAGCGGGCCTTGGCTTTGGTCAAAAAGGAAAATGGAAACAGGGCCGATCTCAAGATCACTCACACCGCTTTGCACGGAGTTGGCTGGGATGTCGTAAGAAAGATTTTTGATTCGGCCGGCTTTGCCGTCACTGCAGTGGCTGAACAAATGTCACCCGACAGTACTTTTCCAACGGTTGCCTTCCCAAACCCTGAGGAGGCAGGCGCCATGGACCTGGCTTACGCAACTGCCACCGACGAAGGCAGTGATTTGATTCTTGCCAACGACCCGGATGCTGATCGGCTGGCAGTGGCAGTCCCCACTTCTAACGGCTGGCAAATGCTGACCGGTGATCAGGTTGGTCTGATTTTGGCTAACTACGTGGCAAGCAAGACAACTTCTGGAACATTGGCAAACTCCATTGTTTCGGCGAATCTGGAGAATCTCGCTCGCAGTTACAACCTGGCCTACGAGCAGACTCTGACTGGCTTCAAGTGGATTTCAAAAGTGCCTAACCTGGTCTATGGATACGAAGAAGCACTCGGTTACTGCGTAGACCCCAGCCACACACCTGATAAGGATGGAATAACAGCTGCACTACTCATCGCTGAGATAGCTGTTGATCTGAAAGCCGAGGGAAGTTCGCTCCTTGAATTGCTCAGCGAACTTAGTCAGCGATTCGGAGAAATCTCGACCGGCCAGGTTTCTATTCGCGTCCAGGATCTTCAAGTCATTTCCAAGATAATGCAGCACGTTCGTAGCAACCCACCTTTGGAATTTGAAGGTCCCCTGACCAGCACCGATCTTGCCAAGGATGAAAAACTAAAGACCGATGCGGTAATTCTGCACAACAAGAAAGTTCGCATGATTTTCAGGCCCAGTGGTACTGAGCCAAAACTCAAGTGCTATTTGCAGGTGAATGGATCGGCTGCCGATTTAGACAAATTGAAGCAATTCGCCGCTAATTACCTTGCCGACGCTCAATAAATCTCTTGATGCTCGCTGGCACCGGCAGTGATTCAGACTCTTCATCTGCCGGGATTGGTTCTGCAGCAATGGTCTTGATTGGGACAATTCCTGCCCAATAACCAAGATTCATATCCTCTTCTGGATCGTCAACCTCATTCTTGGAAATCTTCACCGAAGTTTCATCCAGCTCAATGGCGATAATGATGGTTGCTGCAAGTTCTTTTTTAGTTGTTGGCCTCGCTTCAGGATTTCTTCCTGGAATCAAACCGTCACTAAGCGCATCCAAAGCGGTGAGCTTCTCACTGCCCTCAATCAATTTGGCTTTACCGAAAATCACAGCAGCTCGATAGTGCATGCCGGAATTGAAGGTGCTTCGAGCTACCTTCAGGGCGTTGAGCTCCGTGATGCTGACGCAGACATTTGGGTTTTCAGCCAGCAGGCGCATCAATCGTGAACCGGTGGAGCCGTGCAAATACAAAGTGTTTCCGCTGCGTCCATAGGTCATCGGAATCACAATTGGTTGACCGTTCTCTACCAATCCGACATGAGCGACCAAATTGTCGTCGAGGATTGAATAGAGGTCTGCTTGCTCGTTGGAAGCCTTATAGGCAAGTCTTTTGATGGTGGTGCGCTCAGTGCTGCCAGGTTTCATTCTTAGATGCTAGCTCAGAGAAAGTTCAAGAGCAGTTCTGAGCTCAATGAGATCCAGGGGGCTTTTCAGGGCCACGACTTCACTGCCAGGCTGGCCCAAAGCCATAGCAACATCCTTGGTTGCCAGAATCAGCTGGGCTAGCGGTAAGCGCGAGAGTTCTGACATGGAAACAGCTGAAACTTCAGCTTCTATGCCCATTTCCTGCAGAACTTTCTCTGTGTTGCGAGCCAAAATCACGCTTGTTCCCAGGCCGGCGCCACAAACACAGTAGATTTTCATACTTCAGTGAAGCACAGTTTTGGAAATCGGCAAATAGTTATTCGGCGGTTGCCCTAGCGAAACCGATTTCGATCATGTCCATAAGTTCTTCGCGTTCTGACAAGCCTTGGAAGGCGCTCGCTGCCGCATTTAGTTGGAATTGCTCGAGGTCGGCCAGTGTGTAGCCAAATGTCTCGGAAAGAATCTCTAATTCTTTTGTGAGAGAGGTTCCGCTCATGAGTCGATTGTCGGTGTTGACTGTCACCTTGAAACCAAGGTCATACATGATGTCAATTGGGTGGTCTTCCATGGTGTCGCCCATCATGGCAAAAGCACCGGTCTGAAGATTGGATGATGGGGACATCTCAAGCGCAATTTCTCGATCATGCACCCACTGCGCAACAGGCCCTAGCACCACCAGGTCGGTGTCGCCTTCGGTTCGAGAAAACATGATGTCTTCAATCAAGCGAACGCCGTGGCCAAGTCGAAGTGCGCGTCCATTGATGATGGCATCCTTGATGGAGTCAATTCCATCAGCCTCGCCCGCGTGGACTGTGATTGGGAAGAGCTCAGATGCTAGGTAGTCGAAAGCTACTTTGTGGCGAGAGGGTAGAAATCCTTTCTCTGCCCCGGCAATGTCAAATCCGACCACTCCATTGTTTCGATGACGAACTGCGAGTTCGGCAACTTCTAGGCTTCGATCTGCGTGGCGCATAGCAATGATTATTTGTCCGGTGCGAATAAAGCCACCTCGGTTAGCAATCTCCTCCATGCCGCGCTCAAGGCCATCCTGAACAGCCTCTACTGTCTGATCAAGGCTGAGTCCGCCTGCCAAGTGCTGCTCAGGAGCCCAGCGAAGTTCGCCGTAGATAACCCCTTCTTGCGCAAGGTCAAGAACGCTCTCATACGCAATGCGCTCCAAACCTTCGTAGTTCTGCATCACTGCGACCGTGTGTTCAAAGGTTTCCAAGTACTTCACCAAAGATCCCGAGTTGCACTGCTCGGAAAACCAGGCAGCTAGCTCCATAGCGTTATCTCTCGGGAGTTTGTGGCCAATCGAGTCCGCTAGTTCCACAATCGTTTGGGGCCTAAGTCCGCCATCAAGATGATCGTGGAGTGAAATTTTTGGTAGCGACTGAATATCCAAGAGATTCCTAACTGACTTTGCCCAGAATAATTTTTCTCTCAGCGGGAGGAACTTCAGAGTACTCCACCGAGCCAGCCAACGCTTCCTGCGCCCTCTCAAATTTCTCCGGCGTATCTGTAAACATGGTAAGCAAGGGCTGACCCTTTTCTACCCTGTCACCAAGCTGAGCATGAAGCTCAATGCCAGCACCGAACTGAACCGCATCTTCTTTACGTTCTCTTCCCGCTCCTAAGCGCCAAGAGGCAACTCCGACTGAAAGTGCATCGAGTCTTGAGAGGTAGCCAGACTTTTCTGCCAAGACTGTGTGGGAATGCTTTGCCTTAGGCAGAGCAGCGGCCGGGTCCCCGCCTTGTGCAGAAATCATTTGGCGCCACTTATCCATGGCTTTTCCATTCTTGAGGTTCTCTGCAGGATCAACGTCTGATACCCCACTGTGAGCAAGCATTTCTCTGGCTAGCTCAACCGTGATGGCGATTACATCTGCTGGTCCGCCGCCAGAAAGAACCTCCACGGATTCCTCCACTTCGAGGGCATTGCCAATCTTTTTACCAAGCGGTGTGGACATATCGGTAAGTAGAGCGGAAGTCTTGACCCCTGCGTCGTTTCCTATTTGAACCAACACTTGGGCAAGCTCGGTTGCCCGCTCAAGAGTCTTCATAAATGCACCACTACCGACTTTTACATCTAGCACGAGC
>JBMSYD010000061.1:0-5838 GCA_049426345.1 Aquiluna sp.
AGCTGTTATCGACACGAGAGTGTCGCATCGGCACTCTGACGGCGGCTATCGCTCTAGGCGTGAGGCTTGCGAAAAAGGCGCAGAAATTATGGGAGTCGAATCCCTCAGAGAGCTGTCCGTTGCTGATTTGGAAACAGCGAAACAGAAACTAGATGATGTTGTTTTTCGGCGCTGTCGCCACGTAGTGACTGAAAATCAAAGGGTTTTGGAAGCAGTGAAAGCTCTGCGCCAAGGTGAAATGAGTCTGCTCGGTGAGCTGCTACTGCAGTCTCACGCCTCTATGCGCGATGACTTTGAAATTTCAATTGACGAGCTGGACACTGCAGTTGACGTTGCGATGGCAGTTGGTGCCATTGGCTCCAGAATGACTGGCGGTGGATTCGGCGGCGCAGCCATCGCAGTTATTGATCAAAACAAACTTGAGAATCTTGCAGCCGAATGCAAAAAGGAATTTCTTGCGAGGGGCTTTGCCGAGCCAAATATCTTCGCTGTAACTCCTAGCGACGGAGCAAGAAGAGATAGCTAGGGTTTAGCTACCACTGCAACACCGGCATCGACCATCTCATCAATCGACTTCTCGACCGAGGCTGGGCTTACTCCAGCCGTGAGTGAGCTAATTACCCTCACGTCCAAATTGTGCTTTGCTGAATCAAGGGCCGAGGCTCTGACGCAGTAGTCGGTAGCAATTCCAACTACATCAACCGATTCGATTTGGAGCCTCTTCAAGAGGTCTACAAAAGATTCTCCACTCTCTGTTATTCCCTCATAAATGGAATAACCGGGTGCTCCCTGTCCCTTTTTGATGTGAATATCAATTAGCTGCTGGTCGAGATTAGGGTGATATTCGGCGCCTTCGGTGTTTGCGATGCAGTGCAGCGGCCAGGTTGAAACATAGTCAGGCGCAGCACCGTCCGATGGGAAGTGTCCGCCATTGGAATCTCCAGGAGTGTGCCAATCCCTTGAGGCAATGACAAAGTCATAATCAGACTTGTGCTGCTGCAAATATTCGCTGATTTTCCCGGCTACGGCTGATCCGCCTTCGCAGGCTAAAGCCCCGCCTTCGCAAAAGTCATTTTGAACATCAATTACGAGCAGAGCGCGAGCCATTATTGATTCACCAGACTCTTTCCGCAGCCATAGAAGCCCATCACGAGTTCGTCCATTGCCTCTTGGTTCTTAGTTGAAACTGAATTTCCTAAATTAAATACAGTGAAAATCAACTTAGATCCGTCCTCGGGGTAGAGGAAGCCGGCAAGAGTGTAACCGGTTCTTATCCAACCAGTTTTCGCCACTACCTTTCCAGCAGCATCATCGAATCGATAGGCAAGTGAGCCAGGCGTTCCCGATACAGGCATGCCATCTAGGATCACTTTGAAGTTTTTATAGTTTTTATCAATCAGCTTAAGCAGTTCATTTACCGTCACGGGAGAAACCTGATTGAAGCGTGAAAGCCCAGATCCATCTTCAACTTTCAATCCCGCCAAGTTGATTCCAGTTCCTCGCAGTGCGAGTTGATAAGTTCTGGTTAGCGAAGCAAAGCTGCCATCTTGTCCTACTTCCAAAGAAACCAACCTAGCAATGGCCTCGGCGAGAGTGTTATCACTGACCACCAACATGTAATCAATCCAGGTTGAAAGCGGAGCTGAGCGAACACTTGCGATTTCAATCGCATCCGCTGGAGCCGCACCCTTGGACAAAGTTGCAGCACTGGCACTCTGACCAAGTGCCTGCTTGAAATATTCACCGGCTTTCGTCACCGGATCTTTCGATCTTGCAGAATCCTTCGAACCAGGGTTTGCCCTGTCACCATCAACTTGCAACGCAGAAACGTAGGACATGTAGCCGTCAGTTAGACCACGCTGATCCCAGACGCTTTGGTATTCCCCATCTGGGCTTCCATAGATCGTGCTATCGAGAACAATCTGGCTGAACTGCTGTCCCGGTGCTTTAGCCTCAATCTGTCTTACTAGATCCGAAAGCTTGGGTGCATTTCGATAAACAGAGCTGGAACCGGGGGCAGTCCTTGAAAGTGTTACATCCCCGGCTCCTACCAAATAAAGAATCGAGGGATCTGCGCTATCGACATACACGCGCGTGGTGACTCGATAGTTGGGTCCAAGAGTTTCGAGCGCTGCTGCGGCAGTAAGTAGCTTCATTACAGATGCTGGTCTGGCCGGCGTTGCACTTGCTCTGTCATATAAAACAGTCCCTGTTGCCGCATCAATCACCTGCGCCTGCAGATCCAATATTTCTGCGCTTTGTTCGAGTTCTGTTACCGCACACTGAACCGTCTCTGGTGTTGCGGATGGATCAATAGTGGGCTCTTCGCTAGCAGAAGTGTCTGTTGGACTCTCAGTCTGCTCAGTCCCGCCAGCACTGTTAGAGCTGCCACCACCTAAAGGACCAAGAAATAGACCCAGTAGCACCACCAAGCCAACGACTAAACCACTGGCCACTCCGGCCAAAATTGGCTTCAGTTCTGCGTTAGATTTCACTCATGAAGCATAAACTCTGGATTCCATTTCTTGCGTTGGCCCTAGCAATTTCACAGCCAGCGAACGCTCACGACGAGCTAGCGAGTCAGTCACCCGCCCAGGGTGAGCAGGTTTCAGCAGGAGTTGTGGAAATCCGTCTTGAATTCAGCGGTGCTCCGATAGCACTAGAAGATGGCACTGGAAACGAAATTGTTGTCACTAAGCCAAATGGAGAGATCCTCTACTCGGGATGTTTACCAATCGAGGGAAACTTTGGAGTCTTACCTGTAGATCTCGATCAAGCTGGAAACCACACGGTGGCTTGGCGAGTTGTCTCATCAGATGGCCACCCAATTAGCGGAGAGTTTAGCTTTGAAATCCTGAATGATTCTGGCTACGTTTCAGATCCGGCTTTTAGCTATCCAGAATGCGGCGGAAACCTTATCGCTCCAGCGGAAGAGCCAGCTGATTTTTATTGGCTGCTTTGGCTATCGCTTGGAATTGCTGCTGCGGCCGTCGTGTTCTTTGTTGGCCCCAAGAAAAGAATGTAGATAAGCCAAGGCAGTCAAAACGATTCCGCCGGCAACCGTTTCAAATCCAATTGCAAGTCTTCCGCCAGCCGGAGCGGCAAATAGCGAGTAAAGCACATCGAGCGCGGTGGAGTTCATCAGCCCCGCAACCATTGAAACTAATGCAACGCGGCCAAGCCACCACTTGGTTCCAGTTAGTTTGCCGGATGACCAGGTAATCAATAGATTCAGTGCTAGTCCAATTGCAAGTCCCCCTGCCGCTAGCTCCAAAGATGGGTGGTAGAGAAAACTAATTACTCCAACTACTGCGGCACTAACTGCCCAAAATAGAATGCTCATCGACTTCCCTAATTGCTAAACCAGTTTGCAGAATTCGTTTAGTGGCTCAACTTGGCCTGCCACAACGATCTGATCACCATCATTTAGAACTGTGTCAGGAAACGCTGGTACATACTTACCGTCGCCCTTGGTCACCGCGACGACAGTTACGCCGTAGGTCGATCGGATCTTAAGTTCCGCCAGGGTCTGCCCATCAAAGCTTGGGGGAACCTCGGTCTTAACCATCACGAAGTCGCTGTCAATTGATACATAATCAAGGGTTTCACCCGAGACCATGTGTGCAACTCTTTTGCCCATTTCAGCTTCGGGGAAGATTACGTGGTGGCAACCAAGTTGCTTAAGAATGGTTCCGTGGGATGTGGAGTTTGCTTTCGCCCAAACATTGGGAACACCCAGCTGAAGCAACAAAGAAGTGGTCAAAATACTGGATTCAATGTCAGCACCAATCGCCACCACCGCTGAGTCAAACTCGGTGATGCCGAGCTCCCGCAGAGTTGCTTCGTCGGTCGTGTCTGCCTTTACGGTGTGAGTCAATTCCAAGGCCATTTGCTGGACAATTCGCTCATCAGTGTCGACACCTAGAACTTCGTGACCTGTTCGCATTAGCTCCTTAGCCAGCGCTGAGCCGAAGCGACCGAGTCCGATCACCATCACATTGCTGTGGAGGATTCTTTTCCTTGTCTTTTCCTTAGCCAATTAGGGGCCTTTCCTTTGGTAATTCATAGTGACGCTTGGTCACGCGAAGGGCTAGTGCTGAAGCTACCACCACTGGCCCGAGACGACCAATAAACATGAGGATTGAAAGCCAAACTTTTGCAAAATCTGGCAACTCAGCTGTAATTCCCGTAGAAAGGCCAACCGTGGCAGCAGCTGAAATGACTTCGAACAACAGATTGTCCAAGCTGAATCGAGTGGTTGCAGCTAAGAAAAGTGTGCTGATAATTATGACCGTGGCATAAAGAGCAACCAGAGTTAGTGCCTGTCGCTGAATTGACCTTGGGAGCCTACGGTTACCAACATTTACTGCAGTTTCTCCTCTGATCTCGGTATAAATAATGAAAATCAGAATTGCAACCGTTGTGACCTTTATTCCACCAGCTGTTGAAGCAGAACCACCACCGATAAACATCAGTAGGTCCATTCCTAACCAAGTTGCAGAATCAAGCTCCGACATCTCCAGCGAATTGAATCCACCAGATCTAGGCATGGCGGCCATAAACAAAGAGTTCCAGATCTGTTCAAAGAATCCAAGGCTGCCTAGGGTTTTGGGGTTATTTGATTCCATGGCGTAAATGAACACAGCGCCAAGCAAAAGCAGAATGCCGCTGGTACCAAGAGTCAATCTGGAATGAAGTGAAAAACGTCTTGGTCGACCATTGATCTGAGGATTCAACCTCCAAATTTTCTCGTGAATTTCTATCAAGACTGGAAACCCAAGTCCTCCCACAATCACAGCAATCATGATTGGAGCAATGATGAATAGGTCACCAGCGAAACCGGTCATGCTTCCGACAAAGAGGGAAAAACCTCCATTGTTGAATGCAGAGACAGAGTGGAATAACCCGTTCCAAATTGCTGACGGGACTGAATAGTCATAGGTCACGTGCAGACGAGCACCCAGGTAAATTGCTAGTGCAATTTCAAAACCAAAATAAACCAGCATGATTGTTCGCAGAAGGGCTGGCATGCTGTCAATACCGATGATCTTTGCCTCGGTGATTGTGTTGAGTCGATCACGGAGTGAGATTCTTCCTGCAATCAACAATCCCACCACTGTCGCGAAGGCAACAATTCCTAGTCCACCGACTTGAATGAGCAGCATGATTACAACGTGCCCAAAGCCAGACCAATAAGTTGCGGTTTCAACCACCGTCAAACCGGTAAGACAGACCGCGGAGACAGCCGTGAAAAGTGCCGTTACAAAGTCAGCAGAGGTTCCGCTCGCCGTTGACATGGGGAGAAGAAGGAGGATGGTGCCAAGCAATACCGCTGCTCCGAAGGCCATTACAACTATTTGTGCCGGGTGCAGCTCTCGCTTGCGACTGGTTTGAGTCACTGTTTCAGCCTATGCCTCCGCTGCCCAATAACTAGGCAACCTGCCTACGATACACCTGCATTACGCTGGTAAGCAATGGAATCTCGGGTGTTTATCTTCGACGGGGACTGTGCATTCTGCAGTTCTGCCGCCAGAGTCATGCGAAAAATGACCCGAGAATTAACGCCCATTAAGCCCTACCAGAAACTCGATCTACCTAGTCTTGGTCTCAGCGAAGAGCTAACTTCCAAGGCCGTTTACTACGTTCGTGATGGCAAATACTTAGTTGCAGCAGACGCCATTGCGCAGTTGCTGATTGACTCAAAGAAACTTTACATGCTTATTGGATTCTTCTTGAAACTGCCAATCATCAAGACATTAGCAAGAAATGTCTATTACTGGATTGCAAAAAACCGCCACCGTCTTCCGGGCAGCAAACCCGAATGCAAGATGGACTAGG
>JBMSYD010000062.1:0-5766 GCA_049426345.1 Aquiluna sp.
TTCGCGATCAATACCTCTTCGACCCGCTCTTCCAGTGAGCTGGGTGTACTCCCCCGCTGTGATGTTTACTCTTGATTCCCCGTTGTATTTATCGAGCCTTTCCAAAACTACGGTTCTGGCTGGCATGTTGATTCCCAGCGCCAACGTCTCCGTGGCAAAGACAATTTTGACTAGCTTGCGCAGGAAAAGCTCCTCAACCACCTCTTTGAAGGCAGGCAAGAGACCCGCGTGATGCGAGGCGTAACCACGCTCCAAAGATTCCAGCCACTCGTGATACCCAAGAGTGTCGAGATCATCGTCTGCAATCGAAGAGCATCTTGCCTCTGCAACTTGACGAATCTCCTTTTGCTCCTCTTTGGACGTAAGGCGAAGGCCCTGGCGTCGACAGCTTGTAACCGCAGCATCACAACCGGCTCTTGAGAAAATAAAGAAGATTGCTGGCAAAAGCTCAAGCTCATCCAGGCGATCCACCACTTCTGGTTTATCTAGTCTTGGGAATTGCCTTACTAGTTGATTTCTTTCATGTGGTGAGTGTTTCTTTCCACCCCACTTGCCTCTGGTGCGAATCGGAGAGCGAGCCCTGGCTTGATGCTTTTGTAGAAGCTCGGGATTGACTCTGGTCTGATTGCTCCCGGATTCAAAAAGATCTAAAAGCTCATTGCCAAACAAAACGTGCTGATTCAGCGGTACAGGTCGAATTTCGGAGACAATCACTTTCGTATTGCCCCTAACCTCATCTAGCCAAGCCCCGAACTCCTCGGCATTGCTAACGGTTGCAGATAGAGAGATAACCTTCACGTCTTTAGGCAGATGAAGAATTACCTCTTCCCAAACAGCTCCTCGAAAGCGATCGGCCAGGTAGTGGACCTCATCCATCACAACGTAGCCAAGTTCCTTTAGCGTTTCCGAGGTCGCATAGATCATGTTTCGAAGGACCTCTGTTGTCATAACAACGATCTGCGCTTCTGAGTTCTGATTGTTGTCGCCAGTCAGTAGGCCAACACGCTCCTTGCCATAGCGCTTGACCAGTTCAGCAAATTTCTGGTTACTAAGCGCCTTAATTGGCGTGGTGTAGAAAACTTTCTGGCCGGAGGTGATTGCCAAGTGAATCGCGAATTCCCCAACAACTGTTTTACCCGCACCGGTCGGTGCCGCTACCAGGACACCTGCTCCCGCTTCCAATGCTTGGCAGGCCTGCACCTGAAAGTCATCTAGTGGAAATGAAAGCTCAGCTTCAAACAGTTTGAGATTGGGAAAAGAGGAAGCCTTTTTTGACAGCCTGTATCTCTCGGCGGCGGATAACTCACTCGAGTTCGAGTTCACTGGTTTCCCCAAGCTTTTCCAGTTTTCTCTCCCTGCGCTTATCGTTCGCTATTGCTACTCCTACTGCAATGAAATAAAGAGCCGTTAGTGGCGCCATCATCAGAAACATTGTCATCGGTTCGGCAACCGGTGTGGCAAGGGCCGAGACTACCGCAATGATGAATACTGCAAAGCGCCACGACTTCAATATGCCTTGACCGGTTGCCAAGCCAGCGAAGTTGAGCAGAACCAAAACAACTGGCATTACAAACGCCAGCCCAAAAATCAAAAGAATTCGAATAGCAAAGAGCACATATTCACTTGCATTAATTACGTTAGTGCTGCCTTCAGGTGTAAAGCCAATCAGGATTACCACGAAACCAGGTAGTGATGTCCAAGCTAGGACCGTTCCGGCAAGGAAAAGTGGTGTGGCAGCGGCAACAAATCCAATCGCAAATCTCTTCTCTCTTTGCTTGAGTCCCGGTGCAATAAATGCCCACAGATTCCAAAGCCAGATTGGTGCTGTCATCAGAACGCCTAGGAAGATTGAAACTTGAATTCTCAGGTCGAAGGCTGAAACAACGGTTCCAAAGTTAACGACAGCCTGGATGCCTCGTTGTTCGGTGACCTCAATTAGTGGTTGTTGAAGAATGCTGAAGACTGGGTCAAACAGAAACCAACCCGCTACGGTTCCAGCGACGAGGAACCCCGCCGACCACGAAAGGCGTACTCTTAGTTCCCTTAGGTGGGAACCAAGACTCATTCGGCGCTCTTTGTTTTTGCGCCGCGCCATTAGTCTTGCTTCTTCTCGCCCTCTTTGGCCTCGGCCACAACCTCAGGCTCTTGGGTCTTAGAAGTTTCTTTCTTGAAAATCTTTAGTGATTGCGCAACGCTCTTCGCTAGAGCGGGAAGCTTAGGCGCTCCCCATAGCAAAAGAACAATTGCCAGAATGATGATCCATTCCCAGCCCTGAAGTCTCATGACCACCTCTTGTCTACATCGATTTCTCGAATACGGTTTATCAGTCTACGCCGCTCGTCTTCCCTGCGGCGAATTTTGGCCCTTACCAGCGCCTTTCTTGCAGAAAGAGCCTGTGAAAAGTCGTCTCCAGTCGCCGCTTTGGCCGACTCAGGCTCCACCCTTTCAAAACTGTTGAGCTCCGCCAATAGCTCTCCGGACCTCTTGAGCTCAATTCCAAGTGCTTTACCGGACAAGAAAAGTCGGTAACTGGCAAGACCAAAGAAGTAAAGCCCGACCAGAAAAGCCAGGAGAATAAGCCAACTCACTCGGCATCAACTACTTTCTGGCTAAGGGTCTGCTGGGCAAATTCACGAACCAGTTGCCGCGCCGCCCTTGGCTCTTTAACCTCTACCATTCCACCGTAACGAACTATGTGTCTCGGAAGACCTTGGAGGCTTCCCACTCGAATTTTCCCTACCCAACGTCCACTTTCCAACACTGGCTCGCTCGCAACTGGGAAGTTCCAAAAAACCTCTGTCGCTTCCGGCTCGGCAGCCAATGTAACAATCTGCCCATCATCTTTTCCGCCGAACACTTCCTCGGGAATGGATGATTTGGCAGATGCTTCAGAAATTTTTTCTTCGGTTACTTCAAGGCTGATCATACGATCTAACCGGAACGCCCTGACCTCCTGGTTTATGTGACACCAGCCCCGCAAATAGTGTTTCTTGCCCTGCAGTTCAATCACAAGTGGATCAATCTTTCGTTGCGCTTGCTCCCCCTTTTGATTTCGGTATTCGCAAACAATTGAACGCTTTTCCGCTATTGCTTGGTGGAGAGTATCGAGTAGTTCTGAAATACGATCCGATGCAACAGCAGTCACTGGCACAGGACCAGAGTTCTGAAGTGCCTTTCGAAGTTCTTGAAGCGCCGAGTTCCCGGCGAACTGTGGAATTGAAGCCAAATAATCCAAGCCGATTGCAATTGCGCTCAATTGTCTTTTACTGAGCGTTGGTGGACCTTCGAGATTGGTAGTGCCCTTGGAAAATGAGACCCAGCCATCTTCAAGCTCATCAAAGTTCAAGTGAAAATGCGTTACACACTTGGTCAAGTCTTCACTGTCAGTTATGGCTCGAACTGCCTTCAAAATCACCTTTTCACTGACACTAAATCTTTCCGCCAAGGCAGAAATCTCCTGGTCGCCTTCTGCTAGCACCAATCCGACAATCGAAAGAGACAAATCAAAAAGCTCGGAGGCATCAATCTCTTGCTTAGGCATGCACACCTGCCGCTCTTTCAAGACCCTTCTTCACTCGCTCGGTGAGCGATGCAGGGCTAATGACTGATATTTCGCTTCCGTACTCAAGTAAGTCTTCGGCAAGCAGTGCCTCATCCATGAAGTTGATTGAAATTCTGGTTGACTGACCCCCGAAGTGCCACCAGGCTTCAGAGTCCTCGACTACTTCTATTTCAGCCTTATTGCTCATTGTGAAGGCAACTAAATCTTCTTCTGCCTTATCAATTACTTCAGAAGACACCGGATTAAAAGTCGCTCCGGTGAGTTGAACACGACTAATGATTCTTCGGAGCAAGTAGTTACGCAGCTCCCCCTGTCGCTGGGCAAGCAAGACCCACTCACCCTCAATCAATCTCAGTTTTAGGGGATTCACTTCTCGAGCTTCAGCCTTGGAATCGGGTACTCGGTACTCAAAGATGACAGTTTGTTGCTCGGCAATTGCTTGGGCAAGAGGTTGGAAAGAAGCATGACGCGCCAGAAGTCTCGGCGAAAGAAAACTAAGCTCTCGACTGGCCTCCACTAACCCTCGGGACTTTAGTCGCGCAAGGGCTGTTCGCGCAGGTGAGGCAAATTGCTGATTGTTCCAGGCTCTAGCTGCAAGTTCTGCGAGCCCAAGCTGTTCAGAAGTTAGGTTGAATTCCGCCGGCCAATCAAAGCTTCCCTTGGCGATAACATAACGACTTCCAAGCTCAGGTTCGAACTCATCTATCTGCACTACCTCTAGTTGAACACCGGCGTTTCTAAGTTCAACCTTGTCTCTTTCAAACATCTTGTCGCGGGCATCATCATTATTTGCTTCGCTATAGCCGGCAACCGAGTTGAAGATGTCCTGCTTGCTGAGCCCAAGTTTTGGGGCAGCCAACAAACAGCAGGTGAGCGTAAACAATCGCTCAGCTGGTGTTTGACCGGCCACGGCTTCCTCCTGGCTATTCCTTACCCAAAACGTCGATCACAAAAATAAGTGTGGAGCCTGGCGGGATTGATCCTTGCGCGGCGTCGCCATATCCCAAATCAGGTGGGATTACGGCAATTACTTGCGATCCAACTGGAACTCCATCCAGTGCTTGTACAAACCCTTCGATTAACCCATCGGTCGTAACATCGAAAGCTGCCGGAGCTTGTCTTGGCCATGAGCTGTCAAACTCTTCACCCTCCCAGGTCCAACCGGTGTAGTGAACAGTGACGTTATCACCGACTGCAACTTTCTCTCCCCGGCCTTCGATCAGGATTGTGCGTCTGAATTCCGCTGGCGCATCCGATTGCGGTATTTGAATTCCGGGTTGTCCCGACGGAGCAAGAATTACAGTTGGCATACCTGCTTCTGCAGCACGGGCAGAACCGTTTGCCTTAGGCAGAAACGCTTTTACGATGTCGAAGACAAATAGAACCCCATCGTCTGGCCCAAGACCCAAGTTCGGAATCCCCTCTCCTCCGTGAACGTTTTCAGGGCTGAGTAAAACGGCAACTCTCGAGCCAACTGGAACCCCGGTAAGAGCGTTACAAAAATCTGGAGATGCGCCTGGAATTAGGTCCTGATAAATGAAATTTTCAGTTCCAAATTCGCTGGCTTGAAACTGCTCTCCAGTTGAGGCATTGAATCCTGCGAAGTGCATTCCCACTCGTTGTGATCCAACTAACAATCCTTGGTTGCCCTCAATCAGGATGTTTGTCTCAAGCCCAGTGCCCGAGATGGGAAAAGGGAAAGTGACTTCTGGTTGCGTATTAAATTCACCGGTAGCCTCGACAAGTTTCACTGCATCGCCTGTTTGATAGCTTTCACAGGTTGCATCAATACCAGCCACGGCGCTTGCGTAGTCGCCAGTTTGCTCAGGTGCCGTTGCGCAGCTAGTCAGTAGCAAACTAGCTGAAATGAGCAGTGTGGTGGTCTTGGCTATTGTTTTGGTCAATTCCTACTTCTTTCTCTTTTTACTCTCAGTTGTTACCTGCCGCAAAGTCTTGCGAAGCTTCTTCTCGCCCACCTTGCGCTCTGAAAGTCCATACCAGTGCTCAACGTCTTCCTCTGAACCCTCAACCTTGTTTACTCTACGCTTGCGAAAGTCTGGCAGCGTTGCACCATCCGCAAGCCTTCTGGCGGTGAGCAAGAATCCTGTGTGAGAGATCATTCGGTGCTCCGGCCTGACTGCTAGGCCCTCGAGGTGCCAAGGCCTAACCAGTGTTTCAAAGGCCGCAGGTGTAGTGAATTTTTC
>JBMSYD010000063.1:0-5704 GCA_049426345.1 Aquiluna sp.
GTCTTTTCTGACCTCTCCCACCACAACTCGGTCGGGCCTCATGCGAAGTGACTGCACAACCAATTGAGTAAGACTTATCTCACCAACTCCCTCTTGATTGCTTTCTCTAGCAGTTAGTGCAATGGCGGGAAATTTCAAAAACAGCTCCGGCACCTGCTCAATTGTGATTACTCGCTCGTTCAGATTGTTTAGTAGCGCTCTAAGCAGGGTCGTCTTACCAGAAGAGGTCGGCCCTGCAATCAGAATTGTTTTCTTATTGGCCACGGCATCGTTTAGAAATTCTGCCTGCTCAGCTGAGAGCATGTTGTTCTGAACCAGAGATTCAAGCAAAGAGAATTCTTGACTGTGTACACGAACGCTCAAACTTGCAAACTCACTGATGCCATGTGGCAAGAGCATGTGCAGTCGAATATTCTCAATTGATAAATCCAGCATTGGAGATGCAATATCAATGCGAGCGCCGCAATCAAAGGCTAACTGCCGAAGTGAGCGCTCGAGTTCTTCTGAACTACTAAACGGAGACCGAACCGCCTGCAGTCCACCTCCGCAATCCACTAAGCACTGCGTGCCATAGAGCAAAACATCTTTCACTCCCCGAATAGAAACCAGGGGCTGCAGCCAATTTGGAATGCTCATGAGCAGAGCATGCTCATCCAAGGAAAAGTTTTAGGACTAAAAGAAATATCTGTGTAAAAAAGAAGGGGCGGTAGCTTTGGGGGAAAGCTACCGCCGACTACCGGGGTCAAATGGGGGGATGTCCCCCGATAGCAACTGATCGAAACCAGCTCCACAAGAATAGGCAGAAAGTCTCGACTTTTGTTCCCTATTTGGGGGATAGTCATAAACTCCCAGCCAGCTCCTAGGCTGGATTTCTGGCAGGATGGAGGCCAGTAAGGACAAAGATGTCAAAGCCAGAAATAGAGAATCTCCTCCAAGAGAGCCGCAGATTCGCCCCATCCGAGCACTTCGCTGCCAATGCCATTGCCAAGCCTTCCATCTACCAAGAAGCCGCTGACCCGACCTCGTTCTGGGCAGAGCAGGCTAGGAAGCTTCACTGGCACAAGCCCTTCACCAAAACCCTTGATTTCTCAGATGCGCCATTTGCCCGCTGGTTTGAAGATGGCGAGCTAAATGTCAGCTACAACTGTCTCGATCGCCATGTCGAAGCTGGCTGGGGAAAGCGCATCGCATTGTTTTTCGAAGGTGAACCTGGTGACGCTAAGACTTACACTTACCTCGATCTTCTAACCGAAGTTAAGAAGGCAGCCAACCTACTCATCAAACTTGGCATCAAGCCAGGTGATCGAGTTGCAATTTATATGCCACTGATTCCAGAGGCCATTATTGCGATGCAGGCAGTAGTGAGAATTGGTGCTGTTCACTCGGTTGTCTTCGGTGGCTTTTCTGCTGACTCTCTCGCTGCTCGTATTCAAGATGCTGGTGCGAAGCTGGTTATCACTGCAGATGGTGGATATAGAAAAGGTAAGGCTTCTGCCCTAAAGCCCGCAGTTGATGATGCTCTCGCAGATGAAAAGTGTCCAACGGTTGAAAAGGTACTGGTAGTAAAAAGATGCGACAACGAAATCAACTGGGATGCAAATCGCGATCTTTGGTGGCACGAGGAAATGTCCGTTGCTGAAACCGAGCACATTGCCCAAGGCTTCAATGCCGAGCACCCGCTTTTCATTCTCTACACCTCTGGAACAACCGGTAAGCCAAAGGGAATTCTTCACACAACTGGTGGCTATCTAACTCAAGCATCCTTCACCCATAAACATGTATTTGATCTGCATGAAGGACAAGACGTTTACTGGTGCACAGCTGATGTCGGCTGGATCACCGGACACTCCTATGTTGCCTATGGACCACTTGCCAATGGAGCAACTCAGGTTATCTACGAGGGAACCCCTGACACCCCTGACTGGGGAAGATGGTGGGACATCATTCAGAAGTATCACGTCAACATCTTCTACACCGCCCCCACCGCCATTCGCTCCTTTATGAAACTGGGCAGCAAAGTGGTCAGCCACTACGACCTTTCATCACTGAGACTGCTTGGTTCGGTTGGTGAACCGATTAACCCAGAAGCTTGGATTTGGTATCGCGATGTAATTGGTTCTGGCAAGACTCCAATCGTTGACACCTGGTGGCAAACCGAAACCGGCGCAATCATGATTTCTCCGCTTCCCGGCATCACCGAAACCAAACCTGGCAGCGCTATGAAACCTCTTCCTGGCATCAATGCAACGGTGGTTGATGATGACGGCAAGGAAGTTGGAAATGGTCACGGCGGTTACCTAACTATCAATCAGCCCTGGCCCTCCATGCTGCGCGGGATCTGGGGAGACCCGGAGAGATTCAAGGAAACCTACTGGTCACGCTTCCCCGGTCGCTATTTCGCCGGTGATGGAGCGAAGCTCGATAGCGATGGAGATCTTTGGCTACTGGGCCGAGTGGACGATGTCATGAACGTATCCGGCCATCGCCTCTCCACCACCGAAATTGAATCGGCGCTAGTAGCCCACCCGTTCGTGGCGGAGGCGGCAGTGGTTGGTGCTAACGATGAGACCACCGGTCAAGCAGTTGTTGCATTTGTGATTCTTCGCCGAAGCCAGCTTGATCACACCGGCAGCGACGCTGATGTCAGCAAGGAGCTGCGCGAGCACGTTGCGAAACTCATTGGCCCAATTGCCAAACCTCGAACAATCTTCGTGGTGAGCGAGCTACCAAAAACCCGCTCCGGCAAAATCATGCGAAGACTGCTCAGAGATGTGGCAGAAGACAGGCCAATTGGCGATGTGACAACCCTCGCCGACACAACTGTCATGGACACCATCAAAAACCGCATCGGAGCAGGAGCCGAAGACTAATTGGTCACTATTCGGCAGGCTAACGCAGCAGACGAGCAGGAAATCCTGGCACTGCTGCGCATCTACTGCGAAGAAGCAAATACTCCACTGAGTGATGAGCATCTGCTGGCGGGTCTAAAGCCACTGCTGCAAGAAAATCAACACGGAGTAGTGCTAGTTGCTGAAACAGAGAAGATCATCGGCTACTCAATTTTGACCTGGGGCTGGGGAATTGAATCCGGCGGCCAAGAAGCACTGGTTGATGAAATGCTGATTGGTCCGGCTGAGCGCGGAAAAGGAATAGGTGAGCAGCTTCTAAAGGCCAGCCTAGAAAAAGCTAGAAAGCAAGGCGTGAAAGTTGTTTTTCTGGAAACCGAGAAAGACAATCCCAGATCGCGCGATCTTTACACCCGAGTGGGTTTTGAAGAAGAGAGCTCTATCTGGATGAGCTACCACTTCTAGTTAAACTCAACCACCAACTCAACTTCAACCGGCGCATCTAGTGGCAATACCGCAACGCCAACCGCACTTCTCGCGTGAATTCCCTTGTCGCCGAATATTTGCTCCAGTAGTTCGCTCGCTCCGTTAACAACCGATGGTTGCGCAGTGAAATCAGGAGTTGAAGAAACAAAACCAACCACCTTGACAACCTTGGTGACTCGATCTAGATCTCCAATGACGCTCTTGATAGCCGCCACCGCATTCAATGCACAAATCCTTGCAATCTCCTTTGCCTGATCAGCACTCAAATCTTTACCGACCTTGCCAGTGGCAACGAGCTTGCCATCGACCAGGGGAATCTGACCGGCTGTGAAAACCAAATTGCCAGAAACAACTGCAGGAACATATGCCCCGGCAGGGGTTGCAACCTGCGGAAGGGTTATGCCCAAATCACTGATTCGCTGATTGGCACTCATTCAGCCACTCGCTTGAAGAAAGCGATCAGACCACCCTGTGGACCAGTAATTACCTGGACCAGCTCCCAGCCCTGTTTGCCCCAAGTATTGAGGATTTCGGTTTCTTTATGCAGAAGCAGGGGCGTAGTTACGTATTCCCACTTGGTCATTCTCAGCTCCGTATCAGATTTGGCAAGGTAACCTAGAGTCTATGTCGAGCAAGCCATCCTCCTCGACGCTCGGAACCCTTCTAAAGTTCGGGTTTCTGAGCGCTGTCGCTGGCCTACTGTCCGTGGCGCTATTTGCCCCGGCTGTCGCAGTGGCCGGAGTTGCCGCAACCACTGGAATCGCGGCCTTTGAAGGACTTCCCGACTACATCAAACCCATCAATGCCTCCCAGGCCTCTAACGTCTACGCTCTGCGTGATGGAGAGCCGGAGCTGATTGCCACCTTCTACCACGAAAACCGAGTCGAGATCCCATTCGAGGAAATGTCCCCCGCTTTGGTGGATGCGGTGGTTGCGGTGGAAGACCCACGCTTTTACCAGCACCCAGGCGTTGACATCATCTCGCTGATTCGTGCTGGTCTTACAAACCTTGCCTCCTTTGGTGAGGGACCAGGTGCTTCGACCATCACGATGCAGTATGTAAGAAGCTCTCTGGTTGAAGCTGCCAACCTCTCCGGTGATGCCGAAGCTATCGCTGCCGCCACCGAGGTAACAATTCCGAGAAAGCTTCGTGAGATTCGACTTGCTATCGCTCTGGAAGGTCAGGCCACCAAGAAAGACATTCTTGCCGGTTACCTAAACCTGGTTTTCCTTGGAAACCAGATCAACGGTGTTGAAACCGCAAGCCAGTACTACTTTGGAATTCCAGCAAGTCAGCTCAACATTCCGCAGGCTGCCTACCTCGCCGGAATGCTGAAGTCTCCCAATGATTACAAGCCGGATGAGGCTGAAAACCTAGATCGCGGACTCGGCAGAAGAAACTACGTCATTCAGAGAATGGCGGATGAGGGCTACCTCACCCAAGAAGAGGCTGACAAATATAAAGAGTCTCCAATCCAGACCAAGATCACTCCAGTTGAAGCTGGCTGTGAGCTTAACCAAACCACCGCTTTCTTCTGCGACTACACAGTCTGGACAGTGCGTAACTCACCAGAATTTGGTCAAACCTCAGAAGACCGCGAAATGCTGCTTCGACGAGGTGGACTAGACATCTACACCACCTTGGATCTAGATCTTCAGCAGACCGCCTGGGATGCGACCATGAAAGCTCTTCCCGCAGATAACGAGTGGGGATTTGGAACGGCTTCCGTTTCGGTCGAAGTCGGAACTGGCCGCGTAATTGCAATGGCCCAAAACCGATTCTTCAACCAGTCTCAAGAGCCGCCAGTAGGTGCCACCTCTGTCAACTACAACACCGACAAACCCTTTGGCGGTTCTAGTGGTTTCCAGCCTGGCTCGACCTACAAGCTCTTCACCTTGGCCGAATGGCTCAAGCAGGGCTACTCGCTTGGCGACCACGTCGATGGACGAGTTGAAACTGGTGAGGATGTTGACCTGGATGGTCAACCAGACAAAATCAAGATTTGGAATGTTGCACAAGACTTCAGCGCAAGCTGTGGTGGTGTGGTTGGACTGTGGGAAGTAAAGAACTCTGGAACAGATCAAGACAACACCATCGATGACATCAGCATTCAACAAGCAGTAATTACATCTCAGAACACGGCTTTCGCAGCGATGGCATCAAAGCTAGATCTTTGTGCAATTAGAGATACCGCCGCATCTTTTGGTGTTCACCGAGCCGACGGCACAGAGCTGCTGTATTTCCCATCAACAATTTTGGGAACTAACGAAATAGCACCGCTAACTATGGCTGCTGCGTATGCCGCTGTTTCTAACCGAGGTGTTTACTGCTCCCCAGTTTCAATCGACAAGGTCATTCTTCGTCGCGATGG
>JBMSYD010000064.1:0-5412 GCA_049426345.1 Aquiluna sp.
TCCAAACTCCTACCGCAATTGGAACTGCCAGCTCCTGGCCATCCACCCTGGGTGGACTAGCCATGGCATATAGAAGTGTGATGGCCCCGATAGCGATGCTCAGGGCATAGGGAACCCATAAATATTTCCTGGGTCCATAGCCAGCTAGCTGAAAAGCAAAGAAATAGATGACTCCAGCTAGGAGTAGGGCGATGCCGCCCTCAAGCGGGTCAATCAGACCCACAAAGACAATAGGAATCGCCAGAATGAACAGAATTCTTGCCAGAACAGTGCGAACCAATTGACCCCAGCCTTTAGCTTCCTTTCAGCCTAGCTTTCCGGGGCTCTCCAGGATATAGCTGGCGGGATCTCGCATGAGCATTTCAAAGGGAAGCTCTGCCGCCCCGACCATCAGCAGGTTAGAGCCGAGCCTGGCTGGCCGAACCACCACCCGCTCAGCCGATGCTCCTACGGAGTTTGCCTTGATGCGCTCAATTAGGCGCCCGGCATCGTAGTTGAAGAGCGAAGTTAGAAAGCCTCCAAGAACGATTGCCTGAGGATTAAAGATTGTGACGAAGTTGCTCAAGCCGTCCGCAAGTGCATCGATCTGCTCATAAATCTTGTCTCTGACTGCAGGCTGCTTTGCAGTTTGAATCTCTCGATCCAGTTCGTCATCGGTTGCTGCATATAGTTTGAGCAGTTCTAAAAGATCATCTCTTCGCACCAAAGCCTCTAAGGTTCCCTCGAAGCCTGAGTAGTCGCGCTGGTTAGAGGAAGAGATTCTCACGTGTCCAAGCTCGCCAGCGTAGCCTGATGCACCACGCAATTGCTTGCCATCGACAATCGCACCACCACCAATACCACCGGCACCAGCAAACAAAAACACAACGTCTGAAAAACCTTTTGCACTTCCAAAGTTGCGCTCTGCCATGCAGCCGATACTTGCGTCATTGTCTAGAAAGACAGGAAGACGAGTGAGCTGGCTGAGCTCCGGGCCAAATGCCGCTTCAACCCAACCAAGTTGTGGCGCGTAGCGAATAACACCATCAGAAACTCTGACTTGTCCAGGAACTGCCACACCAATACCCGCCACTCGATAATTCTTGGATAGCTCTGAACTGATTTTGGATATCAACTTGGCAGCTGTCTGCTCAGAATCTGCTGGAGTTGGTGACTTGGACATCAGTACGCGCTCTTTTGCAATCACCTTGCCGCCGAGCGTGACAGCACCGACCGTGGTGGCATCAACCTCAGGGTGAACCGCAAACGCAATCACGTTTTCCGATGGGGTCACCATCAGGCTGGGGCGACCAACCCCGGATGAAACCAATGCTTCGTTTTCAACCGCGAGACCGCGCTCCTCAAGCTCCGCTACCAGATCCGAAATAGTGGAGCGATTGAGACCAGTTGCGGCCGTGAGCTGGGAGCGCGAGATGGTCTCAGAAAGCCGAACCAGCCTCAGAACGGTCGAGAGGTTATGTTGGCGGACATCCTCGCGATTCTGGCCCTTGGGTAGGGGGGACTGGAGGCTCTTTTCCATGATCCCTCCCTAATCTCCTAGGAAAAACCTACTTGTTGTTCAAGACAACAAATAGATAACGTTGCCTATTTGTTATCGAAAGGCCGCCCTATTAATTTGACCTAATTTGTTGTTTGGGGAAACATATTCTCAGGCTCAGACATGGGCTCAATTTGGGGGTTGCCCAAATATTCAATTGATCGAAGGGAACTAAGTGAAGAAGTCTTCATTGCTCTCCATTTCGGCTCTAGCTGCCGTTTCAGCCCTAACCCTCGCGGGTTGTGCTGCAGACGCAGGTACCGAGTCGGAAAACGCGGGATCGACCCGTGCCTGTGTAATTTTGCCTGACGCTGACAGCGGTACTCGCTGGGAGCCAGGTGACCGTCCTGCACTTGAGAAGGCTCTAACCGCAGCTGGTTATGAAGCTGACATTCAGAACGCTCAGTCAGACACCGCTAAGTACGCAACAATCGCAGACCAGCAGCTTTCAAAGGGCTGTGGTGTGATGCTACTTGTTGACTACCAGGGTGCTGCTGTTTCTGTAACTGAGAAGGCACAAGCGCAGGGTATTCCTGTTATTGCTTACGACCGTCCAATCGCTGGCGCTGACTACTACCTATCATTCGACAACGAGCGCGTTGGTGCGTTCCAGGGTCAGATGATTTTGGATGGTCTAGCTGCAGCTGGCAAGGATGTCACAACTGCAAGCATTATTTACTCTTCTGGTGACCCAGCAGACGGCAACGCTGCAATGTTCCTAAACGGAGCTCTATCTGTTTTGGATGCAGCTGGTGCAACTGCTGCCTTCACCATGGAAGGAACTTGGGATGGAACAAAGGCTGGAACTCTATTTGAGCAGGCCTTCACCGCAGTCTCCGGAAAGGTTGACGCGGTTCTAGCTCCAAACGACAACAACGCAGCTTCCATCATTGCAATCTTGGACAAGAACGGGCTAACTGTTCCAGTTTCCGGTCAGGATGCATCTGTTGCTGGTCTACAGAACGTTCTGCTAGGCAAGCAGTGGGCAACCGTCTGGAAGCCATTCACCATTCAGGCTGAGGCTGGTGCCAAGATGGCAATCACCATTCTGAGCGGTGGAGTTCCAGAGACCAACAAGACTCTGGAAGATGGAACACCATTCCTTGCTCTTGACCCAATCGTGGTCGGACCAGACAAGGTTAAGGACGTAGTAGCCGCTGGCGACGCATCAGCAGCTGACCTCTGTGTCGGCGATGTTGCGGCCGCTTGTGAGACATACGGCGTCAAGTAAAGATGATTTGGTGTGCGCCGGTCCTTTCGCTGGCGCACACCTTTTCTTCTTTATATAGGCTTTTAGAAACAAGTTGATGGCGGGTAGGCGATGACGCAACCAGTAATAGAACTTAAGAATGTGGTCAAGAGCTTTGGGCCAGTGGATGTCCTAAAGGGCGTTGATTTGGTGGCATATGCCGGCAAGGTAACGGCCTTGGTTGGAGACAATGGAGCCGGTAAGTCCACACTCATCAAGGGGTTGGCAGGCGTCCAGCCCTACGACAGCGGAACTGTTTTGTTTGATGGCCAGCCCGTAGATATTCAAAACCCTCGAGAGGCTGCCGCTCTCGGAATTGAAGTGGTTTATCAAGATCTGGCGCTTTGCGAAAATCTCGACATCGTCCAGAACATGTTCCTCGGTCGAGAAGAAACCCTGCAAGGCACTCTGGACGAGCCTTCAATGGAGCTGCAGGCAACACAGGCTTTGCAAAGCCTCTCCGTTAGAACGGTTAAGTCGGTAAGACAAAAAGTTTCCTCCCTCTCTGGAGGTCAGCGTCAGACGGTGGCAATTGCCAGATCGGTTCTAAGAAATTCCAAACTTGTGATCCTGGATGAGCCAACAGCGGCGCTAGGTGTTGCTCAAACAGAGCAGGTTCTAAATCTTGTAAGAAGATTGGCTGATTCTGGGGTCGCGGTAATCATCATTAGTCACAATTTGCAAGACGTCTTCAAGGTTTGCGATGACATTGCTGTTTTGTATCTTGGCCGAATGGTCACCCAAATCAACGCTAAAGAGACAAACCAAAACGATGTAGTTGGATACATCACGGGCACCAAAGGAGCGGAGTAAGAATGGCAAATTCGAATGAAGGCGGATTGAACCTAGCTCCCACCCAGATCTCTTCTGGTCACGAGGGAAATCTGCGAGAGCAATTCTCCGCTTACCTTTCCAGGCTAAAAAACGGTGAAATGGGAGCCTTGCCTGCCGTTGCCGCGCTGTTGGTTCTCACCGCCCTGTTTTCAACTCTCAGTCCTTTCTTCTTAACCAAGCTCAATTTCGCGAACCTCTTTATTCAGGCAGCCCAGCTCACCACTTTGGCTGTTGCGCTGGTGTTCGTAATTTTGCTAGCCGAGATTGATCTTTCAGCGGGTGTTGCCGCTGGTGTGGCGATGGATATCTTCTACCTGGCGACCTTTGCTGGTATCAATTGGATTCCTGCCCTGGGAATGTCATTAGCATTCGGCGCAACTGTTGGTTTCATCCTTGGAATCTTTGTTGCAAGAATTGGAGTTCCATCCTTTGTAATCACGCTCGCGTTTTACTTAGGTCTGCAGGGTGTTGCATTGATTTTGCTCGGTGATGGTGGATTGTTCCGAGTTGATGTGCCGGAGATTAAGTCCATCATGAACGAAAATCTCCCAATTCTGGGAGGTTGGCTGCTGTTGCTAGTGGTGCTTGGCATCACTCTTGGAATGGGTCTTTACGATCGGGCTCGCAGGACTCGAAAGGGTCTGGTCAACAAGCCACTTTCATTGCTACTAATCAAAGTTGGATTCATGGCAGTGATTGGTGGCGCAGTTGTTTACGTACTAAACCTCGATCGAAGTGCATCCGTAAAACCAATCTATGGCGTTCCAATTGTGATTCCGATTGTTCTAGCAATCATATTCATTGGAACTTTCGTCCTGGATAGGACCACCTTCGGTCGTCACCTCTACGCAGTTGGTGGTAATCCTGAGGCAGCCAGAAGGGCTGGAATCAAGGTTTCGAGAATTAGGATCACCGCATTTGTGATCACGTCTTGTCTGGCAGTGATTGCGGGTCTTTTCCACGTCAGCCGTATCGGAGTTGTGGAGGCAGCCGCGGGAAGAACAATCGTTCTAAGTGGTGTGGCTGCAGCTGTTGTGGGCGGTGTCAGCCTCTTCGGAGGTCGGGGACGCTTGGCCCACGCCGCACTGGGAGCGATGGTAATTGCAATTATCGACAACGGCCTTGGATTGCTTGGTCTATCCGCTGGAATCAGCTTCGTGGTCACAGGTTCGGTATTGGCCCTGGCCGCAACTATCGACGCTGTTTCTAGAAAGCGCGGCGGGAATCTAAGGGTCTAGCAATACAAAGCTGTCAAATAGGCAGTTAGTATTCCAACGGTGTCCGACTATTTTCTTTTTGCGTTGGCGTTCTTCTCCTCTGCCGTGGCGCCAGGCGCTGACACCATGCTCATCCTCAGCAGGGCTATCAGCGACAGAAAACTAGCAATCGCAGCCGCAGCAGGAATCACCACGGGCAAAGTTCTGATGGTCACACTCGCCTACTTTGGTTTGGCGGCTGCGCTGAGTGCTAGTGAAGAGCTATTTACAGCGGTGAAAGTACTCGGGGCTGGTTTTTTGATTTATAAAGCATTCAGCACATGGAATCGAAAAACTCAGGGCGCCAAAGTCTCAGGGACGGGTGACTTTTTTGGGGCTCTGGCGATTGGGTTTTCGAACCCGCAGCCCTTTGCCTTTTACATTTCGATCATGCCCTTAGTTGTCGCTAGCACCCAGCTGCCAATCTTGTTGCTGATTGTTGTCTTTGGTTTCTCGATTGTTTCAGCCAGTTACATCGGGCTCGCTCAAAAGCTTTCTGCTTGGCTAAATGTTTCTCAGAACTTGAGCAAAGTAAA
>JBMSYD010000065.1:0-5290 GCA_049426345.1 Aquiluna sp.
AAAGAAATCGCTGCTGCAATCGGTCTTGCCAAAATCGGCGCTTCAACAAAAGCGAGCGTCTTCACTTTTCCCGCACCATCCAGCGTTGCCGCTTCCAGCATCTCTGGCTCGATTGCGTGGCGAGCTGGTCTAAGAATTTGGTAACCAAGCGGAATTAGGAAGACTGACTGGGCAAGTGGAACCAGCCACCAATTACCCAAAGAGCCAGGCAAGTAACCAGCCCCCACTAAAAACAAGAGTCCAACCACTACTGGCGAAATACCTATTGGTAATAGCACAAGCAAACTCGGCTTCCTTCTTGCGGCAGCCAGCCAAGCAATGGGAAGTGCAATGAGAACACTTACAAGCAAATTGCGCAGACTATTGCCCGCTGCTTCCAGCAAGGAAATGTTCAATATGTCTCTACTGCCCTTGGTTGCAAGGTTTGCAAAATTCTCAAACAGGCCGCCATTCAAACTGAATGCCCTGATCGCAACGTTCCCAATCACTACGGCAACAACCGCCAGATAAACCAGGGCAATCAATCCTCCAAATTTGGAACCCGCATGGTCACTCTCGCCAAAAAGTGGAGTGGGATTAGCGCCAAGTTTTCTGGCAACGAGAAATAGCGCAACAGTCAGTAGGGTCTGCAGAAGAGCCAACAACCCAGCGGAACCTAGATCTAACTGTCTAAGCGCAAGCTCGGAGACTTCAGTTTCGAGAGTTCTAACTTCTCCTCGGCCAAGCGTCAGAACAAGTCCGTAGCTTGTGGCCGAATACAGCGCAACCAACAGCGAAGCGGATGCGATACCAGGCAACTGCTGAGGAACCTCAATCAATAGTCGCGTTTGCATGCGGCTCGCGCCATCCAGCGAAGCGGCCTCCAGCTGCTCTTTGGGAACTGTGCTGGCTGCAACAACTCTTGCTATAAAGCCAACATTCATTAGCAGGTGAGCAAACAGAATCCATCCGAATGCCGACAGGAAAGTTAGCTCTGTTGGCTGCAGCGGAAGAAGAGTAAGTCCAACGAGAAAAGCCGGCAGAAGGAAAGGAAGTAGCAATACCGCTGAAACGAGGTTCTTGAATCGCTTTAGTGATGCAAGCCAGTTCCCAACTGGATAACCCAAAACTGCAGCAATCACTGCGCTGCTTATTGCAAGCAGCGCAGTGATCAGAAGCAGCTCGAGGCTAGTTGTCAAAAACGTCTGACCAGTCCTTCAACCAGCGCTCACGATTAATCTCTAGCTCCGCAGCATCGCCAAGAGTGGTTCTTGCAGGAAGAGCAAACTTTGCCCAACTCTCTGGAACAACTGTGCCATTAACTGCCGGATAGACATACATCGCTTCAGGCACAGACCTTTGGAAAGCGTCGCTGACCAAAAACTCGATTAGAGCTGCCGCTCCAGGGATGTTAGCTGCGCCACGCAGTGTTGTTGCGTACTCCACCTGTCTGAAGCAGTCATCGAGTAGTGCTGCCGTGCCGGCTACACCATCAGTAACCTCAGCTGCTGGAGATGATGCGTAGCTCAAAACAATTGGACGCGCTCCGCCGTAGCGAGTGAAGTCAGAGAAATAAGCATCTTCCCAACTTGATGCAACTTTCACCCCGTTATCTCGAAGATTTCTCCAATATTCAAAAGTCTTCATGTCGGTATCGAATCCAGCAAAAGTTGTTGCCAAAAAGGCAAGACCTGGTGATGAGAAGCGAGGGTTTGTAACAACTGTCAAAGACTTGTACTCAGGATTGATCAGATCTCGCCAAGAGGCGGGGGGAGTGAGATTGTTCTGCTCAAACCAAGCAATGTCGTAGTTGAAGCAAACATCTGAGTAATCAATCTCAACAAAGTCGCCAGCGGCGATTCCCTCTTTCTCTGCCAGTGAGCGGAAAGTGTTATCAATTCCAAACACCACATCTGCAATCGGAGCATTTTTTGTGAGCGCCAGTTGGTTGGTGAGAGTACCTGTGTCGCCAAGGCGAATAATTTCTAGCTGATATCCAGAGGACTGCTCAAACTGTTGAATCAGGTCATCGCTGATGGCAAATGAGTCATGAGTGGCAAGTCGAACGGTATCAATGCTTGGGTTCGTGCAACCTGTCAGTAGTAGCAGTGATGCTAGAGCAATTGCTTTTTTCAATTGCGTGCCTTTCTTTAGTTAGGCACGGGTGTCTCCCTTACGCTGGCATGACCCAGATCAGGTTCGACGGTCGAAGACCCTGCAGTCTTCCTCTCAGCCCGGTTAGCCGGACTCCCGTGTTGCTTCTAATAACCAGCTTAGCTAGTGGCCCATTCCCGCTTGCTCGGCAACTTCTTGCGAAGCGCTCTTATCGCGCAGCGGCACCTCTTTAATAAACCAGCTGATTACAAAGCCAACGGCAATGATGATGCCTGCCAGCAAAAAGACTGTTAGCGACGAATCAACAAAGCCCATGCGGAAAGGCAGTGTTAGTCGCTCATCGGCGTCAATCAAGAATGAGCTGTCCTCGGTAACGCTGTTTGCAGCGCTTGGTCCGGACTGGAAAATCTGAAGGATTGCCTGATTGTTTGGATCTTGCAAGACCGCCGGATCATTCAAAGCCTCACCAACACCGGCGACCACCTCTGGTTTTTTGAAAGCCTCGGCAATTTTGTCGCCGACTTGGCTGAACAGCATCGACATGAAAACTGCAACACCGAGTGTTCCGCCCATCTGGCGGAAGAAGGTTGCGCTGGATGTTGCAACACCAATGTCTTTTGCCTCAACAGAGTTTTGAGAAGCAACCATGGTGGTCTGCATTAGCTGACCAAGACCAAGCCCAACCAAAACCATTCCGATTGCAACCACCCACAGTGGAATATCTGCCTCTAGGAATAAAACCATGTAGAGGTAACCAAAGAAGAGGGTTGCAGTTCCGGTGTTGAAGAAGAAACGATACTTACCAGTCTTGGCAGTAACTCTTCCTGCAGTGATGGTTGCAACCATCATTCCAAACACCATCGGCAACATCATGAAGCCAGTGAGCGTTGGGCTAACGCCGTAGACAACCTGAATGATCAGTGGAATCACAATCATTCCGCCAAACATTCCTGCGCCAATGATGAAACCAAGAACCTGGGTTCTTGCAAAAGTCTGTGACTTGAAAATAGCGAGCGGAATCAGAGCACTCTCGCCCATCTTCTTCTCGATCAAAATGAACAGCACAATTCCAACTACACCCGTAATTCCCATTCCGATAGAAAGAGCGGATGTCCAACCCCAGGTTCTTCCCTGCTCTGCAAGTAGAAGAAGAGGAACTGTTGCCATGATGATTGCGGCAGCTCCCCACCAATCAATCATTAGTTTTCTTGGTGTGTGTGGAACGTGTAGGAAAGCAACCACCATCACAAGTGAAACTGCGCCAATTGGCAGGTTCATCAGGAATATCCAGCGCCAGCCTTCGACAAACAAGAACTCATCAATGCCCGCCAGAGTCCCACCAATAACTGGTCCCAACAGCGAAGATGATCCAAAAACCGCCAAGAACATTCCCTGGTAGCGAGCTCGCTCACGCGGAGGGACAATGTCGGCAACGATCGTAAGAGCCAGTGAGAACAGTCCACCTGCTCCTATTCCTTGCAGCGCACGATAGGCAGCAAGCTCATACATTGTGTTAGCAAAGCCAGTTGAGACTGAACCAATAATGAAGATTGCAATTGCCGTTAGAAATACCGGTCTGCGACCGAAGATGTCGCCGAGCTTTCCATAAATAGGAGTGGTCACCGTAGAGGTGATTAGATACGCCGTAGTTGCCCAGGCCTGCAGAGAAAGACCACCGAGGTCATCTGCAATGGTTCGCATTGCAGCAGAGACTACGGATTGATCGAGTGCTGCTAAGAACATGCCGGACATAAGTCCAACTAGCACTACCAGAATTTGTTTGTGTGACATTGTGCCGGAGGCTGCTGCTTCTTTCGCGGCATCCCGTCTTGATTTACTGCTCAATAGTTTTACACCACTTAGGGTTGATAGGTGAGAAAGTCTACTCCTATCCAAAGGCGCGCGCTGTTCGTGTTTCTGCCTCCTTTGATCGCGATAGTTGTCGGCATCACACTAATTTTGCAGGCTTTGCCAGCAAGCTCGGCCGGCGAGAACGTTTCTGCGCAAGTCGCTTCTGAAAACTCAGCTGGATCAAAAACCAGATTTCAGTATGCAATCTTGGAGTCGTCTTTGGTGAATAGTGAGTGGGTAGTAGTCAACAAGCATCGACCGCTCCCGCGCGACTTTGAAACTCCTGAGCTGGTTGCAATAAGACAATCAACCTCGCTGGAGAATCCAAGAAAACTAACAATGAGACCGACCGCAGCCGCAGCTCTAGAGGAGATGGCGCGGGACATGGCAAGACTTGGAGCTGGAACGCTGTTTATCAACTCCGCCTACCGCAGCTATGACTACCAAGCAGAACTGTTCAAATCAAAAGTTAAGCAGTACGGCATGACTCTTGCGCTACTCAAGAGCGCTAAGGCTGGTTACTCAGAACATCAAACCGGTTTAGCAGTGGATGTTTCGGTGCCGGCCCAGGGCTGTGCAATCTTGGAGTGTTTCGGCGAGACCAAGGCAGGAAAGTGGATTGCTGATTTCTCCTGGCGATACGGATACATAGTCCGTTACAAAAAAGACACAACAGACATCACCGGCTACGCCTATGAACCTTGGCACCTTCGCTACATCGGCAAAGAACTAGCCAGGGAATATCACGAAGGTGGCTTCAGAACCCTAGAAGATTTCTGGGGAATGCCATCCGCGCCTGATTATCCAACCAACTAATTTTTCTTTAGCAAAAAGAATGTGTAAGCAGCCGAGAAGCCGAATCCAACCACTGCATACAAAATCACAAACCAGGTAAAGCTATTTGGAATTAGCAGCGTCAAAACGCCAAGACCAAATGCAGAGAACTGCATCACTCTGGCCGAAAACAGCACTGCTTTTTCATTGCCATTCAAAGAAACATTCAGCATGTTTCCTGCCAGTGCGACAAGAGTCAATCCGATCATCCGCATTGACCAATCAACCTCTGCAGAGCCCATCATTCCTAGCAGGTCTGTAAAAAATCTCGGAAGTACAATCAGCAGTAGAGCACTGAACCCAAACACCGTGGCACCTGCTCGCAAAACCAGTCTGAGTGCGGCAACTTTTCCTGTTTTAGTCATGAAAGAAGATTATTAGGTGCCAATAGTTTGGCTAACCTCTAATCTTGTTTCATGCCAAAAGCGCTAAAGATTGCCTATCTAGGTCCTGCCGGAACCTTCACTGAGCTTGCTGCCCTGCAGCTTGGTTCAGAGAACGAACTGGTTCC
>JBMSYD010000066.1:0-4854 GCA_049426345.1 Aquiluna sp.
GTGTCAGGGTTTGAGTGTGGCTCAAACGGATTGTTCTTACCCTTACCGGCCATGATGATTTCAAAAGACAAATCTCTTGCAAAATCAACTAGCTCTTTCGCCTCGGTTGGCTCATCACCGTTGCAAACCGAGTAGAGCACTCCGTGCTCTTTGGCGGTTTTGTGAAGGATCGGGCCAACTGTGACATCGGCTTCCACGTTCAAAGTTGCTACGTGCTTAGAGGCCTTGAGAGATTTGTAGATGACATCAGCACCAATTGCCGCAACACCAGTTGCCTCTACCACCACATCAACATCCAACAGAGGAATGATGTCGGCGTTGGTGGTGCCGGCCGGCTGTCCGGCCTTGATCAGGTGATTCAGCTCAGCTGGATCTGAGGAGATGATTGGAGATGGGTGACCTAAATCGTGAAATGCCTGGTTGATGCGATCTGGTGCAATGTCAGCAACCGCTGCAACCTCTAGCCCCAAACGGTGTGCCTGAGCTGCAAAACCTCGACCCATTTGCCCGGCACCAACCAGTGCGATGCGAAATGGACGTCCGTTCTTAGTTGCTAGCTCCTGCAGTTTGAGGCGGTATTGCATTTAATCTCTCCTAAAGATTTCGATCTTGGTTCCGATGCTTACTTCGGGCAGTGAAACTTTGGCAATGCTGACATCCCCCGGCAGATCGGCAACCGTGTTGCCATTTGCCTTGAGGTTGAGGTGGCCGAGGTTGTAGAGGTTGTCGTTCGCAACGGATCCCACGGATAGAACTTCAAACTCGTGGCCATCAATTGAAACAACGTCACCTTCTTTAACTTGCCCCTCGGCATGCTCCAGCTTGTGGATGATGCAGAAGGTGCGCAGTTCCTCCGGCGCACTCTCACCAAAAAAAACCAGCATTCCCTCAGCAATAAAGCTGGGAACTAGCTCGCCAATCTCAGTGACGGTGCTTTTGTAAAGCACTGTCATTTTTCTCCTTAGGCAGGGTTGATGTTGTCTAGCTTCACACCGGTGACCAGCAGGTCTTCGGTGATAAACATTGCAAGAGGACCCGCAGGGGAGGTTGCGTGAATGTCAACGGTTGGAACCTTCTTCATCGGGTAAACGCCGATTCGAGCTGTTCCACCGCAGTCAATCACTGCCACTGCGATCTCTTCAAACTTCTTGGATGAGGCAAAGCCATCAAATGCGATTCCCCCGGTTAGGTCAGCGATCTTCTGTGCCAGGGGGTGAATTCCGCCACCGGTCACTGAATAGATGTAGGGACGTGCATCGGTTGGCTTGATGGTTAGTGGACCACCCCAGCCGCCTGGGCCCTTTTCGATCTTTACTGCCTTGTACTCTGCCATTTTGCTCTCCTTTGAACTAAATAAATACCCTGATTAGTAATCAGAGGATGGGCCGAGAGTTCGACCCATCCTCTGATAACCCCCGAAAGGATGTTTTTGTTTCTTAGCTGTACAGTCCGAAGCTAGCTACGTAAGCAATTACGACAGATAGTGGACCGGTGATGAGGCGGGAGAACAGCACTGCTGGTACTCCAACCTCTACAGTCTCAGGCTCTGCTTCTCCAAGGGCTAGACCCACTGGAATGAAGTCACAACCAACCTGAGGGTTGATTGCGAATAGAGCTGGAAGTGCCATCTGTGGAGGGATAGTTCCCTTACCAATCTCAACACCGAGCAGGGTTCCAACAACCTGTGCAATAACAGCACCTGGACCTAGCAGCGGGGAGAGAACAGGAATAGCACAGACAACAGAGACGATCAGAAGACCGACGATGCTGCCAGCGAGACCCTTAATGCCTTGAGCAATCACGTCTCCAATACCGGTTACTAGAACTAGACCGATGATGAAGGAAATGAATGCCATGAAAGGCAGGATGTTACGGATGATTGTGTCGATGGTGTCACGACCTGCTTGGTACAAGGTACCAACCACGCCACCTACACCACGACCAATGGTTACTAATACTTTGTTTAGTCCGTCCATTATGCAGCCGCCTTCCTAGCCATCATTCGAGCTGTGATCCACTCGGTCACAATTCCACGGATGAAGATAACTACTAGACCAACTAGCAGGTAGCGAAGAGCTAGGTCACCAAGACCTAGTCCAAGCTGTGTGATACCAGCTGCAATACCTAGGTAAACGAAAAGCTCACCTGGGTTTGCGTGTGGGAACAGACCTGTAATTGGGTGAACGTAAGACACTGCTGAGTCATAGAACGCAGGCTTGAAACGCTCAGGTAGGAAACGACCCATGGTGTAAGCCATTGGGTTCGTTAGGAAGAATACTGCCAAGAATGGCAATACCATGTAGCGGACTGGATACCACTGAAGACCAGGCTGAGCTGCTTTACGGCCCAGGTTCTCAATCCTCTCAGTACCAATCAATCGGACGAGAGCGTTAACTGCAGTTAACAAAACAACCAAGGTCGGCAAAATTCCGCCCATGAGGCCAAAGAAGACCTCACCACCTCGGTTGAAGATGCCAATGAAGTATTCAGCTCCACCAGCAATCGCTCCCCATACGCCTGTCGGTTCGGCAACCGTTTCAGCGTTGGTGAATATATTCATCAACCCTCCTTTGGATCGAACACAGTCGACGTCGACCGTGCTGCTAGTTACGCTAGCTCTAGAACTCTATGGCAGGCCCCGGCTAAATGCTCACGTTTGTGCATTCTGATCCAGTAGTGTCTTGGCCGCCATTTTGGTAGCCTCCACCACCTTTTTCTTTGAATTTTCAAGGCCTTTGCCCTCAGCCAGGTCCGTCAGCTTGTGGCCAACCAGCTCATTGAACGGTTTTGCGTTTGCGAAGACGGTCAAACCGGTCAGGATCTTGGCCCCGGTGACGACCCCATCTTTCTGGGCTAGGGCAACAAAAGCCCTTCCGCCGCGATAGCGAAATCCACCCATGCCAACCGTGGTGGTTGTTCCGGGGGTTCTGATTTCCTTCAGAGCATCAGCAAATCTCTGGGACTGCTTCACTGCCATGTAAAGCTGAAACACCCACATCACTGCAATCAGCAGCAGAATCCAAATTAGTACTTCCATCTCAGACCAACTCTCCTAGCTTCTTGCTCTCGGCAGCCTCAAGCAGTTTCATTGCGCAGTTAGAGGAGGTAACCAGCTCAGAAATCAAGCCACCTCTAAGTGCCGCCAGAATACCCTCTGTCTTCTCATCACCAGCCGCAACACCAACCACTCGGCGAATTCTTGCCAGCTCATTCAGATCGAGCCCCACGGTTCTAGAGTCCAGACGGGAGTTGATGCTCTTGCCGTCTCGGTCAAAGAAACGTCCCGCTAGATCGCCTGCCCACTTAGCAAAGAACTCTGGGTTTTCTTTTTCATTGATGCCGGCTGACTCGAGAATGTGAAGAGAGCTGTTAGCTCCCTTCGAGCCAATGCCAACAAATGCAACGTCTGCATTCTTGGCTGATTCGATCACCTGGGCAACGCTGGGCTCTTTCATCAGTGCAATTTTGATATCTGGCGACTGCACAATAGTTGGAGCATGCAGCACCTCATACTCGGCGTTGTATTTCTCAGCCAGCGATCGAATGAGCGTTTCACCAGAGTAAGCAGTTGGAATCTGGGTCATGCCACCCATCAGTGGAATGAAGGTGACATCGGGACGATTTTCTGGTTCGAGCGCTTCCACCATTGCCTGAATTGATCTGCCCCAAGAAACAGCAACTCGAACTCTGGGCTTTAGGTGATTGAGAAAGCTCTGAACGGCCAGCTGCCCAACGGCGGTGTAGTCAGAGGTGGTTCTTGGCACCTTCGCCACCAGTGCAGCCCTCAGGCCAAAGCGGGAGATCAGCATTTCTTCAATTTGAGTCTCGCGCTTGGTGACCTCGTTGATTTTGATTTCAACCACTCCGCGCTTTTTAGCCACCGAAAGAATTCTTGAGATATTAGATCGGGAAGTCATCAGAGCGCGGGCAATCTGGTCTTGTGACATGTTTTGCTCGTAATACATGCGAGCAACCTTCACAATCAGTGCTCGGTCTCTAGCTGTTGCCACCTAAGGCCTCCCCCAGTTCCTTTTCAAATGTCTTCACAACTTCTGCCGCATCCCCCGGGTCAGCGATTCGGTGGTCAACTACCAGCGTGAAGCTGAGCTTGGTCTTACCCTTTTTCTCCTTGATGGCTCCAATGTTGAAGCCCGAGGACTGCGGAGCAAACAGCAGGGTATTTGCCTGCTCGATTCCGAATTCACTCAGATCGGTAATTGACGTAGTTGAGCCAGAGAGACTCTCCAGTGGAATCTTCTTTTGTCTGGCAAGGGCTAGAACACTCTTGGCCTTTTCTTCCCAGGCAGCACCACCAATTCCATCGACTGCGAAAACCGGTGACACAAACCCAAGGTCAGTCTTCACAAGGGCCGCGATGCGGGCCTGAGCTGTAGTGAAACTGCCAGCTCGGTATTGCTGGTTGAGCTGCGGGTGCTTGGCAAGGGTTTTCACCCAAGCGCGAGCAAGAACAATAAATCTCTCATCGAAGTTCTTGGGCAATTTAGCTTTGAGCTTGATGGTTCCACTGATTGAGAACTGCGGGATCTGCAGAGAAGTTTCAACCACCGAAGCTATTTGCGCTCTTGCCTTATCGACTTTGGCTGAGCTAACCCCAAGGTCTGATTGCTTGATGATTCCTTGCGGAGAAGCTGGCTTCACTTTTGCTAGATCAATGCCCTGCTCTTTGGCTAGTTTGCGAGCGCCGGGCATTGCCAGAATCTCACTCGCTGCAACTGGAGTGACCTCAACCGCCTGCTCAACAACTGGTGTTGGAGCAGGTGCTGCTTGAACTACCGGGGTTTCAACTACCGGTGGTGCAGGTTCGGGGGTTGTAAACATTCCAGCAAGTAGGTC
>JBMSYD010000067.1:0-4789 GCA_049426345.1 Aquiluna sp.
GCTCACCCACCACATCACCCAGCACGCGCATCAATACGCTTCTTCTTGGGTGAACCAGAGCTTCCTCCGGAGTGATTCTTCCCATTTCAACCAGACGCTGAACGAAGGTGTGATCAGTTGAAACCTGTCTCACTTCCCCATCGCGAACCAGGTAGATGCGAGAGTCTCCGATATGGGCGGTGAGAATCTGATTTCCCTGCACCAAAATTCCAGAGAAGGTGGTTCCCATCCCCTCTAGCTCTGGGTGCTCGGCAACCGTTGCTGCCAGCATCGAGTTGGCTTCCAGGATTCCGCTCTTGATGGTTTCGATTGCCTCATCGATTGAGTCATAGCGGGCATCGGTTAGTGCAATTCTTTGGGAGGCGATTGCGGATGCGATATCCCCTCCAGCATGGCCGCCCATGCCATCGGCTACGAAGTAGAGCTGATAGCCGGCATAACCAGAGTCCTGATTGGAGCTTCTGTGCTTTCCGATATCGGAGGTAGCGTGACTAATTACTTTTAGGCTCATCCGCTACCTCAAATCGAAGGTGGTGGTGCCGATTCTCACCGTCGCACCAGCACGCATTGTCATTGGGGTGGAAACTCGCTTGCCATCTAGGAAAGTTCCATTGGTTGAGTTCAAATCTTGCAATACCCACTCAGTTCCAACCGAAACCAATTTGGCATGCATGTTGGAGGCAAACTCATCGGCGATTATTAGATCAGCTCCAGGTGAGCGTCCAATCACGATTTCTTTGCGATCTGCCAAATCGATTCGCAGTCCAGCATTTCTACCAGTGAGCATCTGAATGTGGGTTGGTTCAAATGCATCGCTGTCTTCGATGTCCAGTTCAACCGGTGCTGCCTGAGCAAGCTGCGGCGCTCGCTGTTTGGTGAGGCGGCTGATTACTCTTCTGCCATAAAGATCTGCTCTGATTACTGAAAGCAGTGAGAGCACGAAAATCCACAGCACGGCAACAAAACCGATGCGAACTAGAAACAGCGCTAGTTCACTCATTCACTGCACCAGCTTGCAACTGAAATTCAAATTCACTTCTTCCAGCGGTTATCTTGTTGCCAGATTGCAAAACCACTTCATTAACTCTAATTCCATCAACCGAGGTTCCATTGGTTGACTGCAGATCTCTAACCGCTGCGGTTTCGCCATTCCAGGCAATCTCAAAGTGAAAGCGAGAAAGACCGCGGTCATCAACAAAGATGTCAGCTTTCTCATCTCTTCCAACCGTGCTGGCTCCGCGCTTGAGGCGATAGTCAATTCCGTTGTAGCGAAGGATCGGAACCCAATTCACTGCCTGATCAACTGGCTGTGAGCCAACTTTGACTGAACCGCGAGCAATCTTGGAATCAATTGAGACATTCAGCTCTAGCTCGCTGAGAATGCGATAGCTCTTTTCAGAGACGTAGCGGTTTAGCTCCGACCTGATTGCCGCCAGCATTGCCGGGGTGATCTTGTCGGCATCGGAAGCATTTATTAATAGAAGGTATTTGTGGGGAACAACAGTTGCCCCGATTGGGTCTTTTTTGGCCGCAAGATCCATCGCTGAGCGAATGGCTTGGCTAACCTCTACCGGTTGCAGTTGTGCTTTAGAGAACTTCGAAAATAGCGAGTTCACAGCAGATTCGATTGTCTCTTCTGCCTTGTCTAGAAAGCCCACTCGCCCCACCTTCAGTTAGGTTGCCTGGGATAGCTAAGTCTATTCGTCCCCTTACTGGGGGTCTGAAACTCTGATAATCTTCGGTATTCGTAGGGCGCGAGTGGCGAAATGGCAGACGCGCTGGCTTCAGGTGCCAGTATCCGCAAGGATGTGGGGGTTCAAGTCCCCCCTCGCGCACGCAATAAGCCCCATATAAAGGAGCGGGCCGTTTGAGCATCGAAACCTTCCTGATCTACCTAGAAGCACTCGGGGTAATCGGCTTTGCCCTCTCAGGAATCATTGAGGCAGCTCGCAAGAAGTTTGATCTGGTTGGCGTTGTGATGGTTGGTGCCATTGCTGCTTTTGGCGGTGGAACCCTCAGAGACGTTCTGCTCGACAGAAGGCCTTTTTTCTGGATTGAGCAGGAGATCTGGGTTTGGCTGCTTATTGCAGTTGGTGTCTCGCTCCCCTTCTTCTTTAGAGCAAGACACATTGAACTGAGCGAAAAGGCGCTACTGGTGCCAGACGCATTTGGTCTTGGAATCTTTGCAGCTGGTGGAACACACCTTGCTCTCATGGCAGGACAAACTCCAATGGTTGCAGTTTTGATGGGTGTTATTACTGCGGTTGTTGGCGGAGTCCTAAGAGATGTTTTGGTCAATGAAGTTCCAAGAGCGTTCCATGATCACCAGCCCTATGCGGTAATTGCATTTGCTGGTGGCTGGCTGGTAGTTCTGTTTAACTTCCTAGCACTACCCGCATCTATTTCTGTTTTGTCTGCTGCTGCTGCAATCATCTTGATTCGACTATTGGCAGTTAGGTTTGGCTGGGAACTAAAGCGCTGGAGATTCCTGTAGTGAAACACATCCTGTTTGTCATTGACACAGATTCCAATTCCGGATCAAAAGAAGAAATGATTGCCATTGATGCATTCAACGAAAAACTGCAATCAGAAAACAAACTGGTCATGGCAGCTGGAATTGGATCTTCTAAGACCGCAGTGCTGATTGACAACCGAGCAGATAAAAACTCAATTGAGAAAAGCTCACTGAATGGACCCGAGTTCTACAGCGGGTTTTGGATTGTTGATGCGGACCCATCAGAAATAGAACAGCTTGCCCTGGCCGCTTCCAAGGCCTGTAACCGCCGAGTTGAAATCCGAGCTTTTCTAGCCTGAGACTTTCCTGCCAACTACCCCCAGAGGCCCCCGTTTTCAGGCAACTGCCAGCTTGGTTTTCTAGTCTTTAGGGGCGGCAGGGCCAAGTGGGAATAACTTGCAGGCTTTCTGACTTGGACCTACCGAACTCAGAAGAATTAGCGAATTTCTTCTGTTCTCCTTCCTTTGGGCCTCAAAAGGGCTCCAAAAATCGGCATAGAAAAGCCCCCTCCTCCAGGGGGCTTTTCCTTTTGAATGGAGAGTTATCCGAGCAGGTTCTTCATCTGCTTGAAGATCAAATTCGCAGCTCCAACCGGGTTCAGCCTGGAGTAGCGGTCCATGAACTTAGCATCCGGGCCAATTGTGATTCTTGGCTTGTTCTGCTCAATCGCATCCACCATCGCCTTCGCTGCAACATCGGCTGGCGTGGTCTTGTTTTGAGGCATGTCCGAAGCATACGCAGGGATTGCCATTCCAGAGTTCTGAGCGATGTTGGTGGCAATGGCTCCTGGGAACACAATTGTCACACCAACCTTGGTGTCCATAAGTTCTGAGCGAAGACCTTCGGTTAGAAGTTTGATGGCAGCCTTGGATGCACCATAAACGCTCTGGCCCGGAACAGGTGCATAGGCGCCCATTGAAGAAACGTTAAGAAGGTGTGCCTCGGGTCTTTTCATAAGCCCTGGCAAAAATGCCTTGATCAGGGTGAGTGGGCCATCGAAGTTCACCTTCATCACTCGCATTGCATCTTCCATTGAAAGCTCATTGACTTTCACAAACTTCTGAATGATTCCAGCGTTATTGATCAGTGCATCAACTGCACCAAGATCTGACTCAACCTTGGCAGGCAGCTGCGCAACAGCTGAAGCGTCTGTGATGTCGAGGGTGTAGGTGGCAACTTTGCCACCGAGTTTTGTAGCCAGCTCCTTGGTCTCAGCCAAGGTTTCAGCTCGCATATCAACCGCTGCAACACTTGCTCCGCGGCGAACCAGTTCGAGCGTTAGCTCTCTTCCCATGCCAGAGCCAGCACCGGTAACAACAACTACTTTTCCTGCAACTTTCATTGTCTTTCTTTCTGAATTGAGTATTTATGGCACTCAATTCACTAATAGTTTACTCCTCTGTATTTACTAAGTCACTAAGAGATTTTGAATAGATGACGAACCTCTGCTGCAAACTAGTTCCAGGCAGAGGGGGCCAGATGAGAAAGATACCGAAGGCTCTCTACCCGTATATCGGCGGGTTCTTCCTAGTCTCTTTCTTCTTTTCTCTCTTTTCTCCAAGTGATCCACCCCCCGCACCAACTGCCAGCCCAACTCAGACCGCAACTCCTTCGCCATCCCCAACCCAGAGCGAAACCACAACTGCCGATGCATCGCCTGCCTCGACAGAGGAACCAGCTGAACCAGTAGGCGAGCTAGCGGAGCTGCTTGCCCAGCTCACTCTCGCTCCAGAAATGGGCGAAGGGTATGACAGAGATCTCTTTCGCCATTGGATTGATGCAGATGGCGATGGCTGCAACACCAGAAGGGAGGTTTTGATTGCTGAGGCGATTGAGAAACCATCGGTGGTTGGCGATTGCGATTTAGTTGGGGGAGTTTGGTATTCAATCTATGACGATGTCACAACAACCGATCCCGGAGATTTTGACATCGATCACTTCATCCCACTCAAAGAAGCCTGGGATTCCGGAGCGCATTCCTGGTCAGCTTCTCAGCGCAGAGCATTCGCAAACGATCTTTCAAACCCGCAAGCTCTGATTGCCGTAACCGCAAGTTCAAACAGATCCAAATCAGACAGGGACCCAGCCGATTGGTTGCCACCCAACCAGAGCTATCACTGCCAATACATAATCGATTGGGTGAGCGTGAAGATATTTTGGAACCTCTCAGTTGATGAAAGGGAGTTCCAGGCAATCAGAAGAGTTGCAACTTCCTGTTAGCGAAGTGCGTTATTGAAGAAATCAGCCAGCAGGCTGGCGTAGCGCTCGCTCTCA
>JBMSYD010000068.1:0-4643 GCA_049426345.1 Aquiluna sp.
TGGCTCAGCAAGATTCTCAGTGATGAGCTTTTCTAGGCGCTAGCTAAAGAGCCAAGCTTCATCAGCTCAACTCCTTTGCGAAGCTGCTCTGGCAATTCACTCTCTAGAAGCTTTTTGGCAAGCTCTCTTGCAGACTCAATTAGTTCTCCATCGCGGGTAACCTTGAGCATTCTCAGTTGTGACTTAGTGCCAGCTTGATTCTCGCCTAACACATCACCCTCACCACGCAGCACTAGATCAAGCTCGCTTAACTTGAATCCATCCAGGGTTTCGCTCAATGCGGAGAGTCGTTGGCTGGCCAGGCTTCCTTCTTCTCCACCGGAAATCAAAAGGCAGATTCCACCGTGGCTTCCACGGCCAACTCGGCCTCTTAGTTGATGGAGCTGAGAGATGCCAAAGCGATCGGCATCCAAAACCACCATGGCTGTGGCATTTGGAACGTTGACACCTACTTCAATGACAGTTGTTGCAACCAAAACCTGAATCTCGCCAGCAGCAAAAGCGCTCATGACAGACTGTTTTTCTTCTGCCGACAGCTGCCCATGCATCAGTCCAATCTTCAATCCCACCAGAGCTGGATTCTTTTTGAGAGACTCAAAAACTTCCACCGCGGCAGCGGGCGGAGTTTCAGACAGGGCAGAGGAGCCCTCTTCGTACTCTTTACCACTGATGCGCGGGCAAACGACAAATGCCTGCCTTCCACTACTCACTTCTTCGGCCACTCTTTGCCAGACTCTGGAAACAAGCGCTGGATTGGAAAGTGGAACCACATGCGTCTCGATGTCTTTTCGACCAGCGGGCAACTCCCGCAGAGTTGAAATCTCAAGGTCACCAAACACGGTGATAGCAACTGTTCTAGGAATCGGGGTTGCCGTCATAGTCAAAACGTGAGGGGTCTTCTTGCCCTTTTGCTTGATGGCCTCACGCTGCATGACACCAAATCGATGTTGCTCATCGATTACAACTAGTGATAATTCGGCAAACTGAATCTTCTCGGAAAATAGGGCATGGGTCCCCACTGCCAAAAGACACTTACCACTGGCAAGATCAAGTAATACGCGTTTGCGCTCGGCTGCTCCCATGCTGCCGGTTACAAGGCGCAGCCCAAGCTTGGCAGTTAGTTCTTCTCCGAGCATTGCGCGAATGGATTCAAAATGCTGCTCTGCCAAAACTTCGGTTGGTGCGAGCAGGGCAGCCTGCTGACCTTTTGCGTAGGCAAACATTATTGCCCTGAGGGCTACAACCGTTTTTCCTGATCCAACCTCACCCTGCAGCAGCCTGTGCATGGGCTTGCCGCTAGCCAGGTCAGCTTCAATCTCAGAGTTGGCTTGGCGCTGAGAGTCCGTAAGTGTAAAGCTCAGCATCTTGTCAAATTCCATAGCCTTGGAGTCATCATCCAAAACGGCAGCTATGTCTGAGGCATAGGAATTTCGCTTTTCGAGCAGACCAAGCTGCAAAAGCAACGCTTCGTGAAACTTCAAGCTTTCACGTGCCTGCTCAAAATCTGAATCCCGAAGGGGCTGGTGAATCTTTCGAACTGCATCGGCGAGACCGATGAGGTTTTGGTCTTGGAGAATAGATGCGGGGATGACTTCTGGGATTTGGGTTTGTGCGAGGACCTGGCGGATGGCCTTTTCGATTCGCCAACTTGGCAGGGTAGAAGTGGCAGGGTAAATAGGAATGGGAAGTTCCGCCCAAGCTTTTGCCTCTTCGTCAGTAATCTCATCAAAGAGTTCATAGTCCGGGTGAGCGAGTTGCAGCTTTCCGGAGAAGGAACCGACCTTGCCGCTGAAAAAGCCTCGCCTTCCTTTTAGCAGCTCATCTTTCCGCCAAGCTTGGCCAAAGAAAGCCAGGCTTAGCAAAGAGGTGCCGTCACTGATGGTCGCTTCTAAAATGTGACCGCCTCGACCCTTTATGTAGCGAGCAGAGACGCCAACTATCTCGCCAACCACCGTTGCTATTTCCCCAACTGGCAAATCCGCAATTTTTGTCAGCTCTCCGCGCTTTAGGTATCTGCGGGGGTAGTGCTCTAAGAGATCACCGACATAGTTGATGCCAAGTTGACGAGATAACGCCTTGGCAGTCTTTTCGCCAAGTGAAGTGAGCTTCTCGCCTTTTTCCAGCACCTAACAATCTTGGAGGCAACCTCCGACTGTATTGGCTAGGCTCACCTTGTGAGCAGGATAATTGCGGGATCGGTGGGCTCATTGCGCCTCTCAGCACCTGCCAAAACCACTAGACCAACCGCAGATCGAGTCAAAGAGAGTCTGTTTTCTGCGTTGGAGTCTGTCGGTGTAATTGAAGGCAGCAAAGTGTTAGATCTCTTCGCTGGCACAGCGGCACTTGGCTTAGAAGCGATTTCTCGCGGAGCGAGCTCGCTAACAGTGGTTGAAAAAGCGCGAGCGTCAGCTGCAGTTTGCAGGAAAAACATTGAAGCGGTCTCAGCTGCGCTTGAAAAGCAGCAGCTTTCAGCGCAGATTCAGCTCTTTGAGCAGGACTGCGAGAGCTTTCTAAAGAAGAATCAAGAGCAGTTCGACCTAGTATTGATTGATCCGCCCTACGACTTTGATCCTGTGAAGTTAGCGGCCATCTTTTCTGAGCTAACAAAATCGCTCTCGCCAGATGCGCTAGTGGTTTTAGAGAAAAGCAGTCGGGCTAGCGAGCCTGAATTTTCAGGATTTACAATTCAAAACCGCAAAGCCTATGGCGACACTGAGGTTTTGTTTATTAGAGCGAGCGCTCAGTAGCTCCGGTGTAGACCTGCTGCGGACGGCCAATGCGCGCAGTCGGATCTTCCATCATCTCGCGCCAGTGTGCAATCCAGCCAGGCAATCTTCCGATAGCAAACAGTGGAGTGAACATCTTGGCTGGGAAGCCCATGGCTTTGTAGATCACACCGGTGTAGAAGTCAACGTTTGGATAGAGTTTGCGCTCGACGAAGTAGTCATCGGCCAGTGCCGCAGCTTCCAGCTCTTTGGCGATGTCAAGCAGTGGGTCTTTTACCCCAAGCTCTGCCAAAACCTTGTCTGCAGTTGCCTTAACTATTTTTGCTCGTGGATCAAATGACTTGTAGACGCGGTGGCCAAAGCCCATCAAACGAATGCCATCCTCTTTGTTCTTTACTCGCTCAACGTATTTAGTGACTCCCTCGCCTGAGTCCTTAATGAACTTAAGCATTTCGAGAACAGCCTCATTTGCCCCGCCATGCAAAGGACCAAAGAGAGCATTTACACCAGCTGAAACTGATGCAAATAGGTTTGCCTGCGATGAGCCCACCAGTCTCACTGTTGAGGTTGAGCAGTTTTGTTCGTGATCGGCGTGCAGAAGAAGAAGTGTGTCCAAAGCTTTGGTAACGACCGGGTTTTGGGTGTAAGCCTCGGCGTAAGTACCAAAGGTCATGCGTAGGAAGTTTTCGACCATGCCCAAAGAGTTATCTGGATACATCAGGGCTTGGCCGAGCGAAGTTTTGTGCGCATAGGCTGCCACCACTGGCATCTTTGCTAGCAGTCGAATGGTTGAAAGTTCGACCTGCTCAGGATCCTTGGGGTCAAGCGAGTCTGGATAAAAAGTTGAAAGTGCAGAAATTGAAGCTGAAATGATTGCCATTGGGTGCGCGGAGGTTGGGAAGGCCCGGAAGAAGTCTTTTAGGTCCTCGTGCAAAAGGGTGTGCCTGCGCATCTTGCCGTCAAATTCAGCCAGCTCAGACTCTGTTGGAAGCTCGCCATAAACAAGAAGGTAAGCAACGTCCAAAAAGGACTTTTTCTCAGCCAGCTGTTCGATTGGGTAGCCGCGGTATCGAAGGATTCCCCTCTCACCATCTATATAGGTAATCGCACTCTTAGTGGATGCGGTATTTACAAAGCCCTGGTCAAAGGTTGCCAGACCCGTCTTGGCCATCAGGCCGGTGATGTCAATGCCGCTGTGACCGTCGGTCGCCGCTATAACTGGCAGCTCAGATTCGCTATCGCCAACCCGGATTACAACCTTTGGATTCTCAGCAGACAAAGCCATTCCTTTCTCGCAAGTGTCTAGCCTAGAGCAGATTTTCCCCCAGTCTAAATCTGCTCAGCTAACATAACCACCCTCGGGAAAACTCGCCGAAAGCTTTCAGCGCCAGGGCATAGACTGACCGAGATGGACGAGAGCGAATTCGAAGACTACGACCGGGATGCCGAGGTCTCGCTCTATCGCGAATACCGAGACGTTGTAAAGATGTTTCGATATGTCGTTGAGACAGAGCGTCGGTTTTACCTCTGCAATGAAGTTGAGCTCAAGCGCATAGATACCGCAACCGACTTCTACTTTGAAATAAACATGCAGGATGTCTGGGTTTGGGACATCTACCGCACTGATCGTTTCGTCAAACAGGTGAAGGTTATGACCTTTAAGGATGTAAATCTCGAGGAAATCGGTAAAAGAGATATCGAAATTCCAGAAGAATTAGCAGTCGGGGATAAGCCCTAGTTATTCACAGTTTCACTCTTCGCCCAACCCACTAAATCTAAAGCAGAAAGCATTCTTTCCAAGGAGAAAGAATGCAGACCACCTACGAACAAGAGCAAACAGTTCTCTGGTCACTACTTCATGAGCCAGGGGATGCGCTAGCGAGAGAAATATTTGAAAAACGGGGAATTGCCGCGCTA
>JBMSYD010000069.1:0-4515 GCA_049426345.1 Aquiluna sp.
ATTCTGGGTAGGGCTTTTTTAGCGAATGGGATTAGTCGCCAAAGAACTCTTAGAGTTCCTTTTTCGGAATTTTGCATTTATCTCTTCCGCTGGCCAGGCCAGCCCTACAGACTAGCAAAATTCCAGCAGGAATGTTGTTAGTGGAAGAAATGTCTCTCGCCGGTGAAGTACATAGTTATGTCCGCTGCCTTCGCAGCCGCAATAACTTCCTCGTCGCGAACACTGCCTCCTGGCTGAACTACCGCTTTGATGCCAGCATCAATTAAAACTGCCAAACCATCTGCAAACGGGAAGAACGCATCAGACGCTGCGACAGAACCTGCCGCTCTCTCGCCTGCTCGTGAGACTGCTAGTCGACATGAGTCCAATCGATTTACTTGACCCATTCCAATTCCAACAGCTGCTTGATTGGAAGCCAACAAGATTGCATTTGACTTCACCGATCTAACCGCTCTCCAGGCAAACATCAGATCCTGCATGGTCTTGTCATTGGCGGGTGAACCGCTAACAAGTTTCCAACTCTCGACAGAAAGCTTGTTGAAATCATCCGGTTGCTGAGCAAGCAAACCACCTGAAATCTGTCTAATTTCTTGCAGCGGCAAAGAGTAGTCCGCGCTGAGCTTTAGAATTCGTAGATTCTTTTTCTTCTGCAGAATCTCTAGCGCTGCGGGTTCAAAGTCGGGGGCAGCTATTACCTCCGTAAAAACCTCTGATAGTTCCTCAGCCATTGCCAAAGTGACCTTGCGATTGGCCGCTACCACTCCCCCGTAGGCAGAAACAGAATCGGTTGCGTGAGCCTTGCGGTAGGCATCAAGAATCAGATCATCGCCGGTTGAACCAACCGCTATCCCGCATGGGTTCGCATGTTTGATAATTGCAACTGCTGGTAGATCAAAGTCGTAAGCTGCCCGCAGGGCGGCTTCGGTGTCAACGTAGTTGTTATAAGACATTTCCTTGCCGCCCAACTGGGCAGCATTGGCAAGCCCAGTTCCACTACCGTCGACGAAGACCGCGGCAGCTTGATGAGCGTTCTCGCCATATCTAAGGTCTGATTTCTTCGTGAAACTCAGTTGAATTGAGTTATCTGGTCCAGCCAGCCAGCTGGCAATCGCACTGTCGTAATTCGCGGTGTGCTGGAACGCTTCCAGTGCTAGTTGTCTTCTAAATTCCTCGGTTGTTCCGCCAGCTTGGATTGCTTCTAGGACAGAGCTGTAACGAGCTGGATCCACAACCACCGCAACGTTTGCGTGATTTTTAGCACTTGCCCTAACCATCGCCGGACCACCAACATCGATTTGTTCGATTGTCTGATCAAAGCTCGCTCCGGCAGCGACGGTTTTTTGAAATGGATACAGGTTCACAACGACAAGTTGAAATGGTTCGATGCCCAACTCTTTTAGTTGCTGCTGGTGAGAAGCAAGACGAAGATCAGCCAAAATGCCCGCGTGAATGCCTGGGTGAAGAGTCTTAACTCTTCCATCTAGTGATTCGGGAAATCCAGTTACCGAGCTGACTTCAGTGACCGGGATACCACTTGCAGCAATCTGCTTTGCGGTAGATCCAGTGGAAACTATCTCAATTCCAAGTTTGCTAAGCGCCTGTGCAAACTCAACTAGGCCGGTTTTGTCGGAAACGGAAATCAGTGCTCTTTTGACTGCAATCACTTACCGACCTCCGATAACTTCAGCTTTCCTTCGCCGATCTCCCTGATAACTTCGACCAACTGTTTTTTCTCAACCTCTTTGATCAACTCATGCAGCTCTGGCTCAGTAATTCCCGCCGGGATAGATATCTCTTGCTGGCGAATGACAGGGCCAGTGTCAACTCCCTCATCGACGAGATGAATAGTTGCGCCAGTTACTGTTGCACCAGCGGAAAGCGCATCCCTAACCGCGTGAGCCCCGGGGAATGCCGGCAACAGCGATGGGTGAATATTGATAATTTTTCCTGCCAGCGCCCGCACCACCTGCGGGGGAAGTATTCGCATGAAGCCTGCCAATACAACCAGATCTGGCTTGTGATACTGAATTGAGTGCAGAAGTAAATCAGCCCACTGGTCTTTGCTGGAAAACTTGCCTGGTTCCAAAACAAAAGTTGAGACACCAAACAGTTCGGCATGCTCGAGGCCTTCAGCTGGTCGATCTGCTCCGACTGCTCTGATTTTGGCCGGGTATAAAGGATTGTCGCAAGCCTCCAGTAGCGCTCGCAGGTTAGAGCCGGAACCTGAAATTAGAGCGACAATGGTGAGCACGGCCAAAGTCTACTTTCGCTCCCCGACCTGTGGTCGAACAGCAACCACAGACACCAGAAATACTGGAACTAAAACCTCTAAGAACACAACTCCAGCCAGCAGGAGCGGATTCACTCCAACCTCAACAAATCGACCTGGACCTAGGCTTCCACTCGCAAGCAGGCCAAGAGCAAAGGCTAAGACAGAAGCAATAAATGCTGAAAACAAGGCCAACACGGCAGCAGCGGAAAAGCTGGTGGCAAACTCCCACCTCATCCGCTCGGTTGATTTGCGAGCGAGCAGAGTTGCAACAATTGCTCCAACCACAACTATCGAAGAAAAGACAATTCCCCGATCAATTCCTCCAGTTGGAAGAGCAGCAAAGATAGGAAGAGCTGGCAGTGGTCCAAGTTGCGAAGCAATTGGAGACACAAATGAACCCGCCCCGATGGAAAAACCAGCTCCGGTAATCCAGGCAAATCCATAAATGATTAGATTCGGCAAAATTGCCAATTGACCAACGGTCACCATCAGCCCGCCCAAAAAGCTCAGACTAAGCGCTTGATAAAGTCGCAAAACTTCTACCCAGCCAAGAATCAAAGCGACCATCAACACCAGGGACGAGACCATTAACACGAAGACGACAACCGAAGTGCCAATCCGAAATGCGGGGTTGGCAGTAGTTGAGATTGTCCAGTGCAACTTCGCGACAAAGGCAGCAGCTTTTTGACGAACCCAGATTCTCTCGGGTGCTTCAATTTGATTTGAGCCTGGAACGAGTTCAAACCTTTTTCCAGCAACAGATGCAATAAACAGCAGTCCACCAAAGAATATGGCTGGCCGGAATAGTGGATCCCACTCACTCACCGTCACAGCTGGGTTCGCAATCAACAGACTCAATCCATAAGAGCCTGCTCCAAACGCGATTCCGCCACTCAACCACGCTGGCCACAGCGATGAGGCAGCCGAGAGGCGGTGACCAATCCGAATCACCATCAGTGCCATGACAAGTGTCAGGCCCAGCGGCAGGTAAGAAAGTGTGAATGATTCAAAAGCAATTCCAACTAGTTCACCACTAGCGATTTGAAGTGGGACGCCGAGAGCTAATAGGAATGCGTAGCCCGCAACTTGAAGTGTTGCGATCCAATCAACCGAACCATTGCCTTCGATCAGCCAAGCAAGAGTGAGGGGAACCAGCACAAGTCCAACAGCAGAGGAGAGGATTATCAGCGCTTGCAGCGCTGCTAGTCCAAAGCTGAGTGCTCGATTCACTTACGACAGCTTGCTGATGATTTCTCGCATGAGCTGAGCAGTTTCCGAAGGAGTCTTGCCGACCTTCACGCCAACCGCTTCAAAAGCTTCTTTCTTTGCCTGCGCAGTTCCGGCGGAACCAGAAACAATTGCACCCGCGTGACCCATTGTCTTGCCCTCAGGCGCTGTGAAGCCGGCGACATAAGCAACCACTGGCTTCGTCACATTCTTTGCAATGTAGGCGGCAGCCTTTTCCTCTGAGTCGCCCCCAATTTCACCAATCAGGACAATTGCCTTAGTCTCTGGATCGTTTTGGAATGCTTCAAGCGCATCGATGTGGGTGGTTCCGATTACAGGATCTCCACCAATTCCGATGGCGGTGGAAAATCCGATGTCTCTGAGCTCAAACATCATTTGATAAGTCAAGGTTCCCGACTTTGAAACCAACCCAATTGGTCCACGGCCAGTGATGTTGGATGGCGTAATACCTGCGTTGGACTGCTCAGGGGAGATGATTCCGGGGCAGTTTGGACCAATCAGTCTGGTCTTCTTGCCCTTTTCTACGTTGTATGCCCAAGCGGTAGCACTGTCGTGCACTGGAATTCCTTCAGTAATTGCAACTGCAAGTGGAATCTCAGCATCGATTGCTTCGATGATGGCCGCCTTTGCAAAGGCAGGTGGAACAAAAATCACACTGACGTTAGCGCCGGTTTTTTCCATTGCTTCTTTAACGCTTCCAAAAACAGGAAGCTGCTTGCCCTCAACCTCAACGCTTTCGCCAGCTTTCTTGGGGTTCACACCACCAACAATGTTGCTGCCACCTGCGAGCATGCGCTGAGTGTGCTTCATGCCTTCGGCACCAGTCATTCCCTGAACAATAATTTTCGAGTTAGCGTCTAAGTAAATTGCCATTTCTATTCTCCTTAGTTCGCTAGCTTCGCAGCTTGGTCGGCGCCGTCATCCATGGTGTCAGCCAGTGTGACCAGCGGGTGGTTGAAGTCCTTCAGAATCTTTCGGCCCTGCTCCACATTGTT
>JBMSYD010000070.1:0-4249 GCA_049426345.1 Aquiluna sp.
GAAGCCAGTGGCATCAGCATTTCTCCATATTCGGAGTGCGGCTGGGGTTCATATAGAACTTCGGAAAGAGCCTCGCCGGATTGCTGAGCAACAAAAACCAAGGGAAGTGTGAGTATGACTGCAACAACTGAGGCTGCTAAGTACTTCTCACGAAGTTTCTTTATAGAGATAACTGCAATGAGTGCAAGAAGTGCGACTGGGAAGAGTGCAACTGCGAAGTGAACTGCTAGTGGGTGAAGTGGTAATTCACCGATGTTTAGGAAAAAATCTTTCATTGAGTTCAGCCTAGCTAGCACTTAATAATCAAAGATTCATTCTCAGCTAGTTAATAGATTTCGATTCATTAGGTATGCCTTACCTAAATTTGTTTATTTGAAATTGATTTCCATTTAAAAAGTGACCCCTCGCGCACCCGCCAGAGCTCAGTTACCCTTGCTACCTTTCGGTCCTGGGGGGTTTAGCCAAGGTGACGCCACGCGAGGAGTCACAGTGATTCTAAGCCCAGTTAGTTCTGCGGGAAACCGAGATTAATTCCACCGTGTGATGGATCCAGCCAGCGCGAGGTGATGACCTTGGTTTGAGTGAAGAATCTAAAGCCCTCTTCGCCATGAGCACGGGAGTCTCCAAACAGCGAGTGCTTCCAACCACCAAATGAGAAGTAGGCAACCGGCACAGGAATTGGAACATTGATTCCAATCATTCCAACCTCAACCTCGTGCTGGAATCTCCTGGCAGCGCCCCCATCATTTGTGAAGATGGCAGTTCCATTTCCAAACTGGGATGAGTTAATCAGCTTCAAACCCTCGTCATATGAGCTGACTCTCACGACCGATAACACCGGACCGAAAATCTCATCCTGATAAACCTTGGAAGAAGTTGGAACCTTGTCAATCAAAGTTGGTCCAAGCCAATATCCCTTGGCATCGCCATCTGGATTCACATCCCTGCCATCCACCACAACCACAGCACCATCGTTTTTAGCAATGTCGATATAGCTTGCAACTTTGTCTCTGTGTTGCCTGGTGACAAGTGGCCCCATATCGCAGGCCCTTCGACCATCGCCAACCTTGATGGTTGCCATGCGCTGCTTAATTTTTTCAATTAGCGGATCTGCGACAGGCTCAACTGCAACCACCACCGAGATGGCCATGCATCTCTCACCGGCTGAACCAAAGCCCGCATTCACAGCCGAATCGGCGACCAGATCTAAATCAGCATCTGGCAAAACCAGCATGTGATTCTTGGCTCCACCCAGTGCCTGAACACGCTTGCCATGCTTGGCGGATGTTTCATAGATGTACTGCGCAATCGGAGTTGAACCAACAAAAGAGATTGATTTCACAAGCGGGTGGGTCAGTAGCCCGTCTACTGCAACCTTGTCCCCGTGAACGACGTTGAATACGCCATCTGGCAATCCCGCTTCCTTCAGAAGCTTTGCCACCCACATTGCAGCCGATGGATCCTTCTCACTTGGCTTTACAACCACCGTGTTACCAGCGGCCAGTGCGACTGGGAAAAACCACATCGGGACCATCGCTGGGAAATTAAAGGGGCTGATGATGCCAACGACACCCAGCGGCTGCTTGAGAGAGTAAACATCGATTGAGGTGGAGGCGTTTTCTGAATACTCGCCTTTCAGAAGATGCGGCAGACCGCAAGCAAAGTCCACCACTTCCAGTCCTCTGGTAATCTCACCCAGAGCATCGGAGACAACCTTGCCGTGTTCGGTGGTGATGATTTCTGCGAGCTCACCTTTTCGCTGATCAAGCAGCTGCCGGAAGGCAAACATGATGGAGGTTCTCTTAGCCAGCGAGGTGTCTTTCCAGGCAGGAAAAGCGTCCTGAGCTGCCCTCACCGCTATATCTATATCTTTCTCATCCGCAAAACAAACCTCGGCTATCTGCTCTCCAAGGGCTGGGTTATAAACCTCTCCGCGGCGAGCGCCGGTTCCCTTGTTTTCAGAACCACCAATCCAGTGAGAAATAAGCTTCATTGTCTACCTCTTCCTAGAAAAGACTACTCTTAGCCAGGAGTTGAAAAAGAGGCTAAGAATGCAGGAAATCGCTGCCCTGATCAAGCGGCATCCCCCAGCCCAGGCCAAAGTCCTAACCGAGCTAAGGCAAACAATCAAAAAGCTATTGCCGGGAGCTGAAGAGAGCATCTTCTATCAAATGCCCTCCTTCTCACTAAACGGTGTTGTTCTCCTGAGCTACGAAGGGTTCAAAAAGCACAACAGCATCTTTCCAGGTCCTGAGGTAATCAGGCTGCTTGAAAAAGACCTAATCAAATACAAAACCTCCAAGGGTGCCATTCAGTTTGATCAGACCAAGCTGCTGCCAGCAGCCCTGATTAAGAAGATTGTTCTCACTGGAATTGAGCGAATCAATAACAGCTTTCCCAAGAGCTCTGGTGAGTTTATGGAGTTCTATGACAACGGCTATCTCAAAGCCAAAGGCCGCTATAAGGAAGGTGAGATGCATGGCAATTGGGAGTTCTATCGCAGAGATGGCTCCATCATGCGAAGCGGCAAACTAAGCCATGGCGAGCCGGTTGGCGAGTGGACCACCTATCCAAGAAAGTAAGTTTGGCCAATACCTCTTATCCAACTAAACTGCTCGAGGAGAATTCGCCTAGTGGCCTATGGCGCACGCTTGGAAAGCGTGTTGGGTGAAAGCCCTCGGGGGTTCGAATCCCCCATTCTCCGCCACCAGTTCGCAATGTCGGCTCATACTGCCTAGGAGAGTAGAGTCGCCATAGTGCTTTCGGAAGCTGCAGGACCCATAGGTTCTCCCCGAGAAGTTGAGTTTGAGAGTTTTGAATGTCAAAAGTAAGAAATCGCTGGGTTGGTCTGGTCTTTATATCAATGGCCATCTCACTGGTCATCATCGACGGAACCATCGTCAACACGATCTTCCCCTCCATCATCAAGGATCTGAGCCTGACCTCGACTGAGGTGCAGTGGGTGCAAGAGAGCTACGTATTAGTTTTTGCCTCGCTTCTTTTGGTCTGGGGTTCAGTTGCTGACCGAGTGGGCAGGAAACTTCTGCTGAGTATCGGTATTGCGATTTTTATTGTCTCTTCTGTTTGGGCAGGTTTGACGGACTCAGCATCTGCTCTAATAATCGCTCGAATAATCCAGGGAATCGGTGGCGCAATGGTGCTACCAACGACTCTGTCGCTGGTAAACGCGAACTTCCAAGGCAAAGAACGAGGAATCGCTTTTGCTGTTTGGGGAGCGACGATTGGTGGAATGGTTGCAGTTGGCCCAGTCCTCGGAGGCTGGCTAGCCACGGACTTTGATTGGCGCTGGGCTTTCATGATCAACTTGCCACTTGGCATTTTGATATTGATTGGATTGGCGCTGTTTGTTCCAGAGTCAAAAGCTGAGAACATTCGCGGTGGCCTGGACTGGGTTGGAGCTGCCATATCAGTAGTCATGTTCTCTACCTTGGTGTTCGGTTTGATTGAGGGCCGCGTTTATGGCTGGTGGGAAGTAAATCCGAAGAACCAGTTCCAGATTGGCGATTTCGCTTGGCCCGAAACTGGAATTTCGATAATCCCGGTTTCCCTAGCAATTTCAGTCTTAGCAACAACTCTGTTTGTTGTTTGGGAGCGCAGACGAGGTAAGCAGGGCAAGAATGCACTGCTGGATTTGAATCTTTTCCGAATCGCATCATTCAGAAATGGTTCGATCGCAGCCATGATCATCTCAATGGGCGAATTTGGAATCTTGTTTGCCCTGCCGCTTTGGCTTCAAAACGTGCTTGGACTCAGCCCGATTTCATCGGGTCTGGTATTGCTTTGGTTGGCCGGAGGTGCATTTTTTGCATCTGGTGTTGGCGGAGCGCTTAGCGGCAAATTGCCACCAGCTAGAGCAGTTCAGCTGGGTGTAACGCTAGAACTAATAGCGGTTGCCGCAGTTGCGCTGCTGGCTTCGCAGGATGCCGGTTGGGGAATCATTGCTCCATTCCTATTTGTTTATGGAATTGGAATTGGTTTGGCAACTGCCCAGCTCACTGGCGTAATTATGGTTGATGTGCCAATGGAGAAAACAGGTCAAGGCTCAGGATCTCAGTCAACTGTGAGGCAGATTGGTTCTGCCCTTGGTATTGCGGTATTGGGAACCATGCTTTTCACCGGCACGCAGAGTTCACTTGAAACTAGACTTTCTGATCTCGCTATCCCACAGCAGCAATCGCAGATTGTTGTCGAGGCGGTAGTTGATTCAGCGGGAGCTGCTATTCCGCAG
>JBMSYD010000071.1:0-4099 GCA_049426345.1 Aquiluna sp.
ACTTCATGGAACTGCAGGCAGTAGACGGAAGCGTGAAGTCATTTGAAAAGCTACTTCGGACAAGACTAGATCTCTTTATCTAGCCCTTTTTTCTGCGGATTTCCTTTATGAAGTTGGTCAGGACATAGACCACCAAGAAAGCAAGTAAGGCATAAACGACCCAGTCAAGAAAAGCGGCAAACCCCTCGCCAGTTTGCCAGTTTTCGCCAAGTGTCACGCCTATAGAAATCCAGAGGGTATTCCAAATGATGATTCCGACTGTGGAAAAAAAGTAGAACTTGACGATGCTCATTTTTATTAGCCCGGCTGGAATGCTGACAAGGCTTCTAAAGATTGGCAGCATTCTTCCAAAGAAAACCATGGAGGCACCGTGTTTGGCAAACCAATTCATTGTTCTTTGCAAATCCTTAAGTGGCAAGCCGACATATCTTCCATACTTATCGACGAGGTTTTCGAGGCGCTGAAGAGTATAAAAATGAGCTATTGCATACCAAAACGAAGCTCCAGCTAAAGATCCAGCAGTCGTCGCAAGAATTGCCTCAAAGAAACCAAAATTGCCAAGTGACACATTGAATCCAGTCAAAAGCAAAACAGCTTCGCTTGGAATAGGTGGGATTATGACTTCAATCCCAATCAAGATTGCAGCGCCTAGAAGGCCGATTTGCCCTAGTACTTCAGCCGCAAAATCAATCACACGAGAACACTACTGAACTGGGTTGAGCTGAGCCTGCGAAATCACCTACAGCTTGAAAACTTATTACTTCCCGTCGTCCGCAGCCCTAGAAAGACGCTGTGATACATAGACCGGTATGAGGGAAAGAATAATGATCACTGTCGCAACGACGTTAACAACGCTTGCCTGCGTAGGCCTTGCCATTTCCTTCAAAATCCAAAGTGGGATCGTGTCAACTCCGGGCGGTGCGGTGAAGATTGTCACAACCACCTCGTCAAAGCTCAACGCAAATGCAAGTAAAGCTCCGGCACCAAATGCTGCCCGGAACTGTGGGAACGTCACCAGTCTGAAAGTCCCCAGGACTCCCTGGCCGAGATCCATAGAAGCCTCTTGGAGATTTGGATTCATGCGCTTGAGTCTTGCGAAGACGTTGTTGAAAACCATCACAATACAGAACGTTGCGTGAGCAACAATCATGCCAAAATAGCCAATCTGAAAGCCGGCAGGGGTTAGAAAGTTGCTGTAGGTATTGCTAAATGCAACACCTGTCACAACACCGGGCAATGCAATTGGAAGTACAACTAACAAATTGACCGTGGTCTTGCCAAAAAAGTCGAACCTGGAAAGGGCGAAAGCTGTGAGCGTCCCAAGAATGGAAGCAATCACCATCGCTCCAAAAGCCACAATCACTGAATTCAACAGGGCATTCCTGATTGCTTCCAGCTCAGCTGCCCTCTCCCACCAGCGCAGTGAGTAGTTTTCTATTGGCCAAGATGAAACTTGCGCCTCATTGAATGCGTTGAGCATCAAAATAAATAGTGGGATATACATAAACGCAAGGATGATGCCAATGATGGCAAGCATTCCTGCTTTTGAAAGCTTGGAGAATCTAAGCATTACATCCTCTCCAGCGATCCGGTGCGTCTAGCGACTAGTAGATACATCACCACAAAGGCAATTGGCACCATCGAAAATGCAGCAGCCACTGGCGGATTCAGGTTGATGTTGGCTGCAATGATGCTTCCAATCATCTGGGTTGAACCGCCGACAAATCGGGCCGCCAGATAGTCACCGAGGCTAAGCGAGAAAGTGAAAACTGATCCAGCGATGATGGCTGGGGTAATAAGGGGCAGGACTACTCGGAAAATTGTTGGCCAGGCTTTTTGACCTAGGTCTGCTGCGGCATCAAAAAGATTGGTGGGAATTTGCCTGATTGCAGTGAAAACTGGCAAAGCCATGTATGGGAACCATAGATACGTGAGCGTAAGAATTACCACCGGTATTCCAAATCCAGGACCAGAAATTCCTAGCGGATCAAGGAGCCAGTTTATGAATCCGTTTTCGGTGAAGGTAAGTCTCATCGCTAGCAACTTGACTAGGTAACCAGCCCATAGCGGAAGAGTGATTAGAACAGCCAAAAGGTTTCTAACCCATGGGCGAGCGACCTTCGCCATATAAATACCCAGTGGAATTGCTAAAACTATACAAACGGCAGTGACTGCCAAAGCAATCAAAAGCGTGCGAAGTGAAGTTGAAAGATAAGCAGGAACAGTGAAAATGCTTATGAAGTTCTCAAGCGTAAAGCCTGGCCTCACGCGAGAAGTAAATGGATCGATAAACCAAAATGCTGTGATGAGCAGCAAAAACAAAGAGATGATGTAGACCCCGACCAGCCACGTCATCGGAAGCGCGAGTAAAGCGCGAAGACGGACTTTAGGGTGCAGATGAAGATAAGAGGAGATTGGCATCGACGACTTTTTTTCAGTTATCAAAGACAATTTCTCCTCCTTTCAATGAATGGGAGTTACTGGGTGGGGTTTCCCCCACCCAGTAACTAGTTTTAGCCCTTTACAGTGAGCCAGGCATTCGTCCAATCCTGGAAGCTGGTGCACTGAACGTCCTTACGTCCGTCAACACACTCTTCGATTGGAGTGGTCCATGGCCATACCCTGGAGAAGAACTCCTCGTCTTCTGCAGCGAACTCGTCACAGTGAGCCTGAGCTTCTGGACTTGATGAGCAGAATGCGATGTTGGCTGGAGCCATACCGAAGTTCATGGCAATAGCGCCATTAACTTCTGCGGTGCTGGTGTAGTCCATCCATGCATATGCACAGTTAGGGTTCTTAGCAGTCGAAGACAGTAGCCAAGCGTCATACCAACCGGTTGATCCCTCAACTGGCAGGGTGGTCTTGATGTTCTCCTGACCTGCGAACTTGCGCAGAACTTCCCATGAGGTACCAACTACAACGTTGCCACCGACGAAGGAAGTGATCTGTGCTACTGGGTCAGCCCAGTACTCACCGATGATTGAGTTCTGCTGCTTTAGCAAGTCAATTGCTGCGGCAAGCTGGGTCTCATCGAGAGCGTATGGGTTCTGAATTCCAAGCTCTGGGTTGTGGTACATCAGGTAGACAGCTGCGTCAGCGATGTAGATCGGTGCATCGTATGCGGTGATCTTGCCAGCGTATGGGCTGTCAGCTTCCCAAACAACGCTCCAGCTCTCAGGCGCTCCACCAGTAACGTCTTCGTTGTACTGAAGAAGGTTTGCACCACGACCGATTGGAACACCGTATGCCTTGCCATTTACTGTGTCATAAATCTGACCCTTCATACCTGGCGCAATATCGTCAGAGAAGTTAGGAATTAGATCTAGGTTCAAAGGCGCAACGTCTCCACCCACGATTAGTCGAAGTGCTGCGTCACCAGATGCGGATACGATGTCGTATTCGCCGGTGCGCATAAGGGTGACCATTTCATCGCTGGTGCCGGCAACGCGAGGATTTACCTTGCAGCCAGTTTCCGCGGTGAACTTGTCAGTCCAGGCAGGCTCAACAAAGCCTGACCAGTTAACGATGTTTAGCTCGCCTTCAAACTCACCCAGTTCCTGTTGCATAGGAACATCTGGCACTGTCAGTGTCAGTTCTCCGCTGTCAGTTGCACAGCTTGCAAGAAATAGTGAAGATGAAGCAAGCAGAGCACCAAATGCTAGTTTTCTACGCTTCAATTTGTTTCCTCTCATTATTCGGGAATGCTAGTTACGTGGGATTTCTTCCACTTCGCTAGCACTCGATCACCTGCGACAAAACCCTTGGTTTCGCCGGGTAATTCTTCATTTACTCGGGTTGCAATCATCGTTGTGCCATTGGCATCAAGAATGTAGAGGCTGTTGGCACCTAAGAATGCGGTGTCGGTGATGGTTGCCTGGACGCCCTGCTCATCGGATGCCGGAGTTTCGGAAGCAGCAACCAGCTTGATTCGCTCGGGTCGAATGTTGATTAGTTGGTTAATGCCGGTAAGTGCTGCTGCAGCTTTTGGCTCAATTAGGTTTGAGCTTCCCAGGAATCCGGCAACAAAAGCAGTGGCTGGTTTTTCGTAAACTTCACGCGGCGAGCCAATTTGCTCGATTTTTCCTGCGTTGAACACGGC
>JBMSYD010000072.1:0-4069 GCA_049426345.1 Aquiluna sp.
TTCTTGGTCGTGGGTAACAAAGATAAATGTGATCTTGGATTCCCTTTGAATGTTCTTCAGCTCAACTTGCATTTCTTCACGCAGTTGCTTGTCCAAAGCTCCCAGCGGCTCGTCCAGCAGCAGAAGCTTTGGCCGCAGAACCAGTGCGCGAGCAAGAGCGATTCTCTGACGCTGCCCGCCTGATAGCTGGTGTGGCAAACGGTCAGCCAGATGTGCCAGCTTGACTTGATTGATTGCTTCTGTTGCCTTAGCTGCTCTCTCTTCCTTAGGCAACTTCTTCGCACGAAGACCAAATTCAACATTCTCTTGAATTGTCATGTGGGGGAAAAGGGCGTAGTCCTGGAAAACCGTGTTTACTTCTCGGTCAAATGGAGCCTGATCAGTAACGTCTTGACCGTCTAGGAAAATGTTTCCTGCGCTTGCTGTTTCAAAGCCAGCAATCATTCGAAGAACAGTTGTTTTTCCTGAACCCGATGGTCCAAGCATTGAAAAAAACTCGCCTTGCGGAATGTCCAGATTGACGCCAGAGACGGCCTCAACGGAGCCAAAGTTCTTGGTCAGGCCTCTAATTGAAACACCGGATGAAAGGGCCTTGGTGCCCTCATCTAGCGACACTTGGCCATTTTGCGTATCTGCCATTGATTACACCCAATTAATTTCTATCTGCAACACCGCAGAACCTTAGCCTAAACCCCTACCCCCTTGTCGGCTGGCTGTAAGGGGTCGCAAAAATGTCTCGATTTGGTTACTACGGGCAACTTCTTGCCGATAGCCAACGAAGAAGTCCCCATTCTGAGGAATTGCCGCAGATTGTGAAATAAGCCCGCTGCTCAGCCAGTTATAACCTCAATGGACATTTCTGGAAAGACTTTTTTGGTTTGTGGTGCCTCCGGCGCGCTTGGCGGGGAATTGGTCAGGCAGCTACGGGAAAAGGGTGCACAAGTGTTGGGAACAGCGAGCAACAATGATTCGGCTGCTCGGATCCCGGCTGGGGTCGAGGTCAGGCTTCTACTCGATTACACCAAACCGGAAAGCATCAAGACGCTCACCGATTACCTAGTCGCGTCCGCGGATTTAGACGGCATCATCAATGCCAGTGGAGTCGTTGCCTTTGGTGAGGCGTCAGATACGCCAGCCGAAATAGTTAGCCAGTTATTTGCAATCAATGCCGCTGGGCCAATTCAACTTCTTAGTGCCCTTGCACCACTTCTTGCAAAGAAAGACCGGTCTGTCGTTGTAAACCTAACTGGAGTTGTTGCGGAAACAGCGCTTCCGTCAATTGCCGCATACTCCGCGTCCAAATTTGCAATCAATGGTTTCTTGCAGGCGACAGCGAGAGAGTGGCGCAGGGCCGGAACCAACGTGATATCAGCAAGACCTGGACACACCGAAACCGGTCTAGCTGATCGGGCAATCTTTGGCACAGCACCGAAGTTCCCAGCTGGAAAAACGGCTCAAGAGGTTGCTTCACGCATCATTCTGGCAATCGAAACAGATGAGAAAGATTTGCCAGCTAGTTCATTTTGATTGAGAAAACAAATTCTTTTTCCTGATTAGCACCCAACGTAACCGCATCCGGATTCGAATTGAAGGCGTTTGCAACACAGCTCATTGGCTCAATTGCAAGCAAGCTTTCACCGCAGTCAAGACTTGGGCGATAGAGCATGAAGTAGTCAAAGCCTCTTTCTAGATTCACCGACAAAGAGTAGTTCTCTGTTTCTAGCGTGACTGAGCTGCTTCCTCTAAAGCAGTCATCCATTGCTCCCCCGTTATAAACAAGTCCCGGGATTTCTTTAGTAGCAATTGGAATCAGTTTTTCATCCGTGAGCATTTGTTCGCTGAAATCGGCAGTTAGCTTGAACTTGTCACCGACGAGAAAATAGGGGTGAAAACCTAGACCAAAAGGTGCAGAACTACCCCTGTTCCGAGCAACCGAGGTCACCCGAAGTTCTGTATCAGAAATTTCGAACTTAATTTCAAGAGAAACATCAAATGGGTAGCTCTCGTCGGATCCGAACTGATAGGAAAACTGCAGACTGTTCTCGGTTTGGCTCGCCACCTCAAATGCTCGATTGAAAACCAGGCCGTGATTTGAATTGCCGTCTTTATCCACGTTCGGTGTAGTGAAAACCCGGCCACCAAATTCGTATCTGTGATTGGCGAGCCTGTTTGGCCAAGGAGCTAGGACTGACCCGAAAAACATTGAGCTGGCGGCGTGAACCCGATCGATGTCAATTATTGGGGTGTCGGAAAGGCTCAACTTCTGTAGCGCTGCACCAACCGCCGAAAATACTGCCATACTGGTAGCGCTCTCGGATTTCCGAGCGATACTCAGTTGCTGTTCAGGGTGCATATTTGGCACTCCCTAATGTTATTGATTGACGAGTAGGTGGACAGCTTGAAGGCCAGAATAGACGGCAAGCTCTTCGACGGTAGAGACATTTTCTACTTTGACGATGAGTCTTCAGCTTTACCCACCACACGCAAGCCAGACACAAGGGAAGCCGCTGAGCGGCCGCAAACTGCGCAGTTGCGATTTGATGCACTGTCTTCCGAGTGGATTACCGTTGCAGCTCACCGCCAGCAACGTGCATTCCTACCGCCAGCACACGCCTGTCCGCTCTGCCCGACCACTAAAGACAACGTAAGTGAACTTCCTGATCAGTTTGATGTTGCTGTTTTCGAGAATAAAGGGCCTGCCTTTGGACCCGAAGCAAATGTGATTGATCTTCCAAATGGTCAGCGGTTTGGTTTTGCAACAACCTCATTCGGTCGATGTGAGGTAGTCGTATTTAGCCCCGCCCACACCGGAAGCTTGGGCGAAATGCCAATTGAGCGAGTTGAGACTGTAGTCCGCGCTTGGATGAACAGAACGGCTGAACTGCAGGAAATCAAGGGTGTTGTTCAGGTTTTTCCCTTTGAAAACAGAGGCCAAGAAATTGGTGTGACTCTGCACCATCCGCACGGCCAAATCTACGCTTATCCATTTGTCACCCCTCGAACGGAGAAATTGCTACAGAGCATTGATTCGTTCAAAGGCGATTTCTTTGCAGAACTAATCAAGTTTGAACAAGCGGGAACTCGCAAAATAATCGAATCAGACAATTTCCTAGCGTTTGTACCATTCGCTGCGCGTTGGCCAATCGAGGCTCATTTGCTTCCAAAGCGTCAGATCAGCGATCTCTCCCAATTGCGAGATGATGAGGCAAAAGAGCTAGCTGACGTTTACAAGAAGCTGCTTCAGGCTTTCGATGCCTACTACCAAACTCCCACTCCTTACATCTCTGCCTGGCACCAAGCCCCGATGATTGAAAACCGCGAAAGAGTGCGATTGATGCTTCAAATCACCTCTCCTCGACGCGCAGCCGACAAGCTGAAATACCTTGCCGGTTCTGAGAGTGCGATGGGCGCTTTTGTTGCGGACATAGCTCCGGAGGAGACCGCTGCTCGTCTGCGAGAGGTGATTTAGTGATTGCTGAAGCACAAAGTGGTTTCAAAAAAACCTTTGGCTACGATTCATCTGGCGTTTGGTCTGCTCCTGGTCGAGCCAACTTAATCGGCGAGCACACCGACTACAACAACGGTTTTGTATTTCCATTTGGCATAGACCGAAGAACCTATGTCGCACTTTCCCCACGCCAAGATATGTTGTGCCGCGTAGCTTCAAGCCTTTCAGAAGACATTTACGAATACGAACTCTCTCAAACCAAGCCGACCCAGCTTGATTGGGCCCTGTATCCGCTGGGGGTCGCCTGGACCATGCAGGCAAAGGCAAAGTTTGGTTTCGATGCCTATTTTGTGTCGGATGTGCCAGTTGGTGCAGGACTGTCGTCATCGGCTGCAATTGAATGCTCTATCGGAATAGCGCTGAACGAAATTTGGGAAGCGGGATTCTCAAAGCAAGAGATCGCACTCTTGGGTCAAAAAGCCGAGAATGAGGTTGTTGGGGCGCCGACCGGAATCATGGATCAAACGGCCTCAATGCTGGCCAAGTCTGATGCTGCTGTATTGATTGACTGCAAAACCCTTGAAACTGAGCTCGTCCCACTTGGACTTTCAAATCGAGGAC
>JBMSYD010000073.1:0-3999 GCA_049426345.1 Aquiluna sp.
AAGCTAGCTGTGAAAAGAGAGCGGGATGGGCGAATCCTGGTTTCTGTTTCAGCCGATGCTTTTTGTCACAACATGGTCCGGGCGCTGGTTGGTGCCCTGATTGCGGTTGGGGAAGGCCGGCTCAGTGCCACAGAACTGCTCAAAATCCAGAAGGAGGCCAAGCGGACCAGCGCTTTCAAGGTGGTTGGACCGCAGGGTCTGAGCCTTTCTGAGATTCGCTACCCGCCTGCCAGCCAGCTGGCAAAACAGGCCGAAAAAGCCCGAAATATCAGGAGTTTTGAGGAAATTTCCGTTTGACCAGGGGGCTTCAAACCCCCTAGACTTGCTCACTGGCCCAGGAAATAGGGCCAGTTTGAATCTGCAATCGCGGAATCACTCAACGAAACTAAGAGGTAATTTAGCGTGCGTACTTATTCGCCAAAGGCTAGTGAGCTGACACACAACTGGTTCGTCATTGACGCAACCGACGTTGTTTTGGGTCGCCTTGCCACTCACGCTGCTGCGCTGTTGCGCGGAAAGCACAAGCCAACCTTCGCAGCCCACATGGACAACGGTGACTTCGTGGTCATCATCAATGCGGACAAGGTTGCCCTAACCGGCAGCAAGCTAACCAAGAAGATGGCATACCGCCACTCTGGTTACCCAGGTGGTCTAACTGCAACCTCTTATGCAGAACTTCTAGACAAGAACCCAGTTCGCGCAGTTGAAAAAGCAATCCGCGGAATGCTTCCAAAGAATTCGCTTGGCGATGCACAGCTTCGCAAGCTGAAGGTTTACGCAGGCAGCGAGCACCCACACGAGGCTCAGCAGCCAACCAAGTTTGTATTTGACCAGGTAGCCCAGTAAGGAAAATGATCTTGGCTGATAACGAAGTAATGACCGAAGAGACCTACAGCACCGAGAGTGCTCCTGCGAAGAAGGTTCGCTCACGCGGATCTCTAACTCAGAACGGTGCAGGGCTTGGCCGACGCAAGGAAGCAATTGCTCGTGTTCGTCTAACACCAGGCACCGGCAAGATCACCGTCAACGGAAGAACTCTTGAGGACTACTTCCCAAACAAGCTTCACCAGCAGCTAATCAACGACCCATTCAAGGTTCTTGAGCTAACTGGTGCATACGACGTTGTAGCAAGAATCGATGGTGGCGGCATTGCAGGTCAGGCCGGCGCACTTCGTCTTGGTATTTCTCGTGCTCTAAATGAAATTGATGCGGACAACAACCGCGCAAGCCTAAAGAAGGCTGGCTTCCTAAGCCGCGACTCAAGAGTTGTGGAGCGTAAGAAGGCTGGTCTTAAGAAGGCTCGTAAAGCCTCGCAGTTCTCCAAGCGTTAGTATTTCGCCATGGCCAGGTTGTTTGGCACCGATGGCGTTCGCGGAGTTGCGAATAAAGAAATCACTGCTGACTTTTCGCTCAAGCTTGCTCAAGCTGCTGCGATTGTTTTAGGTTCCACTTCGCGCGAGCGCGGCGAAAGACCAAGAGCCGTAATTGCTAAAGACCCTAGAGTTTCCTCCGACTACATCGTTTCTGCCATTTCCGCTGGACTTGCCTCATCGGGGGTAGACGTTTTTGATGCCGGCGTATTGCCAACTCCAGCTTGCGCATACCTAACCGCTGACCTGGGTGCTGATTTTGGTGTGATGGTCTCCGCCTCTCACAACCCAGCCACTGACAATGGAATCAAGTTCTTCTCGCGCGGTGGCCACAAGCTACCTGATGACACAGAAGATCAAATTGAGGCTGAGTTTGGCAAAGCGATGCTGCCAATTGGCGAAGCAGTTGGCGAGATTGCCAGATTCTCCGATGCCGAAGATCGCTACCTAATTCACCTGCTCAGCTCTATGCGCAATCGTCTAGAGGGGCTAAAGATCGTGGTTGACTGCGCACATGGTGCAGCAAGCGCAATCTCACCTCAGGCCTTCACCGATGCCGGGGCAAAGGTAATTGTGATTGGTGCAGATCCAGATGGCACCAACATCAACTCCGGTTTCGGCTCAACTCACCTCAGCGCCTTGCAAGCAGCGGTGGTTGAAAACAAGGCTGATCTCGGTATTGCCCATGACGGTGATGCTGATCGCTGTTTGGCTGTTGATGAAACTGGAAAGATCGTCGATGGCGACAAGATTTTGGCAGTGCTTGCGCTGGCTATGAAGCAGCGTGGTGAGCTGGCCCGCGGAACAGTTGTCTCAACCGTGATGTCAAACCTGGGTTTCAAAGTTGCCATGCAAAAGGCCGGTATCAATGTTGTGGAAACCGCAGTTGGTGACCGCTATGTGCTGGAAGAAATGCGCAAAGAGGGATACACCCTAGGTGGCGAGCAGTCTGGTCACATTATCTTCTCGCAGTATGCAACAACTGGTGATGGCATCCTCACCGGCATGCACCTTGCCGCTGAGATGGTTGCCTCCGGCAAAAAGCTCAGCGAGCTAGCTTCAGTTGTTGAAACCTATCCGCAGGTGCTGATCAATGTCAGCGGTGTAGATAAGAGCAAAGTGAATTCAGAGCCGGATTTGCAGGCGCTAGTTAGCCAGGCTGAGGCAGAGCTCGGCGGAAATGGAAGAGTACTCCTGCGCGCTTCTGGCACCGAAGCGCTGGTGCGGGTGATGGTGGAGGCTCGTGAGATGGGTGATGCCCAGGGCTGGGCAGAGCGCATTGCAGTGCTAGTTGAGCAAAAACTAAAGCTCTAGATTTTCCTTAGCAGCACCTTTTCAACTCTGTGCTGTTTCCCCTTTTGCATTACCAGGGTTGCCCGAGAGCGGGTTGGCTCAATGTTTTCTTTCAGGTTTGGAAGATTAATCTCTTGCCAGAACCCTTCTGCTCTTTGAATCGCCTGCTTTTCGGATAGCTCTTTGGTGAGAGGGTGGAAGTAGGAGGCGGGGTTAGTGAATGCGGTTTTCCAGAGCTGCAAGAAGCGCTCCAGATACCACTGCTGGATGTCAGCTTGATCTGCGTCGATGTAGATGCTGAAATCAAAGTAGTCGCTAAGTGCAACCTCTTGGCCGATGGCTGGTGGCTGCAAAACATTCAAACCTTCGACAATTAGTACATCTGGTGAGTGCACAACCTGGAATTGATCTGGGACTATGTCATAGCTGAGGTGAGAGTAGACCGGAGCAGAAACTTCTTCCTTGCCGCTTTTCACATCTGCCACAAAGTTCAAAAGACGCTTTCTGTCATAGCTTTCTGGAAAGCCTTTTCGGTTTAGTAGTCCTCTTTTTTCCAGTTCAGCGTTTGGATACAAAAATCCATCGGTTGTAATCAGCTCAACGTTTGGGATGCCATCCCAGCGCTTCATTAGTTCCATTAGAAGACGTGAGACGGTGGATTTTCCAACTGCTACAGAGCCCGCAACAGCGATTATGAAAGGTGTTCGGGCCGCTCTTTCGCCAAAGTAATCGGCGGTGGCTTTGTGCAGAGCCTGGGTGCCCTGGGCATAGATACTGAGTAGTTTGCTAACCGGCAGGTAGACCTCTTGGACCTCTTGCAGGTCTAAAAAGTCGCCAAGGCCTCGGATGTTTTGGACTTCTTCTTCGCTAAGGGGGGCAGTCGCGTTTTTCGCCAGGACCGACCAGTCGGTTCTATCAATGGCGACGTAAGGGGAGCTGCCTAGCTCCTGTGCTGCACTCACGAGGGCCTATTCTGCCGTAGATTAGCTGTCATGTGTGGAATCGTGGGTTACGTAGGCCCTCAATCTACCCTCGATGTTCTGCTGGGTGGACTAAAGCGCCTGGAATACCGAGGTTATGACTCCGCTGGCGTCTCGGTGATTGATGCCAAAGCTGGGCTACAAACCCGCAAGCGAGCAGGAAAACTGAGTGTTTTAGTTGAGGAACTTGAGAAAAACCCAATTCAAGATGCCCACATCGGTATTGGCCACACCCGCTGGGCAACCCACGGAGCACCAAACGATGTCAACGCCCACCCGCATCTCGGTGGTGATCACCTAAAGCTTTCCCTTATCCATAACGGCATCATCGAGAATTTCTCTGAACTCAAGAGCGA
>JBMSYD010000074.1:0-3987 GCA_049426345.1 Aquiluna sp.
TTCTAAATCGTCTCGACGACATTGTTCTGTTTGATGCGCTGAGCATGGAAGAACTGGGTTCGATTGTTGATCTTCAAGTAGATCGCTTGACTGAGCGATTGGAACAGAAGAGATTGACGTTAGGTGTGACTCCAGCCGCTCGACTGTGGCTTGCAGAGCATGGATATGACCCTATCTATGGTGCAAGACCACTGAGAAGACTGATGCAGCGGGAAATAGATGATCGCCTAGCTAACTTGTTGCTTGAAGGAAAGATTCAAGATGGAGCCTTTGTTCGGGTAGATGTTGCAGGTGGAAATGACGAATTAGCACTAGAGGTCGTTAGCCAAGAGTCTCACTCAAAGTAATTTGCTAATAACTGGAACGTGATCACTCGGCGTCTCACCCTTGCGCTCATCTCTTTCGATGCTGCCTGTTTCAATTCGGTCAGTTAGCTCAGGCGAGCTGAGAACAAAGTCGATTCGCATTCCTTCATTTCTTGGAAAGCGAAGATCTTGGTAGTCCCAGTAGGTGTAGCCAACCGGAACAAACTCTCTATGAAGGTCTGAAAAACCGATTTGCTCGAATGCGCTGAAAGCTTGCCGTTCTGGTTCGGAAATATGCGTTTCGAAATACGCAACATCAAAGACATCGCTATCGAGTGGGGCAATGTTGAAATCTCCCATGAGTGCAACCTGACCACCGGGATGCTCATTCACCAGCTCGTCTGCATGTGAGGCAAGGCGATCAAGAAACTCAAGTTTGTATTGCATGTGCGGATCATCTAGTGCTCTGCCGTGAGGAACGTAGAGGCTCCATAGCCTCACCCCATTGAATGTGGCACCTAGCGCTCTAGCCTCAACCACATCTTTGAATTCGGGTTGATAGGGAAATGCAGTTTCGACATCTTCTGGTTCAAGCTCTGCTTTGTAAGCAAAGGCAACCCCATTCCACTGATTTAGTCCATGGGCGATGACTTTGTAGCCAATCTCTTCTAGCCGCGCTACCGGGAACTGTTCAGGCTTGCATTTGATTTCCTGCATGGCCAAAACATCAACCTGCGTGCGCTCAAGGAACTGAACTATGCGCTCAGTTCTAGCTCTTGCCGAGTTGACGTTCCAGGTTGCAATTTGCACTTCTAAACTCTAACTATGACTTTTAGCTCCCAAGACAAGCCACGACTAGTAGAGCTCATCAAAGAGCTGGCAGTGGTTCACGGCAAGGTGACCTTGTCGTCTGGGATTGATGCTGACTACTACGTCGACCTTAGAAGGGCTACCCTGCATCACGAAGCAGCTCCACTAATCGGCAAGGTGATGCTGGATCTAATTGATTCAGCAAATCTTGGTCACATCGATGCGGTTGGTGGTCTCACAATGGGGGCAGATCCAGTTGCAACTGCAATTCTTCATCAAGCGTCAGCTCGAGGCAGAGTGCTGAATGCTTTTGTAGTTAGAAAACAAGCAAAGCAGCACGGTATGGGAAGACAGGTTGAAGGACCTGATGTGAAAGGTAAGAATGTAGTAGTTCTCGAAGACACTTCAACTACCGGCGCATCACCACTCACCGCAGCAGAAGCACTAGTGAATGCAGGTGCCAACGTGTTAGCGATAGCAACTGTTGTCGACAGAAATACCGGCGCTAAGGAAGCGATAGAATCTAAGGGTTTCAGGTATTACTCCGCTATATCACTGAGTGACCTGGGTCTTTAATGAACGAGGTGGTTGTGCAGCGCAAGCTCGCGCCTTTTGTATTCATGCAACTAGCTTCAATATCTTCGGTTGTCTCAGGCTCAATGACTTTCATCGCAATTCCTTGGATTGCACTTGAACTAACAGGTAGTGCTACCAGCGCTGGCCTCGTTGTTGCACTCACCGCTATCCCAACATTGCTGTTTGCGCCTTTCCTTGGCTCTTTCATAGATAAGTTCGGAAGAAAAAGAACAGCGGTGCTCGCTGAAATCTTGGCGGGAGCTGTTGCACTTCTAATTCCAATTGTTAGCGGTCTCTGGGTACTTACAATCCCAGCCTTGATCACTATTGGAATTCTCAAGGCGATGTTTACTCCCGGTGGCAGCACAGCAAGAAAATCCTTGATTCCAGATGTTGCAAAGCCAGCCAACATGACCTTGGATCGCGCCAACTCAATTCACGAGGGTCTTTTTGCGTCTGGTTTTGCGGTTGGCCCTGCGCTAGCCACATTTTTGATTGCGAACATTGGCTCTTCCAACACCTTCTTTATCGTTGCCGGCTTCGCAGTTCTAAGCGGAATATTCGCTGCGTTTATCAAGGCTGAAGAGCAGCATGAGGATGAAAAAGAAGAAGAGGGCAATCTGTTTGTCTTTGCCATGCAGGGCTTCAAAGTTCTTTTCTCAAACCCCGCAATCTTCATCATGATGACTGCCATCATGGCGCTTGCCGTTATCTATCTGCCAACCGAGATGGTTGTTCTGCCCGCCTACTACAACTCACTTGGGGATCCCGAGGGACTTGGCACTGCAATCTCTGCAGCAGCATTTGCATCTGTTTTTGGAGCACTTGGATTTGAGTGGATCCACAAACGACTGAGTTATGCAAACATCTTGCGGGTTGGAATTTTAGGTATTGGTTTATCGATGTTGCCGATGAGTCAGTTGCCAGCGCAGTGGGCGATGGTTACCTTCTTCTTCACCCTTGGTCTTGCCTGGGGGCCACTGCTGCCGCTTCTAAACACCGTTATTCAGGAGCGAATCCCAGCTGACAAACGAGGGAGAGTATTCGCGTTAGAAATGACCGTTTGGAATGCAGGTCCACTTATTTCAATGGTTGCGGTTGGAAGCGCTGTTGACGCCTATGGAGTTGGACTTGTCTACACAATCCTGGCAATTGGCGTGCTAATTGCAGGTCTATTTGTTTCTTTCAACAAATACATCAAGCAGCTGGATAACTAAACCAAGTCTGCAACTGAGTTGATGATCTCGGTTGGTCTAAACGGATACTTCAAAACCTCAGCATCGTTTGAGATTCCAGTTCTCACCAAGATGGTGTGAAGGCCAGCCTCAATACCTGCGACAACGTCTGTGTCCATGCGGTCACCAATCATGGCTGTAGTTTCAGAGTGTGCTTTTATCTTTCTCATCGCACTTCTAAACATCATCGGGTTTGGCTTGCCAACTACGTAGGGAGTTCTTCCAGTTGCCTTGGTGATTAGTGCAGCAACTGATCCAGCAGCTGGAATCGGACCTTCCAGTGACGGGCCTGTCACATCTGGATTGGTGACAATGAATCTTGAGCCCTTGCCAATCAGGCGAACCGCTTTGGTTAGAGCATCAAAGCTAAGGTTTCTAGTTTCACCGAGCACAACAAAGTCTGGCTCAACTTCTGTCATCACGTAGCCAATCTCATGCATGGCGGTGAGAATTCCGGCTTCACCAATCACAAACGCAGTTCCATTGGGTTTTTGATTGTTTAGAAAGTCCGCGGTTGCCATGGCAGAGGTGTAAATGCGATCTTCTGCAACATTTAGCCCACCGGCTTGCAGTCTGGCTGCCAAATCTCTCGGAGTGAAGCTGGAGTTGTTCGTAAGTACCAAAAACGGAGTTTCGTTCTTCAGCCACTTGTCAATTAGGTCTTGTGCTCCAGGAATTGGCTTGCCCTCGTGCCAAAGCACACCATCCATGTCGGTTAGCCAAGAGACAACATGGGAACGATTAGTCATGAGCAAATCCTAGCTCTACGCTGTAGTGGTGAATAGCGAGACACCCAAGCCAATCTCCCAACCAACCTGGGGAGTGGGGCCATACCAGGGAGACGCTTCCTCGCATCCAGATTTTTCAAAGTTTGATCCGCAGCTGCTTAGCGAGGGCGACACCAGAAACGTTGTTGATAAATACCGCTACTGGAAAATGGAAGAGATAGTCAAAGATCTTGATTCGCATCGGCACCCCTTTCATGTCGCAATTGAAAACTGGCAGCACGATCTAAACATTGGCTCAATTGTTCGAAATGCAAATGCATTTCTGGCGTCGTC
>JBMSYD010000075.1:0-3952 GCA_049426345.1 Aquiluna sp.
GCATCTCTTTGGTGATTGTTCCATCGCGCAGAGCATTGAGAATTTCTTTAAATCTTTCATCTGATTGGCGGAAAATCTGAGATAGTTCAAATCTTTCAATGCCAGCTTCTCGCCAAACATGGGCATCGAAGAACCAGAGCGACTGGTAGTTGTCGTCGATGTATTTGCGCTCTTGCGGGTCGTGCGGGGCAACTGGTGCAAGCTGGTAGGGATCGCCAAACATCACTATCTGCGCGCCACCAAACGGAATCTTCTTCTTGCCCCGAGCAATTCTCATGGCCCTATCAATCGCATCCATCATGTCTGCCGAAACCATGGAGATCTCATCAATCACCAGCATGTCCAGTGCTCTCAAAACCTCTCTGGTTCGTCTTGACATATGACGGCCAATATCAACTTCTCCCAGAACACCAAGTGGGAAAGTGAAAAGAGAGTGAATCGTTACACCACCGACATTCAACGCAGCTACACCAGTTGGAGCACAAACCGCAAAAGTCTTCTCGGTGTTGGCCGTGAGATAGCTGAGCAAGGTGGACTTTCCTGTGCCGGCACGACCTGTGACAAAGACGTGATTGTCGGTTAGCTCGATGTAATCAAACAGAGCGCGCTGTTCATCCGAAAGCTCAACAATCATCGTTGATCCGGAGCTTTATTGATCTTTGCCAGCATTTCGTTGTAATCGGAAAGGTCCTTGTTGCCGCTTCGGTCACTGGCTCTATCAAGTCTTCTTCTTTCCCGATCATCAGACCTGGACCACTGCCAGACCACGATAAGAGTAATGATGATGGTTGGAATCTCACCGACGCCCCACGCAAAAGCCCCACCTGCAGCCTGATCTGTTAGCGGATCATCGCCCCAGGTTCTGCCCATCGAACCAAACCAGTCGGCTAACAGAAGGCTCTTTTCATTCATCAAGCCAAGACCAAAGAAAGCATGGAATGCCATGGTTCCAATCAGCAGCATCAGCTTTAGTGGATAGGAAGGTTTGTGGGGCTGGGGGTCAACGCCAATCAAGGACTGCACAAACAGATAACCCGTAATCAAGAAGTGAACAATCATCCACTGGTGACCAAGGTGCTCTTCGGTTGCCCATCTAAATAGTGGGGTGTAGTAAAACAGCACCAGCGAGAGTGCAAAGTTCAAACCGGCAAACAGCGGATGTGAAATAAACCAGGCGTAGGGGGTGTGAACTGCCCACAGCACCCACTCTCTAAGTCCCCACGAACCATCTTTGCGTGCCTGCTGCACCCTGGTAATCAAAGTCACCGGTGCTCCTGGGACAAGCAGAACTGGCACCAGCATCGAGAGCATCATGTGACCAACCATGTGCATGCTGAAAAGAAATTCTTGATAGGCATTTGGTGCACCATTTGTCACATACAAAAGCACCAGCATTCCCGCTACCCACGACACAGTTCTGGCAATCGACCAGCTATCACCGCGCGAGCGCAATCTGATTACGCCGTATAAATAAAGTGCAATGGAAATAACCGCAACCGCCAACCACAGCAGATCAATATCCCAAGTGGTGATCCAGCCAATTGGTGTTAGCTCAGGTGGCAGAGGGTCGCCGGTGAGAATCTCTGCTGGGGTGAGAGGAGCAAACTCGTTTGGATTTTCTGGCAGCGGCGTTGCAGCGAGCGCCGTTCCAAGTCCAATCGCCAGTCCCATCACAAACAGCTCAAAGGCAACCAGGTTCCAAAAAGCAGAAGCCTTCTCTTTGATCTTTTCAACTAGCCCCGCTCGATAGCGAACTCCCAGCATTCCAAGCACAAGCAGCAGTGCTGCTTTGCCAATCAACAAAAGTCCATAGGGACTAACCAAATCAGAGGGCTGATAAAGGCGAATGAATCCCGAGACCAAACCCGAGCTTGCAACCAACACAAACGACAAAAGAGCTAGCGTGGAATACCTAGCCACCAAAACCGATGATCGCTCACCTTTACTGAATAGAGCGAACAGTGCAACCAGACCACCAACCCAGACCGTGACACCAACCAGGTGCAAAAGCATTGAGTTCACAGCAAGTGAGTGTCCGGCATCCGAGGATGCGTGGCCACTCTCAGCTAGTGGGTAGAGGCCTGCGAAAGCGATAGCAGTGTTGACCGCTCCCATCCGCTGGCCTTGAAAGGCGATGGTGCTAAGGCTCAATAGAAGTGCGAATAGAAGGTTGACCGCTAGCAGGTTGCCCAGTTCGATCTCGGTGGCAAACAGCCAGAGCCCCTCGCTAAACAGCGGGCCATAGGAGATGGTGCTGCCTGAGACATTGAGATAAGTGAGGATGAAGTAGGTGGCAGCTGCTGCCAGCCACAAACTCGCAGCCCCGCTAATAACGGGCTGCAGCTTCCTTCTCTCTTCTTGATTGGCAGCAAATGCCGAGAGCACTAGCGATCCGATGGCAACCGCCATCGACATGTTCAGAATCAACTTGCTGATGGGCTGTCCCCAGCGAACTGCAGGTCCCGGGTCAGCCAGTGCTAGTGGTTCGGCTCCCCCGCCTAGCAATAAACCAATGGTGATTGAAACCAGCGCAGCCAATGCAACAAGTGCGATGCTGCGCAGAATGCTAGAGGCTGCTGTTTGTTTCACCTACCGAGCCTCGGGAAAAAGCGTGGAGTTTTTTCGGCATAGGCCTTGTATTGCGGATACTTCTCGCGCAGCATGCTCTCTTCCCAATCTGCCTTCAGGCTCAGAAGAGAATAAAGAAGCAGATAGACAATTACCTGTGGCCAGTAGCCGCTGTCCAGCAGTACTCCAAAGCCCATGAGTAGAAGTGCAAAGTAAATCGGGTGACGAACCCTTGAATAAAGCCCGCTTGTGACAAGCTGCCCGTTTTCCTTTGGGATCGGCAGGGCGGTGAGTGAATTACCTAGGCCTAAGAATGAGTAAAGCAAAAGAGCGGAACCGAGCAAAATAAAGCCAACTCCGATGATCCCGATTACCTCGCTGGCAGCGCCGTAGGGCTGCTCCATTCGAGGGGATAAAACCAGCAGGAAAATCAGCAGAAACTGCAGGGTGACATAAAACCAGGCGCGGCTTTTTTGATTCATGAAATAACCCTATGGCTTAAACACAAACGGCGCCCAGCTTTGGGCGCCGCTTGAAGAGTTTCTAAAAACTACTTAACTGCAGCCTTCATCTTGCTTCCTGCAGACACCTTTACGGTGTTCGATGCAGCAATCTGGATGGTGGCGCCAGTCTGTGGGTTACGACCGGTGCGAGCCTTGCGGTGACCTACCTCGACGCTTAGGTAACCAGGAATGGTTACCTTCTTGCCCTGCTTTAGGGCAACCATCAGGGTGTCAAACAAGCCATCAATCACGCGGCCCACAGCAGCTTGCGATTCGCCTGTGTGGCTTGCAATCGCGGCAACAAGTTCACTCTTGTTCATGTGGTCCTCCTGGAGTTGTTAGGGACATAAATGTCACTGCCAACTTATAGCCCGTAAATAAAGGGCTAGCAGGCATCTCTCGGCGTGTTGGATAGAAAACCGCATAAATACGCGGTTTTTGTCCCTTTTGGTCCAAATTGACCGATTTGGATAAAAGAAAACCCGCCTAGTTAGGCGGGTCGTCCAAAAGTTTTTATTACCAAGATGACTTTGTGATGCCAGGAAGTTCTCCCTTGTGTGCCATCTCGCGGAAGCGAACACGGCTAACTCCGAACTTAGATAGAACACCACGAGGGCGGCCATCTACTAGATCGCGAGAGCGAACACGAACTGGGCTGGCGTTGCGAGGAAGCTTCTGCAGGCCTAGTCTCGCCTCTTCACGTGCCTCAGCGGTTGCGTTTGGGTCGACCAGTGTCTTCTTAAGCTGAGCACGCTTTTCTGCGTAGCGCTCAACTACAACCTTGCGCTGCTCATTGCGGGCAATCTTGCTTTTCTTAGCCATTTATTTAGCGCTCCTCGCGGAATTCAACGTGCTTGCGCACTACTGGGTCGTACTTCTTC
>JBMSYD010000076.1:0-3865 GCA_049426345.1 Aquiluna sp.
CCCGCGTAGTAGGAAAGAAGTGGTGTGAGAAACAGCGCGCCAACAATCAGCATCACTGGAACTAGACCCACCAATACGGCGACTCCGAAAACGTTCATTTGAACCTCCTGCCTAGAACAACCTCCTTCGGAGGCTCGCAATTCCGGATTATTCAGACCTATTTGGGCTGATTTATAGGGGATTTCCATGCCCACCAGATAAGTGGGAGCTGAAGCGGAAGCCGAAGCCAGGCAAATAGAGCAATTTCTGGATTGGTTGTGATGGCATCAATGGCAAACCACCAGTTCGCAGGCCAGACACCAATCAAGACCAGAACTGTGAAAACCGGTGCCCACTTTTGTCTTAGTAGCAAACCAACTGCAGCAAGAATTTCTGCAACACCTGAGAGATAAACCAGCAACAGTGGTTGCGGCGTCCAGTCAGGTAGTAAAAACAAAAAAGCCGAAGGATTTACTAAATGCAAAAATCCAGATGACAAGAAAGCTGAGATGACAACCCAGCTACCAATTGAGCGTTTTACTTTTTCGCCAGCCAAAGCACAAATCCGTCGAGTGCGCTTCTGGGAATCACATAGAAAATAGTTTTTAGTGCACGAACGTCCCAACTAACGGGGTAGTGCGCCCTTGGAATTCCTGCTGTTGATGCGCGAAACAGTTTGTTCACTGTCTTGTTTGGTCCCGGTGAGATTCTGTAGAGACCGCCAAGCCACTTGTTCAGCCCTCGCATCACGCCGTCATATTCGCTGATTGCTCTGCCCTCTTCAAGATGACCAAACGCAATTGATCCAAAACCAGTCTTGGAAGTTCCGGGCGCAACAGTCACGACTGAAATACCAAGGTGTCTAACCTCTTGGCGAAGAGCATTGGCAACAGCTTTGATAGCGTGCTTGGTCGCTGCATACCAACCAAGTCCGACCAGGGAAACGTGAGCGACCACGGATGTGGTCATGACAATGCGGCCACTCTTTTGCTTGCGCATTTGGGGAAGAACTGCCTTGATGCATCTTTCAACGCCAAAGACATTGACTTCAAATATCTGTCTTACCGCTTCAGAGTTGGTCTCCTCCACCGAAGAGAAGTTTCCATATCCGGCATTAGCAACAAGGAGGTCAATTCGCTTTTGCTCGCGAATAATCTTTTTGACTCCCGATTCAACCGATGAGTCGCTAGTGACGTCCATGGTTAGGGGTATTGCACCAAATTCGGCTGTCGCCTTGGCGGCCTTGGCATTTTTGTCAGCTGCATAAACAACCCAGCCCTTGCCAACAAGTTTCTTTGCTAGGCCTAGGCCAAAACCAGATCCTGCGCCTGTGATTAGTGCGACTTTGCTCATAACTGGAATCTTTCCAGCTTTATCAGTCGATGTCACGCCTTAGGCTCGTGGCGATTGCAACAAAGGCAAAAACCGCACCATAACCAAGCAAAACCAGGGTTGCTGTTAGTGCTGGCAGGTAATTAGTGGTGTCAAAACCAAGCTCTGGTGCCGAGATGTCGATTGAGAGCATTGCGGTGATTAGACCCGATGGCAGGAACTTGCCTGTGTCTGGCCAGAGCGCCAACAGCAGCGGATCAACCACAAATAGGTAAACCAAGGCTCCAACAATTGCCAGCATCTGGTTTCTGATCAAAGTGCCAATGGCAACGCCAATCACTCCAAGAACCGCACCACTCAGCGCGGCCGCCAGCATGGTGTTCAAAAACAAGTTATCACTTGGATCGGCTGCTTCTTCGAATCCAAGTAGGACAAAGTAGCCAGCGGCAAGCGAAAGCCCTGTCGAGATGATCATCAAAAGTGTTCCACCAAGGGCCGCAATGGCTAACTTGGCCGAGAGCACAACGCCACGTTTTGGAGCGGTTAGGAAAGTTGCAACCGCTGTTCCATGTCTAAACTCACCGGCCATCAGCATGATGCCGAGAATGATCGCGAAGATGTAGCCAGAAATACCGTTGGCATAGGTTGCATCAATAGCAGCTGTTTGATCTAGACCCAACCCAAAGAGTTGGCCAGCATCACCACTGCTAAGAATGAAAGGTGTAACAACAACTGACAGGACCGAGATAAAGGTCGCTGCAACCAACAGCCCCCAGTTAGCGCGAACATAAACCAGCTTGCGCCACTCTGATTTGAAAAGAGCAATCATTAGTTTGCTCCTTCCGTTAGTCGCAAGAATGCTTCTTCTAGCGTTCCGCCGCCAATTACATCCTTGATTGGGCCACTTGCAATTAGCTTTCCGTGATTGATGATGATCACGTCGTCCACAGTGTTCTGCATCTCTGCCAGCTGGTGAGAGGAAACCAAGATGGTTCGACCTTGTTCCGCCAGGCCCCTTAAGAATTTTCTCAGCCAAGCAATTCCTGCAGGATCTAATCCATTTGCCGGTTCGTCCAATATCAAAATCTCAGGGTTTCCAAGAATTGCTCCGGCGAGTGAAAGCCTTTGCTTCATGCCAAGCGAGTAATTCTTCATCTTCTTTTTTGCAGCCTGTGTGAGTTCAACCAACTCCAGAACCTCATCGACTCTGCTGTCTGCGATGCCAGCGGCCGCTGCAACTACCTGCAAATTCTTCTTTCCAGAAAGTGCTGGGTGAAAACCGCGGCTGTCTAGAACCGTTCCAACTTTCTGCAGTGGATTTTCCAGCTCTCGATAATTCTTTCCAAGGATCTTTGCCTCACCACTGGTTGGCTTAGCAAGACCAACGAGACAGCGAAGAGTCGTAGATTTTCCTGCACCGTTTGGTCCCAAAAATCCAGTGATTCTGCCAGCTTGCACGGTGGCAGAGAGATTGTTTACGGCAGATTGTTTGCCGTATTGCTTGACCAGAGAGTCAAAGCTAATGGCGTTCATTTGTTCCTTTCGGCCCGTTTTAGCCTAGTCAGCAAATCAGGGAGTGAAATCTGACACAATGGAGCAATGACAAATCCAACCTCAGTAGCAACTCTTCACACCAATCACGGAGCAATCAAGGTAAACCTCTTTGGTCTACACGCTCCAAAAACAGTCGAAAACTTCGAGGGCCTGGCAACTGGCTCAATCGAGTGGAAGCACCCAAGAACCGGTGCTCCTCAGAGCGGACCTCTATATAACGGAGTTATTTTCCACCGCATCATTCCAGGCTTCATGATTCAGGGCGGAGACCCAACTGGAACCGGAATGGGCGGCCCCGGTTACCAATTTGGTGATGAGATTCACCCAGAACTTAATTTCAACGACCCATACAAACTAGCCATGGCAAACGCAGGACCGGGCACCAACGGCAGCCAGTTCTTCATCACCGTTGCACCAACCACCTGGCTCTATGGCAAACACACCATCTTCGGTGAGGTTGTGGACGAGGTAAGCCGCAAGGTGGTCGACAAGATTGCAGCAGTTTCAACCGGTGCGCAGGATCGCCCGCTGGATGATGTTGTAATTGAAACCATCACCATCGAAAAGGTTTAGTGGCAAGAAGATTAGCTAGAGCAGCCGAGGCGCCAATCACCTCGGCTCTTCTAATTGTTAATGTTTTGATTTGGCTTGGCCAGATCTCGCCATTTGGTTGCTTTTTCCCCAATCAGTTTTTCTTTGCGCCAGTGCTCGCAATTGTTGAGCCCTGGCGAATGCTGACAGCGGGGTTTGTCCACGACTGGTCTGGCCCGATGCATATTCTTTTCAACTCTTATGCAATCTGGATCTTTGGCCGACAGCTGGAACCAATGCTCGGCGCAATGCGCTTTTTGTTTTTATACCTAACCTCGATTGTCGGAGGCTCAGTTGCGGTTTTGTGGTTATCAAATCCACAAATTCCAACAGTTGGTGCATCGGGTGCCCTATTTGGTTTGATGGCTGCATATTTCGTTGTCATTAGAACTCTGGGCGGCAACGCATC
>JBMSYD010000077.1:0-3556 GCA_049426345.1 Aquiluna sp.
TTTGCTCTTTGAGTTTTGGAAGACGCTTAAGCAGCATGTTGACCTTCACCTGGGCCCCCTCCGCCTTAGGTGAAGATTTTCTTAGCAGTCTTGCAAGCTCTGGTCTCGCTACATTTGCCAATACAAACTCTGCAGTTACTTCATGCGACTGGCCATCTAATAAATAGGTGACTTTGCCATCTTCAGAAATGGATGTGACTTCGGCATTAGAAATTAGTTCTGCATCGAATCGTTCGGCTGCTTTTTTCATTGAGGAAGTAATTGCACCCATGCCACCAACCGGAATGTTCCAATCTCCTGTTTCGCCGCCAATCACGTGATACAAAAAGCATTTGCTTGCCTGCATGGTCGGATCAACATTTTCAGCAAAGGTTCCAATCAGAGCGTCCGTAAGAACAACGCCTCTCACCAAATCAGACTCAAAAGATTCTTCAATCAACTTGCCAATTGGCTTTTCAATGAACTTGCTAAGAGGTCCAAGGTGACTGATTACCTCAGATCTTCTTTTGAGCGGAGAAAGAACGGTTGGGAAAAGATTTTTAGCTAGCTCCGTAGTTTCAGAGTAGAAACTGTTCCAGCTTTCAAAGTCGCTACTTCCAATTGACTCAAAGCTTTGCTTGGTAGCAGTTTGATCATTTCGATCAATTAGCAGGCCACCTTTGCCATGGGGATTTGGCGTATAAGAGGAGTAGCGTCTTGGAGCCAGCTCAACCGCTAGGTCAAGATCATCAACGATTTGCTTGGGCAGAAGGCTTACTAAATAGGAGTAGCGGGAGAGTCGGGCCGGGACTCCCTTGAAGGCCTCGATGGAGGTGGCGGCGCCGCCGAAATAGTCCAGTCTTTCGAGCAGCAGGACCTTTTTGCCGGCCTTGGCCAGATAGGCAGCGGCCACTAGGCCGTTATGGCCCCCTCCGATAATCACCACATCTGCGTGTTTGCTGGGCATGAGGGGAGTCTAGGCGGTGAGGAGTTGGGGAGAATGTCCGACTTTGTTCTTATTTGTTCGTTTGTGATTATTTTGTTATGAAATCAGCCTAGTTTGGCGGATTGGCGGGTTTAGTCTGGTCGCAAGAGTCCAAATATAGGAGGTTCAATGCTGAACAATGTCTCGAACCGCGAGATGGACCGTCGCCTAATTCTTAAGGGTGCGGCCGCTGGTGGTCTCGGAATTGCTGGAGCAACCATGCTGGCCGGATGTGCCCCTGGTGAATCAGCAAGCTCAGGTCCAATCGCTTTCGGTGCCCGCACCGTTGACGAGTCACCTACCAAGCAGCTCAAGGGTCTAGTCGACGCTTATGTTGCTAAGACCGGAAACGAAGTTACCTACAACGCAACCGAGTCAAACGCTTTCCAAAACAATCTTTCTCAGTACCTACAGGGAACTCCAGACGACTGCTTCCAGTGGATGGCCGGTTTCCGTATGCAGTTCTTTGCTGCACAGGGTCTGCTGGTTGATGTCTCTGACGTTTGGAACGAGATTGGTAGCCAGTACAACGAGAGCTACAAGATCGCTTCAACTGGTCTAGATGGCAAGCAGTACTTTGTTCCACAGAGCTGGTACCCATGGGGTCTGCACTTCCGCAAGTCGATGATGGCGGAGATCGGACTAAACCCAGAAGACATCTACAACTGGGATGACTTCATGGCAGCTCTTGAAGAGCTGAAGGGTAAGGGCCTAATTGGTCTAGCTTCAGCTGACAAGGGTGGCTGGGAAGCAATGGGAACCTTCGACATCCTTAACGCTCGTATCAACGGATACCAGTTCCACGTTGACCTACTAGGTGGACGCGAGAAGTGGACCGACGCACGCGTGAAGGACGTCTTCGCTCACTGGGAGAAGCTACTTCCATACATGAACACCAACGTGCTTGACCTTGAGTGGGATGGAGCTATGCAGCTTCTTCTCCAGAAGCAAGCTGGATTCTTCTTCAATGGTTCATGGTTTGGCGCCAACTTCCTCGAGCAGAGCCAGGAAGACTACGACGACCTATGGATCGTTCCATTCCCAGAAATTAACCCAGACCACGCTCGCGACACAATCGATGCTCCAATCGATGGTTTCTGTGTTGCTGCTAACGGTGCAAACAACGCCGGTGGTAAGGACCTAATCAAGTTCGCAGGTGACATCGAGGGTGTTAACGCAATGCTCGCGACTGGCATTCCAATGACCTCAGCTAACAATGGTCAGGATGTCAGCTCTTACGACGCATTCCAGACTCAGCAGCTTGCTGTTATGAACGAGGCTAAGTACATCACTCAGTTCCTCGACCGTGACACTCGCCCTGACTTCGCTGGACCTGTAGTTGGACCTGCTTTCCAGAGCTGGTTCAAGGACCCATCGAGCGTTGACTCGATCCTGGAGTCCCTACAGTCACAGTGGGATGCACTACCTCCGCTAGCCTAATAAGCTACGAAGCATGACTATAGAGACGAGGGCGCCGACTAAACCTCGGCGCTAACTCTCGGATTCTTTATTGGAATCCCAACTTTCCTGCACGTTGCCCTGGTTTGGTTTCCAGCGATTGCAACCATTTATTTGTCTTTCACCTACTGGACCGGCATCAAGCTCGAATCAATCCAGTGGGCGGGTTTCGCAAATTACGAGAACATTCTTTTCAATACCCCAATCTTCTGGGATGCACTAAGAGTCAACACAATCTGGCTGCTTTGGTTCTTTGTGATTGCAACCCCGCTGGGTGTTTTACTTGCCTATCAAATTGACCGAGAGATTCGCGGTCACAAGTTTTATCAATCCGCCTATTACTTGCCGGTAGTTCTTTCACTGGCAGTAACCGGAATTATCTGGAACTTCCTGCTTAGACCAGATGGGTTTGTGAACGGGTTGCTAGGGCTGCCAATATCTGAGGCAATCTCATTCTTTGGAGATGACCGCTACAACATCTGGGTGATTATGATCATGGCGTCTTGGCGCCACATCGGTTACATCATGCTTTTGTATTTAGCGGGGCTCAAGGCAATTGATGCAGCGCTGAGAGAGGCTGCCACCATTGACGGGGCAACCGAGTGGCAGACCTTCCGCAAGGTGGTCTTCCCTGCCATGAAGCCGGTAAACATCATCGTCTTGGTAATCACCATCATCGAGTCCCTAAGAGCCTTTGACATGGTCTACATCATCTATGGCTCATCGGGCGGACTGCCTATTTTGGGTGTTCTGGTGTTCAACAACATCGCAGGTGAGGGTGCTTCCATGAAGGGTGCCGCCTACGCAGTAATTCTCTTCCTGCTCTCGATCGTTCCGATCATTGCCTACCTCCGCCAGCAGTTCAGGGAGGACGTCAAGTGACCAGCACAATCAAGCTGCCCGAGAAGAAAAAGAAGAAGCTCTACGCCCAAGACATCAAAGACAGACTGATTTCAATCTTTATTGGCGTCTTTGCCATTCTCTGGGTTTTCCCAATTCTTTGGACTCTCTGGTCATCGCTAAGACCATACAAAGAGATTCGAGCTGGAGGCGTCTTCTCTCCACCCCAGGAGCTTGGTCTTTTGAACTACGAAGATGCCATCTCTAGCATGGAGCTTCCGACCTACTTCTATA
>JBMSYD010000078.1:0-3362 GCA_049426345.1 Aquiluna sp.
GTTTTTTTCAATTGTTTTGGTTACCTTCGTATCGCTTAGCTTCGTTGCAACAGCGGCGCTACTGCAGGTGCAGATTGGAAACTTAAAGAACTTTTGGTATGACAAAGCTCAGCTAGTTATCTACCTGTGCAATGAGTACTCACCTGATTCTGAATGTCCAACCGGAGCAATCACTGAGAATGAGCAGAATGCAGTTGCTGGGCAGCTGAAGTCAGATGCACTAAAGCCCTACATAGATACGTATTACTTTGAAACTCAGCAGGAGGCATACGACCGACTGCTAACCGAGAATGCAGATTTACCAGCAGCGCAGTTTCTTTCAGCTGAGCAGCTAAATGCCGCCTACTGGGTTTCACTTGCCAATCCAGAACAGGCAAGCTTGGTGGTTGAAGCATTTGCAGATCAACCAGGTGTTGCACAGGTGCAAGACCAGCGCGCTTACTTTGATCCGATTATTGGACTTCTAAATACAGGAACACTGGTGGCAGGAGGCGTGGCAGCGGTGATGCTGTTCAGCGCAGCACTTCTCACCACCACAACTATTCGCCTCAGCGCCTTCTCAAGAAGAAGAGAGCTGGCAATCATGCGGCTGGTTGGAGCATCGAGTTTTTCGATTCAGCTGCCGTTTATTTTGGAAGGGCTGTTTGCTTCGCTTCTGGGCGGAGTGCTTTCAATAACGGTGGTGGCGATTGCGGTGCAGGTTTATCTGACTGATGCCTTGGCAGCTCAGGTCGCGTTCACCAACCTGGTGTCGCTAACGGACGTGCTGTTAATTGCTCCCATTGTTTTAGCGGTTGGTGCTATCCTCGCTGTCTTGGCGTCAGGAGTATCCACCTATCGCCACATTAGGAACTAGAGGACACCATGCCACGCGAGCGAGGGCAGAAGCTGGTCGCTAGCAATAAGCGGGCCAGATATGACTACTTCATAGAAGACGTCTATGAGGCTGGCATTGTCCTATCCGGAACAGAAGTGAAGTCACTGCGCGAGGGAAAGTGTTCCCTGAATGATTCATATGCGACGGTGGACGGGGGAGAAGTTTGGCTGGAAAATGCTTTCATCCCAGAATTCACACAAGGATCTTGGACCAATCACTCAACCAGAAGACGCCGAAAGCTGCTTTTGGCCAAAAAAGAGATTGCCAAGCTGGCTGGCGCTTCCAAGGAGTCCGGCTACACCCTGGTGCCGATATCCCTGTATTTCAAGGATGGCTATGCCAAGGTCGAGCTGGGACTGGGCAAGGGTAAAAAGTCCTATGACAAGCGAGAATCCCTAAAACAAAAGGATGCAGCCAGGGAAATGGACCGGGCTAGGGCCCGGGAGCGGGAATAGTCACAAAAGAGTAAATTTTCAGCAAAATTGCCTATTGCGTAGCATAATTCTCCACCCTTATTATTGAGACTTGCTTCCCTAACCCATTGCCACGCGATATATAGCGGTCGTTTGGCGCGATGCATATTTTGGCTCGCTTTTAGGTTTTGGTTGCTCTCCTAACCACTCAATTACCTAGGGGTACTTACTTTGGCCGCTGCTAAAAACGCTAAATCAAAAAACAACAACCGTTCAGCACAACGTCCAACCTTCGCAAAGCACCAAGATCCAATCGAGATTCCAGATCTGCTATCACTGCAGACTGAATCCTTCGACTGGCTAATCGGTGCACCTGCATGGCGAGCAATCGCTGGCAAGAGTGCGAAGACTGGACTTGATGAAGTATTCGAAGAGCTAAGTCCGATCGAGGATTCTTCGAACGCTGCACAGGATGCAAAGATGGGACTGAGCTTCTCAGATCCAACCCTCTTTGATCCGCCATACACTCCTGAGGAGTGCAAGGAAAAGGGTAAGAGCTACACTCAACCTCTTTATATCAAGGCCGAGTTCACCAACTATCAAACTGGTGAAATTAAGAGCCAGACAGTTTTCATGGGTGACTTCCCGGTAATGACCGGCAAGGGAACCTTCATCGTCAACGGAACCGAGCGCGTAGTTGTTTCACAGCTTGTTCGCTCACCTGGTGTTTACTTCTCTGTTTCAACTAACACCACTGGAAACCTAGACGTTAGAAACAACAAAGCACAGATCATTCCAAGCCGCGGTTCTTATCTTGAGTTCCTCACTGAGTGGGTGAAGGACGAAAGAAAGCCTGCAGCTCGATTTGGTCAGCCAATTCTGCAGGTGCAGGTGGATCGCAAGACCAAGGTCTCTGCAACCATCTTCCTGAAGGCTCTTGGCTACACCAAGGATGAAATCCGTGCAGAGTTTGCAGATCTAAAGACCGCAGTTGAGGGAAGCCCACTGGGTCTAACTTTCGATGAGGACATCATCGAAAGAACCCTCGAGTATGACGAGTCGAAGGTTTACCCCTCCGGCATCAACACCAAGGAAGAAGCTCTAAGAGAGCTATATAGAAAGGTGCGAGGCGAGGCTGCCGGTAGCGAAGTTGCTGAGGCATGGCTAAGAGCCACCTACTTCGAGTCCAAGCGCTACAACCTAGCTCGCGTAGGTCGTCACAAGATCAACCGCAAGCTGCAGATCGAGCAGGATGCCAACATCACCACGCTAACTCGCGAGGACATTGTTGCCACCCTGAAGTACCTACTTCTATTTGACCTAGTGCTAGCAAACAATGTTTCATCAGCCTCTGGTCAGCGCGCTGAGTTCACCATCAAGATGAACGGCAAGAAGGTCAACCTGGTTGTCCGTGCCGATGACATTGATGACTTCTCAAACCGCCGCGTTAGAACCGTGGGCGAGCTAATCCAGAACCAGGTTCGCATTGGTCTATCTCGTATGGAGCGTGTAGTGCGCGAGCGTATGTCTACTCAAGACATCGAAGCAATCACACCACAGACCCTGATCAACTTGCGTCCAGTTGTTTCTGCTCTGAAGGAATTCTTCGGTGCGTCTCAGCTGTCTCAGTTCATGGATCAGAACAACCCATTGGCTGGTCTTGCTCACAAGCGTCGTCTATCGGCACTTGGTCCTGGTGGTATTGCCAGAGAGCGTGCTCAGATGGAGGTGCGTGACGTTCACCCATCTCACTACGGAAGAATGTGTCCGGTTGAGACCCCAGAAGGACCAAACATTGGTCTGATCGGATCTCTAACCGCATTCAGCCGCATCAACGCATTTGGTTTCATTGAGACTCCTTACCGCGCCGTTAAGGGTGGCAAGGTTTCTAAGACCATCGAATACCTAGACGCCGCATCAGAAGATGGCAAGGTAATCGCAGGTGCTGACACTCCACTAAACACCGATGGCACCCTAAAGGGACCAAAGGCCTTCGCTCGTTTCCGCGGAGACATCGTTGAGGTTGATGCAGCCGATGTTGATTACATCGATGTTTCCCCTCGTCAGCTGGC
>JBMSYD010000079.1:0-3360 GCA_049426345.1 Aquiluna sp.
CAACCTGGCGATCTGTGCCATAGTGGCTGGCCATTGTGATGGCGGTTTCGGCGGCGGGGAGCTGCAAACCCAGCTGTTTCATGGCCAATGCCTGCAGGGGCTTCAGGGCACTGCGTGGATAGATGGGCTGACTGATCTCTCCGGCCTGGCTTAGGACTTTGCCCTGGGGGTCGACCAGGACGGCAATGCCGTAGTGGGCGGACTCTAACCTGCCCGCTCTTTCGAGGGTTGCCATCAGTTCAAAGCTTTCTGGGGTGGAAATTGCCATGAGATAACCCTACTTCTATCCAATCTTGAGTCATTCACACTCAACTTTCAGGAATTATCCCTTGACAGCCAGGTTGACATAAATAAACTTGAGCGTATGTGGCTCAACTTAGGCCACGAAAGCTTTAGAAAGAGGAGAAATAGATGGGTAGAGCAGTAGGAATTGACCTGGGAACCACCAACAGCGCGGTAACCGTGCTGGAGGCAGGAGAGCCAAAGGTCATTGCCAATGCCGAGGGCTTTAGAACCACCCCTTCGGTCGTTGCCTTCACCAAAGACGGCAACATCCTGGTTGGCGAGACCGCCAAGCGCCAGGCAGTAACAAACGTTGATCGCACCGTATCTTCGGTCAAGCGTCACATGGGAACTTCTTGGAAGTTCAAGGTGGATGACAAGGAATACACCCCGCAGGAGATTTCCGCGCGCATTCTGATGAAGCTAAAGCGCGATGCTGAGACCTACCTAGGCGAGAGTGTCACCGATGCAGTCATTACCGTCCCCGCATACTTCAACGACGCTGAGCGTCAGGCAACCAAAGAAGCCGGTGAGATTGCAGGACTAAACGTTCTAAGAATTATCAACGAACCAACCGCAGCAGCACTTGCATATGGACTCGACAAAGGAAAAGAAGACGAGCTGATCTTGGTGTTTGACCTAGGTGGTGGAACATTCGATGTTTCACTTCTAGAAGTTGGCAAAGACGATGAGTTTTCAACCATTCAGGTTCGTGCAACATCCGGTGATAACAGACTCGGTGGTGATGACTGGGACCAGCGGGTAGTTGATCACCTGGTAAAGAAGTTCAAAGAAACCTCTGGTGTCGATGTTTCAAAAGACAAGATTGCACTGCAAAGACTAAAGGAAGCAGCCGAGCAGGCGAAGAAGGAACTGAGCCAAGCAACCACAGCACAAATTCAGTTGCCATATCTTTCTCTAACCGAGAATGGTCCTGCCAACCTGGATGAGACACTTACTCGTGCGCAGTTTGAGACAATGACATCTGATCTGCTTGAGAGAACTCGCAAGCCATTTGAAGATGTGATTCGTGAGGCAAATGTTCAGGTAAGCCAGATCAACCACGTTGTACTGGTTGGTGGATCAACTCGTATGCCAGCTGTAACTGAGCTAGTAAAGAAGCTAACCGGCGGAAAAGAACCAAACAAGGGAGTAAACCCAGACGAGGTTGTTTCTGTTGGTGCAGCTCTGCAGGCAGGTGTTATCAAGGGTGAGCGTAAAGACGTTCTACTGATTGACGTAACTCCGCTATCACTTGGTATTGAAACCAAGGGTGGAATTATGACCAAGCTGATTGAGCGCAACACCGCAATCCCAACTAAGCGCAGTGAAACTTTCACTACCGCCGATGACAACCAGCCTTCGGTTTCGATTCAGGTCTTCCAGGGCGAGCGCGAGTTCACTCGCGATAACAAGAGCCTTGGCAACTTCGAGCTAACCGGCATTGCCCCAGCACCACGCGGCATCCCTCAAATCGAAGTCACCTTCGACATTGATGCCAACGGTATTGTCCACGTTTCCGCGAAGGACAAGGGAACCGGCAAGGAGCAGTCCATGACCATCACTGGCGGTTCATCTCTATCGGAGGAAGAGATCGAGCGCATGGTGAAAGACGCCGAAGCTCACGCAGCTGAAGACAAGAAGCGCCGCGAGGAAGCTGAAGTCAAAAACGCTGCCGAGCAGCTTGCCTACTCAACCGAGAAGCTAATCAAGGACAACGAAGACAAGTTGCCAGAAGACGTGAAGAAGGAAGTCCAGGAGGACGTCGACTCCCTTAAGAGCGCTCTCAACGGCGATGACATCGACAAGGTCAAGCAGGCGCAGGAGAAGCTAGCTGCTTCTTCGCAGAAGCTTGGCGAGGCGATTTACTCCAACAAGTCAGAAGAACCAGCAGCCGAGGAATCCAAAGAGGATGTCGTTGACGCTGAAGTGGTGGATGACGAAGAAGAGGACAAGAAGTAATGCAGGAAGAAACTAACAAGGAAGATCCACAGCCAGAGCAAGTTAGCGCGGAAGAAACCGTAGCCAGCGAGCCGGATGCGATTGACCGCGAGTTAGAAATCTTCCAGGATCTGCAGCGGCTGCAAGCTGACTTCGTGAACTATCGCGCTCGAGTGGAGCGCGATCGGGGAGTCGAGCGTCAGCTAGCAGTGGCTGAGACCCTCAAGACTTTCTTGCCGGTGCTGGATGATCTCGACAGAGCTCAGCAGCACGGGGATCTCGAAGAGGGTCCAATGGCTGCAATTGCTCAAAAGCTTCGAGCAGCTGGAGAAAAACTTGGCCTAGTTGCATTTGGTGAAAAGGGAGAGAAGTTCGATCCTGAGTTTCACGAGGCGATTGTGAATACTCCTTCGGCCAATGTGACTGAGCCAACCATCGCCGATGTGATTGAGCGCGGCTACAAAGTTGGAGACAGACTGCTGCGTCCTGCCAAGGTTGCAGTGTTTGTGGCTGAGGAGTAGCCATGGCATCACAAGACTGGATCGAAAAGGACTTCTATAAAATCCTTGGCGTCTCAAAGGACGTCACGCAGGCAGAACTAAAGAAGGCCTATCGCAAACTCGCTAAAGACAATCACCCGGATCTGCATCCGGGAGACGCTAAGGCCGAGGCGAGATTCAAAGATATTTCTGAGGCCTATGACGTTTTGTCAGACCCGGAGCAGCGAAAAGAATATGACGCGATTCGTGCAATGGGCGGCGGCGCTCGCTTCACAGCTGGCGGCCAGGGCGGATTCGAAGATGTCTTTTCGAATTTCTTTGGCGGCGGTTTTCAGCAGGGCGGCTTTCCAGGCTTTGGTGGTTTTGGTCCCCAGCGCGGTCAAGATCTGATCTCAACCGCGACCGTTAACTTCATTGATTCAATCAATGGCACAACCATCAAGCTCAATCTTCGCGGAGAGAGCGTGAGTGTGAAGGTGCCAGCAGGAATCAAAGATGGGCAAAAGCTAAAGCTCCGTGGCAAGGGCCAGGTATCACCTAACGGCGGTCCCAATGGAGACTTGGTTGTAACTATCAAAGTAAAGCCACACCCAGTCTTCACCCGCGATGGCGATGATGTGCGGGTGACGGTGCCAGT
>JBMSYD010000080.1:0-3324 GCA_049426345.1 Aquiluna sp.
CTGGCTGCTGGGTGGTGTTACTGAGGGCTCTTATGCGATGAGTGGAATTGTTCCATCGCTGCTGGTTTCAGTCTTGGTTGGATCTTTGGCTGGTATTACCTATTTACTAATGCTGGTTTTGCTAAAGGCGCCGGAACTAAATGAACTAACGCGCGCCTTGCGCGATAGATTAGGCAGAAATAAAGCCAGCTAGCTAGGCTGGTGCTGAAATAAATAGATGGTTATCTATGTTTCAGCTTTTGAAGGATAAATAAATGCGCGAAGTAATCATCATCGGATCAGGCCCTGCCGGCTACACAGCCGCAATCTATGCAGCGAGGGCTCAGCTCAAGCCGCTGATGATCGCATCTTCGGTTGAACCAGGTGGCGAGCTGATGAAGACCACCGAGGTTGAAAACTTCCCAGGTTTCCCAGAGGGCCTAATGGGTCCTGACCTGATGGCTAACTTCCAAGCTCAAGCTGAGCGATTTGGCACAGAGATTTTGTTTGACGACGTGGTTGAGGTTGATCTCAAGGGCGAGATAAAGAAGGTAAAGACCGGTGGTGGGCAAGAGTTTGAGGCGAAGGCTGTGATCTTGGCAACCGGCGCCGCTTACCGTGAACTTGGTCTTCCGAAAGAGAAAGAACTTTCAGGCCACGGCGTTAGCTGGTGTGCAACCTGCGATGGGTTCTTCTTCCGCGACAAGACAATTGCCGTGGTGGGAGGCGGTGACTCCGCGATGGAGGAAGCTAACTTCCTAACCAAGTTTGCCTCCAAGGTTTACGTGATTCACCGCCGTGACAGCTTGAAGGCTTCGAAGATCATGCAGCAAAGAAGCTTTGATAACCCCAAGATTGAGTTCATCTGGAACTCGGCTGTGGCTGAGCTGAAGGGTGATGCCAAGCTCACTGGGGTGGTCCTGGAAGACACCCAGACTGGGGAAAAGAAAGACCTGGAGCTAGATGGCCTATTTATTGCAATCGGAAATGACCCAAGGGTCTGGCTGGTTGAGAATCAGGTAGAGCTAACTGCGGAGCGCTTTATCAAGGTGGAGGGAAGGTCTTCCAAAACCTCGCTACCGGGAGTATTTGCCTGTGGCGATGTGATTGACCCCACCTACCGCCAAGCAATCACGGCAGCTGGCTCGGGTTGTGTTGCAGCACTAGATGCTGAGCACTACCTCAGTTCGAAATAGGAGTAGTTATGCCAATTGACACCACAACCGACAAGTTCGAGGCGGATGTCCTAAAAAGCGACAAGCCAGTAATCGTTGATTTCTGGGCTGAGTGGTGTGGTCCGTGCCGAATGATTTCACCTGTCCTAGCTGAGCTAGCCGAGGAGTACCGCGACAAGATCACGGTTGCAAAGGTGAACGTCGACAACGAGCCAGACCTGGCAATGAAATACAACGTCACCGGCATTCCCCTATTGGGAGTTTTCAAAAACGGCGAGATGGTGAAGCAGCTGGTTGGTGCAAGGCCAAAGGCTGCGCTGGTCACCGAGCTGGCCGAATTCCTGAGCTAACTCTTCTAAGGGGCTAGACTTTCGGCTAACCCCAAAGGAGCGCAAACTGGCTCAATCGCGTCCGGATCAAACAGGTTTTGATCTTTTCACTAACTCCTACGCTAAGCGCGCCGAGAACCTCTCGGTCAGCGAAGTTCGCGCGCTGTTTGCCACAGTCTCCAGACCTGAGGTTGTTTCCCTGGCTGGCGGCATGCCAGATGTCTCAGCGCTAGACAACGATCTGGTTCGTGCAGCTTTTGAATCGCTAATGAAAAACAGATCTCACGTTGCGCTGCAGTATGGACCGGGACAGGGCAACGCGACTTTGCGCGAGCAGATTTTGGAAATCATGGCACTGGAGGGAATCCAGGGCACGGTTGAAAACCTGATGATTACAACTGGAAGCCAGCATGCGCTGGAACTAGTTGCCGATCTGTTTTTGGATCAGGGTGATGTTGTGTTGGTGGAATCGCCAAGCTATGTCGGTGCGGTTGGAATCTTCCGCCACAAAGAAGCTCACATCGAACACGTATATACCGACAGCGACGGCATCTCACCAGAAGCTGTTGCTGAAGCTGCCGATCGGATGAAAGAAGAAGGCAAGACCGTAAAGCTTCTTTACTTGGTCACTAACTTTGCTAACCCCTCTGGCGTGACTCTTTCCGAGGAAAGAAGAGACAAGCTAATTGAGGTGTGCAAGGAAAGAGGAATCCTGATTGTCGAGGACAATCCATATGGCCTTCTTTACTTTGACAACCCTCCCCCTCGCGCTCTTAGAGCAAGGGATGAAGACAGCATTATCTATCTAGGGTCTTTCTCAAAGATTCTCTCGCCCGGGCTTCGAGTTGGTTATGTTCTAGCACCACCTGCAATCAGAGAGAAATTGGTCTTGGCAAACGAGTCTGCGATTTTGTCGCCAGCAACATTTGCTCAGATGATGGTTTCGGAATACCTATCGATTTGTGATTGGCAAAAACAGATTGCTGATTACCGAGGTCTCTACAAAACCAAGCGCGATGCTGCTATCTCAGCTTTAGCCGAGTTCTTGCCGGATTTGCAAACCACTAAGCCTGAGGGAGGATTCTTCCTCTGGGTTAGCTTGCCTTCTGGAATTGATGGCAAGAAGATGCTGCCAATTGCAGTTGAAGAGCTTGTTGCTTATACCCCTGGCATTGCCTTCTATGGTGATGGCAGAGGAAAAGAAAATATTCGAATCTGCTATTCACACCCAACCGCTGAGAATGTCAAAGTTGGAATTCAAAGACTTGCTAGAGCTATCGAGCGCTCTCGCTAGTTTTTCTTTTGAATCTCGTCTGCGATTCTTCGAAGATCCGCAACTGATCCAAACTCAATAACAATCTGTCCCTTCTTGCGACCGATTGAAATCTTTACTCTGGTGTTTAGGTATTCGCCAAGCTCATCAGCGAGCTCGGAAAGCATTTCGGTTTTGGTGCCAGCTTTGATCTTTGGCTTCTTCGTCTTTACGCCACCCGATGCCATTAGCTCTTCGAGGCCGCGAACAGATAGCCCTTCGCGAATTACTCTTCCGGCAAGATCGCGCATTGTTTCATCGTCGGCTGCTGCCAAAAGCGCTCTGGCGTGACCAGCACTGAGTGCTCCACCGACAAGCTTTGACTGAACATCCAGGGGGAGCTTCAGAAGACGCATGGTGTTGGTGATCTGAGGACGAGAGCGACCTAGCTTGTCAGCGAGTTGATCTTGAGTGATTCCAAAATCTTCGAGTAGCTGCTTGTAAGCGCTGGCCTCCTCGATTGGGTTTAGGTCTGCTCGGTGAAGGTTTTCTAGCAGTGCATCGCGAAGCATGTTGTCATCGGTGGTGT
>JBMSYD010000081.1:0-3324 GCA_049426345.1 Aquiluna sp.
CACCACCACCATTTATGGCGGTGTTCCGCAGTCCAAGCAGGAGCGCATTTTGAACCGCGGAGTTGACATCGCAATTGCAACACCAGGTCGCTTGGAAGACCTAATGGAACAGGGAGTTGTTGACCTATCAGAGGTTGAAAGAGTTGTGATCGACGAAGCCGATCACATGGCAGAGCTTGGCTTTATCGAACCCGTAACCAGAATCCTCACCGCTACCGGTGAATCACAGAAGCTTCTTTTCTCAGCAACCCTGGACAAGCAGGTTGCATCGCTAGTCAAAAAGTTCCTCACCAACCCTTTTGTTTATGAGGTGCCGGGAGAGACCGAGCAGAACCTAGACATCGAACACAGAGTCTTGGTTACAGAGCCTAGATACCGCTCACGTGTTTTCCACCGTCTCGTCCAGGGCTCAGGAAAATCCATCGTCTTTGTTAGAACCAAGCAAACTGCAGAAGCACTGGCCCAATCTTTGAACGACGCCGGTATTCCGACAGCCAGATTGCACGGAGATCTAAACCAGTCTCAGAGAACCAGAAACCTAGCTCGCTTCAGCGAGGGCTTTACTAGAGTGCTAATAGCAACCGACGTCGCCGCTCGCGGTATTCACGTTGATGATGTGAAGCTGGTGATCCAGGTTGATCTGCCGGAGGACTACAAGACCTACCTTCACCGCGCCGGCCGAACTGGCCGAGCAGGCCGCAAGGGAATCGTAGTTTCCATCGTTCCAGCCGGCAGAACCCGCAAGATCGAGGGAATTCTCGAAAGATCCGAGCGCAAAGCCATTTACTCAGAGGTGGTTGGGGAAGACCCACTGCTGGCTGAGCTAGCTGGCCCGATTGCTCCTCCGCCAGTGCTAGACCAGCTCGACTTCGGTGACAGCCGCTTTGAGGGATCGGCCAAGGGACCCAAGAAAAAGCCGGGCTTGCGAGATGGTAAGCGACCAAATAAGCTACAGGGAGCCAAAGACCGCCGGTATAGGTCAAGGTAATCCCAAGAATTTCTAGGGTTTGCCCTGAACTACTAAGGATCACGAAAGTGATGGCCTGCGCAGGTGAGAATTAGAGCCTTTTGCTCCAGTGCCTCATTTGCGCTGGGGCATTTTTGTTTTTCTAGCCGGCGCCAATAAAAGGAGTGCCATGGCAGAGAAGAAAGAGACGGTTGCCGAGCTAAAGCAGCTATTTGCTGGCTCGAACGCAATCTATCTGACTGAATACCGCGGACTCACCGTGACGGAGCTTAAGACCCTTCGTCGCTCAATGGCTAATGACGCAAAGTATGTAGTTGCAAAAAACACCCTTCTAAAGATTGCCGCTAAGGAAGCCGGCGTTGCGGGGCTCGATGACTCACTAGCAGGTCCAACTGCAGTGACTTTCGTGCACGGCGACATCGTTTCCGCAGCTAAAGCTCTGAAGGAGTTTGCAAAGACCCAACCGCTACTAGTTATGAAGGCCGGCTACATGGACGGCAACGCAATTAGTGATGCGGATGTGAAGAAGCTCGCTGATCTAGAGACCCGCGAGGTGCTACTGGCAAAGACCGCTGGCGCCATCAAGGCCTCTCTATTCAAGGCTGCCTACACCTTCAACGCACTGCCTTCCAAGACAGTTCGTTTGGTAGACGCGCTGCGTCAAAAGCAAGAGTCCAACTAATAAAGACGTAATAACAACTAGGAGAACAAAATGGCAAAGATGACTGCCGACCAGCTAATTGATGCATTCAAGGAGCTGACCCTGATTGAGCTTTCTGACTTCGTAAAGAAGTTCGAGGAAGAGTTTGATGTAACAGCCGCTGCACCAGTTGCAGTTGCTGCAGCAGGTGGCGCCGCAGGCGGCGCAGCTGCTGAAGCTGCAGAAGAGAAGGACTCATTCGACATCGTTCTAGAGTCCGCAGGTGACCAGAAGATCCAGGTCATCAAGGAGGTTCGCGCTGTAACCGGTCTAGGACTAGGTGAGGCAAAGGCTCTCGTTGATGGTGCTCCTTCAACTCTGCTTGAGGGTGCAAAGAAGGATGTTGCTAACGACGCCAAGGCCAAGATTGAGGCTGCTGGTGGCAAGGTGACCCTGAAGTAAATACTTCTTCGTGAAATTACCCCATCAGTATTTGATGGGGTTTTTTCATAGCCTAAGAAGAATCAAGCTGGCAGCCATTACCGCCATGCCTGCAATCACGCCATAAACCGTGAGGTGGCCTCTAGCCGAGTTTCTGGCAGTAGGTAGAAGTGTGTCAATGGCCAGGAAGATCATTACTCCGGCCACCATCGCAAAAATAACTCCTAGAACCAGGTGGTTTAAGAACTGAGCCAGGATCAGATAACCAATAACCGCTCCGGCTGGCTCAGCCAGACCAGAGAGGAAGCTAAGCCGGAATGCCTTTAGCTTGCTCTTGGTGGCGTAGTAGACAGGAACAGAAACAGCGATACCTTCTGGGATGTTGTGCATTGCCACTGCAACCGCCAGCGCAATTCCAATCTCTGGATCATCCAGTACGAGCAAGAAGGTTGCTAGCCCTTCGGGAAAGTTGTGGATAGCAATTGCCAGTGCGACAAAAAGTCCCATTCGAAGCAGAGCCTGGTTGTGCTTTTCTTGATCAACGGTCTCACCCATCAGCTCGACCTGAGTGTTCTCGTGGGGGTTAGCACCCGATGGAACAAGAGCATCGATAATCGCCATTACTACCAGCCCACCAACCAGCGCAGCTGCAGCTAGCGCTGCTGCTTGAACCTCCGTGAAGTATTCGGAGATGTAGCCGGTTGATTTAGGGAGGATTTCAACAAAGCTGAGATAAATCATGACACCAGCTGAGAACCCCATTGAGAGAGCAAAAAAGCTCTTGTTTGTGGTCTTAGCAAAGAAGGCGATTGTGGAACCAATGCCTGTTGCAAGACCAGCCCCAAGGGTGACAGCAAAGGCCAGAATTAGCGCGCTGTCCATTTATTTTCCTTTGCTGGGGATTTCCATCAGGTTACCCTAAACCGCCTGTAAAAAAGCCGAGATTGACTCTTTGCAATTTAGGATTGCAGGACAATGTCTTTGAAATCCAAATCCCTAATTCTTTCTTCCCTGCTTGTCATTGGGGCAGCTTTTCCAACTGCTGCTCACGCGACCAATTGCCAGCCAACCAAACAGTTAGCTTCGCCAAACATTGCGCAGCTACACGTTGAAGTTTTGAATGCAAACACTGGCCAAACTTTGCTTGCAATAAATGAAAACCAAGCAGAACGCTCAGCATCAGTAATGAAAGTTCTAACGGCTGCTGTTGCACTAGATGTTCTAGGGCCAGAACACAAAGTCACCACCAATGTTTTTTCAGATCTGCAAAACCCTG
>JBMSYD010000082.1:0-3297 GCA_049426345.1 Aquiluna sp.
GTTCACGGTTGATGGCGATGGCAACTTTAGGGCGGTAGTTCAATTGGTAGAGCAGCGGTCTCCAAAACCGCAAGTTGCAGGTTCGAGTCCTGTCCGCCCTGCGACTACAGAAAGGTCAAACAGTGGCAGAAGAGATTGAAAGAGCACAAGAGGATCTGGTTGAAAAAGCCAAGGCCGACAGCGCCAAAGCTAAAAACCCAATCCAGCGACTCTCGCTTTTTATTCGTCAGGTATTGGCGGAGCTTGGCAAGGTAACCAAGCCAACCAGAACTGAACTAGTTAAGTTCACCGGTGTCGTGCTCGCCTTCGTGGCAGTGGTCATGGTGATCATCTCCCTGCTCGACTGGGCATTTTTGAACGTTGTAACTTTCGTATTTTCAAACTAAAGAGGTAATAGGTGTCAGAACTAAATTTCAGTGATGCTCCAGTCGGTGAGCCACTAGAGATCGCAGAGCCAGCGGTTGACGAGAACGTCGATCTGGACTCTGTTGACCTAGCCTCTGCCGAGGAAGAAGCAACTCACGAACTCGATGGTTTCCAGGTTGAAGAAGCAACCGAACTAACCCGCGAGGAAGCTGATGAGATTCCAGCGGTTGCTGAAACCGTTGAAGCAGAAACTGCATCGGATGACCCATACAGAACTTTCCGCGAAGAACTTCGCAAGCAACCTGGCAAGTGGTACGTGGTGCACTCTTACGCCGGATATGAGCGCAGAGTAAAGCAGAACATTGAAGTTCGTAAGCAATCACTCGCAGGTGGCGATCAGGTTTATCAGATCGAAGTGCCAATGGAAGAAAGCATTGAGATCAAAAATGGCCAGCGCAAGCTTGTAACCAAGGTTCGCATTCCTGGTTACGTGCTAGTTCGCATGGACATGACCGAAGACAGCTGGGCACTGGTTCGCCACACCCCAGCGGTAACAGGCTTTGTTGGCAATTCACAAAACCCAACTCCGCTCAGACCAAACGAAGCATTTGAAATGCTCAAGCCGCTATTCACTCCGCAAGAGAGCGAAGAGGTTGCCCAGGTCAAGGCTGGCGCTAAGAGCAGCGGCGGAGCTAAGGCTAAGTCAATCCCAGTCAAGATTGACTTCTCAGTCGGCGAGAGCATCCTGATCAAGGATGGCTCCTTCGCCGGACTACCAGGAACGATTTCGGAGATCAAGCCAGAGTCTGGCAAGGTCACCGTATTGGTTTCGCTCTTCGAGCGAGAAACACCAGTGGAACTGTCTTTTGACCAAGTCGGTCCACTGAACTAAGGAAAGAAAAGGAAATGGCACCCAAGAAGAAAGTCACCGGTCTGATCAAACTGCAGATCCAGGCAGGCGCTGCTAACCCAGCCCCTCCAATTGGTCCTGCACTAGGTCAACACGGTGTAAACATCATGGAGTTCTGCACTGCCTACAACAACGCAACCGCTGACCAGCGAGGCAATGTTGTTCCAGTGGAGATCACCGTCTATGAAGACCGTTCATTCACCTTTGTTCTTAAGACCCCACCTGCATCTGAGCTAATCAAGAAGGCAGCGGGAGTTAAGAAGGGGAGCGCAACTCCTCACACCGACAAGGTGGCAAAGTTGTCCTGGCAGCAGGTGGAGTCAATTGCACAGACCAAGATGTCTGACCTAAATGCAAATGACCTACAGGCAGCCGCCCACATCATCGCGGGCACCGCTCGCTCAATGGGCATCACCGTAGAAAAGAACTAACAACTAAATAGCTCGTGGGTGGGGTCGCTTCCCCAGACAACCACGGACTGTGACCGAAAGGAAAAGCAGCGATGTCAAAGCGCTCAAAGGCCTATCAAGAGGCCGTAAACAAACTAGAAGCGGGTCGCTTCTACTCAGTAGCTGAGGCAGCAGCCCTAGCCGTTGAGACCGCCGGCAAGAAGACCAACTCAACAATTGAGGTTGCTCTGAAGCTTGGCGTTGACCCAAAGAAAGCCGACCAGATGATCCGTGGCACAGTTTCCTTGCCACACGGAACTGGTAAGACAGCACGCGTCATTGTGTTTGCAAATGGTGCCGCAGCAGATGCAGCACGCGCAGCTGGTGCCGACGAAGTCGGTAGCGACGAACTAATCGCCAAGGTTGAAGCCGGTTGGACCGACTTCGATGCAGCGGTTGCAACCCCAGACCTAATGGGCAAGGTTGGAAAGCTTGGAAAGGTATTGGGTCCTCGTAACCTGATGCCAAACCCAAAGACCGGAACCGTCACCATGGACACCGCAAAGGCTGTGACCGACATCAAGGGTGGACGTATCGAGTTCCGTATCGACAAGCAGTCAAACCTTCACTTCATCATCGGAAAGGCTCACTTCTCAGCTGAAAAGCTGGCAGAGAACCTAACCACCGCGATGGAGGAAGTTGTTCGACTAAAGCCTTCGACCGCTAAGGGCAAATACATCCAGAAGGGTGCAGTATCCACCACTTTTGGTCCTGGTATCCCACTAGACGTCTCGGTTTACTAAAGATCTAAGCCACCTCGTAAGCGCCAGTGTGCTTGCACAATCATCTTGGTTGTATGCAATCACCTGGCGCTTTAGGTTTTCGGCGCTCGCCGGATCTTCTTGCAAAGCGCTCAAGTATTGGTCGTAGAAGTCCATCGAACCCTTGGCTTCTTTAACCTCTGAAACTCGCTTAAAGCTGTAGTATTTTTCAAGACTCTTGATCGAATAGTTCTCTTGCGACACTGCGATGGAGTTCTTTACTACGCGGTAGAGATCAACAAAATACTCACCAGCAATCAGCTCTGCCACGGCGGTTTGATAGATCTGGTAGCGATCGGCTAGGCGCTTTAGAGCAGTCTGCTCATAAGGCGCGTAGTGATAAATCTTGGCATTGGGAAAACGTTGAATTCTATTGAGAAGATCGTGCATGAACTTATCAAATGACGCCTTTTCTTCTTCGCGGTTATCTGCCCAGCTGTAGTGAAACTTCTCTCCATCATCCAGCGCCATAAAACCAAACAGGTATTCCAGACCGCCCGGTTCTTTATAGAAAGTAAAGCCCTCTAGGTCAAAGAAGATGTCTCCATCATCATGCGCGGGGAGCTTGGCAAGTTCCGCCGGGTCAGTTACTTCAAAGCTCGCGTTTCCACTTTCATACATGCTCTGCTGCAGCCTTGCCTGCAGCGAGAGCTTTTCAACCTGTGCCTTACTAAGTTTGTCAGTTGGCTGATCAAGCTCTGATAGCTGCTTCACCGAATAAACCCCAGAGCGATTCAGTGATTCAATGTTTGCTCTGGTGATTCCCGCTACTAACTGAAGGTGATTAGTTTCGTGGCGCATGTGTTGGCAG
>JBMSYD010000083.1:0-3259 GCA_049426345.1 Aquiluna sp.
GTGTCATTAGCGAGAACGGTATTGCTGGCGCTGTCGCCGACTAGCAGCAGTTCAATGCCGGCTTGATCAAAAATTTCGGCGGTTTGCTGGTCGTAAGAAGTAAGGCAGGCGAACTTCTTGCCTTGCTGCTTTAGCTCGCGCAGCGTGCCTGTTCTTATTTTCATAGCTTTCCAAACCTGGTTGTAATTGGAACTCTTCTTCCGCTACCAAATGCTAGCTGAGTGGTTTTGGTGCCAATCGCACCCTGGCTTCTTTTCCACTGCGCTTGACGAACCTTCTCGTCTATTTCGGCTACTAGAGGGCGGTCAAAACCAAGGCCGACGACCTCATCAACCGTGGCGGACTTCTCAATCAAAAGTCTCAGAACATCATCCAGCAGCTGGTACTCCGGCAAGCTGTCCTGATCGGTCTGTCCGGGTCTTAGCTCAGCTGAGGGGGCTTTGGTAATGGAGTTGACAGGGATGATGGATTTTCCCTTGCTCTCGTTGTACCAACGAGCCAACCACCAAACGTCGGTCTTGAAAACATCTTTGATAGGCGCAAAACCACCAGCTGAGTCTCCGTAAATTGTTGAATAACCAACTGCAATCTCTGACTTATTGCCGGTTGAAAGAAGCAGTCGATTTTCGGTATTGGAAATACCCATCAAGGTAACCATTCGAATTCGAGCTTGCAGGTTCTCCTTTGCTAGCTCGGATAAATTCAGCAGCGACTCAAAGCTGGCATGCGGTTGCTCGATTGGAATTTCTCGGAATTCGCAACCAACCTGGGATGCCAATTCCTTGGCATCGGTAATCGAGTGGCTGGAGGAAAATCGTGAGGGCAAAGCAACACCGAGAACATTCTTCGGCCCGATTGCCTCGGCAGCAATCACACAGCAGAGCGCGCTGTCAATGCCTCCGGAGAGCCCCAGCACAACTTTTGACTGATTTGTTTTCGAACAGTAGTCGCGAAGTCCAACTACAAGTGCTTGGAAGAGCTTCTCGGGATTGTCATCCAAAATTTCAACAATTTCTTCTGACTTTGTAAACATGCCCTCGGCAAACGGTGCGCGAAATACCTCTTTGCCGTCTTTGTCAATCAGAAAGCTATCTCCGTCAAAAACTAGCTCATCTTGACCGCCACATAGATTCGCATAAGCCACCGCAAAACCTTTTTGAAAGCTTCGCGCGGCAAACCTTCTCTCTGATTGCTTAACTCTGGTGTAGGGGGAGCCGTTCGGTACCACTAGTAGATCCACGCCAGCATCTTTTAGTCGCTGAGCTTGGGGAGATGCTGAATCCCAAATGTCCTCGCAAATTGCAACTGCAATCCTTTTGCCCTGCAGTTCAAAGATCAGCTCTTGCTCGCCCGGCACAAAGTTTCGCCAATCATCAAACACGTCGTAGGTGGGTAGGCGTTGCTTGTCGTAGCGGCCAATTACCTTGCCATTAGAAAAGACAGTCGCTGAGTTGTGCGCTATGGCAAAGGCTGACTGCTTCACATCGCTCCTCGTTGCAGAGCTCACGTGCCCTAGGACAATCGTCAGGCTCGGAAACCGCTTGGATTCTGCGACTAAACCTGCAAGTGCTTGCTCGGTTTTCTCAATGATGTCAGAGCGGTAGCTCAGATCACCCAGCGGGTATCCGCATAACGCGAGCTCGCCAAAGACAACGAGGTCCACCTCTCCGTCTGCTTGCGATAGCTGTTTCAAAACCTGAGCGGCGTTGTGCTCGAAGTCGCCAACCACCGGGTTGATCTGACCAAAGCCGATACGGATTTCCTGCACAGCCACTAGCCTAGAGGGAGGTTCAGGAGGCCTAATGGACAAGCAGCAAGAGTTCGTACTGCGCACAATTGAGGAGCGCGGGGTCAAATTCATCCGGCTTTGGTTCACCGATGTTGCCGGAACTCTAAAATCCGTGGCAGTGGCACCTGCCGAGATCGAGGGTGCATTTGCCGAGGGTATTGGTTTTGATGGTTCTGCCATTGAAGGGCTTGCTAGAACCTCGGAGGCCGACATGCTGGCGATTCCAGACCCCAGCACCTTCCAGATTCTTCCCTGGCGCGGCACCGTTGATCCTGCCGCCAGAATGTTTTGCGATATTGCAACTCCCGACGGTAAGCCCGCCGCAGCGGACCCTAGAAATGTTTTGAAGCGCGCTCTTGATAAAGCTGCATCACTGGGATTCAGTTTTTACGTGCACCCGGAAATCGAGTTTTATCTGCTGAAGTCTGCGGAACTCGGACCAGATGGCCTGCCGCAGCCGGTAGATAACGCTGGCTATTTCGACAATGTACCCGGCGGCACCGCGCACGACTTTAGGCGTCGAGCAGTAACAATGCTCGAGCAGTTGGGCATCTCGGTTGAGTTCAGCCACCACGAAGGTGGGCCTGGACAGAATGAAATTGATCTTCGCTACGCAGATGCACTCTCAATGGCAGACAACGTGATGACATTCAAAACAGTCATCAAAGAAGTTGCTATTGAACAGGGCGTATACGCAACCTTTATGCCTAAGCCCTTTACTAATCACCCAGGCAGTGGCATGCACACCCACTTTTCACTTTTCCAAGGTGATAAGAACGCATTCTTTGACGCTGGAGCTCAATACCACCTGTCAAATACCGCAAGACAGTTCATGGCTGGTATTTTGCGTCACGCACCCGAGATCACCCTTGTTACCAATCAGTTCGTAAATAGCTATAAGCGTCTTTGGGGCGGGGGAGAAGCTCCGAGCTATGTCAGCTGGGGACACAACAATCGCAGTGCTCTAATTCGAATCCCTCTGCACAAGCCTGAAAAAGCTCAGAGCACCCGAATCGAATATCGCGCCATGGATTCGGCTGCTAACCCCTACCTCGCCTATGCGCTTTTGCTTGGTGCTGGACTCAAGGGAATCGAAAACGGCTATGACTTGCCCCCGGAGGCTGAAGATGATGTTTGGTCGCTGACCGACATGGAGCGCAGAGCCTTGGGAAACGAGTCGCTTCCACAGTCGCTGGATCACGCAATCAAGAAGCTTGAGACATCTGAGCTTGCTGCAGAGGTATTGGGAGAATCAGTGTTCAGCTATGTGCTCGCCAATAAGCGAAACGAGTGGGCTGAATATCGCGCTCAGGTGACGCCGTTTGAGATTGAGCAAAACCTGCGAACTCTCTAGATGTCCCGCTCAAATCCGCTTAGCGAATTAGCCCGCTTGGGTTTTGAAGAGCTATCGGAGAGCATAAAGAAACTTGACCAGTTGGTCGAATTAGTGGGGGACTGGGGCCACGCAGC
>JBMSYD010000084.1:0-3133 GCA_049426345.1 Aquiluna sp.
AGTTGATGAAAGGGAGTTCCAGGCAATCAGAAGAGTTGCAACTTCCTGTTAGCGCAGAGCGTTGGTGAAGAAATCAGCTAGCAGGCTTGCGTAGCGCTCGCTCTCAGTCAGCATGCCCTCGGTGTGATCAGCTCCAACAAAGGTCTCCAGCCGGATGTCAGCACCAACGCTCTTGGCGTACTCATAGAAATCAACCGATGATTGGTAATCAAGTCTTTGATCGCTATCGCCGTGAAGAATCAGCATTGGCCTATCCCCCGCAGCCTCAATGCCTTCCATGGCAGAGGTCTCAGTTAGGTTCACACCGTGAAACAGCTGAGCTGCTGCTAACGCCAGTTGCCACAAAAAGCCAGGGAAACCCTGGTATTCAACTTCTCTGGTGGCAGCGGCATTGAAGTCGAAGATTGTTCCCTCCATCGCAAATGCAGAAACCAAATCTGTTTTTGCTGGCAACAGTGATGTTGCAATCGCACCACCTGAAACACCAAACATGCCAAGTGAAGCGGAATCAATTCCCTGCTCGTCCACAAGCCACTGCGCCACCTTTGCAAAATCAGAAGACTCTTCTTGACCGGCGCTGTGACGACCATCGGTGCAGGTTGATTCGCCGGTGTCTCGGCTATCCACCAGCAAAACATTGAAACCATTTTTAACGAGCATTCCGGTTGGCAGCAGAGTGTTGAAGTCTCTTCGAGAGGTTCCAATGCCGTGAGTGACAATCACGGTCTTGCCATTTCCATTGGCAGGTGTAATCCACCAAGCAGAAAGATTTATGTTTTCAGCAACTGGAATGGTGACTGCTTCATAAGGAACACCGGTCATGAACCATTCGCTCAGGTCAGTGCCAACCCACTTGTCCCAGCCCTCGCCAGGAAAAGGACCATTGCCAGGACCGGGAGTGACAAAGTTTTCGGGGGAGTTGGCCAGATCATCATCGTTGATCTTGCACGGAACTACCGTTCCAGAGGTGTAGACGTAGTTACCAACCGCCAGTGCACCTCCTGCCAGAAGCACAACCAGCACACCTGCAACCAGGCCAATCCACTTACCTTTGCTCATGAGGCGAGGCTAGCACCTGGGGCAATACGCTTCTAGACAGGAGGTAATGGCGATTGCGCTTCTATGTTGATGAGACTTTCCAGCTGCCCGAGCAAGATCGGGATCGAAAGCCTTTCTATGCCCTAGCTGCCATCGGCATTCCCTATGAAGAGGAAGAGCCCATCCGGCAATTTCTCAAAGCGAGGGGTCACGGCGACCCCCTTTACGGTACCGAACTCCTTAGAAGCGATGCCGGACACAAAGAACTGATGGAGATTTCAAAGCGAATCTCCCATAAGTGCATAGAACTTGTCACTTCCTGCCCAGTTTCTAAAAATGATCGCAATGGCGAAAAAGCAAGAGAGAAACTAATCAAGGCCCTCTCTCGCCACATCATCCAGCACTATCCACAAACCAAACAGATTCTGTTTGAACAAAGACTTTCTGGTTATCCAAGTGAAGAAGATGCCAGAACATTCAAAGAGGTTGAAAAAGAACTAAAGGCCAGTGGAATTGATTTAGAGCAAGCCTTCAAAACATCAGAACCACTTCTTTGGGCCGCCGATCTTCTAGCAACTAGCTATCGCCAAATGATGACAAGAGCAATCGACCGCTACTTCGATGCCTGGCAAGCAGAGGTTGTGATTCCCTAAAGCTTGACCGTTGCCCCTTCGGCATTTTTAAGCCTTGCCTGCAGTTGCATTAGCTCCAATGCAAGCTGAGTCGGAAGCTTCTTTCCAAACTGTTCGAAGAACTGACCAGTTGCCTCAACCTCATAGACCCAGGCCTCAAAGTCAACATCAAACAGCTCTTCAAGCTGCTGCTCGCTAATCTCAAGTCCTTTGGTGTTTAGCTCGGCGCTCGCTGGAATAACACCAATTGGCGTTTGAATTCCTTCTGCTTTTCCTTCTAGCCGATCAACAATCCAGGCAAGTGGACGAATGTTCTCGCTGAATCCTGGCCAGAGGAACTTTCCATCCGAGTCTTTTCTGAACCAGTTGACTTGGAAGATTCTTGGCAGCTGGAGGTTTTTGTCTGCCATTGAAAGCCAGTGACCAAAGTAGTCAGCCATGTTGTAGCCGCAGAACGGCAGCATGGCAAACGGATCTCTTCTGAGCTTGCCCACTGGCCCCTCAGCAGCAGCTGTCTGCTCTGAAGAGATGGTTGCGCCTAGGAAAACACCGTGCTGCCAGGAGTAGGACTCGAGAACCAGCGGAACATTGGTTGCTCTTCTGCCACCAAACAAGATGGCATCTAGAACAACACCTTCTGGCTTTTCCCAATCAGAGCAAAGGGTTGTGGTGTTTGACATTGGGAAACAAAAGCGGGAATTGGGGTGAGCGGCAGGAGTTCCGAGGTCTTTGCTCCAAGGGTTGCCATGCCAGTCAATTAGCCCCTCGGGAGCTTCTTTAGTCAGACCTTCCCACCAAACATCACCATCTGGGGTGAGGGCGACGTTAGTAAAGATGGTGTCTTTCTTCATTGACTCAATAGCTGCAGAGTTGGTGCTCATTGAGGTTCCAGGAGCAACCCCAAACAAACCGTTTTCTGGATTGATTGCACGAAGTTTGCCTTCGCTATCTGGCTTGATCCAGACAATGTCATCACCGAGTGTTTCTGCTTTCCATCCAGGAAGCGATGGCTGCAGCATTGCCAGATTGGTCTTGCCACAAGCAGATGGAAATGCAGCCGCTAGGTGATACTGCTTTTTCTCAGGTGAGGTGAGACGAACCAGCAGCATGTGCTCTGCGAGCCAGCCCTCTTCTTTGCCCATGACTGAGCCAATTCGAAGTGACATTGCTTTTTTGCCAAGCAGCGAATTTCCACCATAGCCAGAACCGTAAGACCAGATCTCTTTGGTCTCCGGGTAGTGAACGACGTAAACATTTTCTGGATTACATGGCCAGGCAACATCTTCAACTATGTTTCCCTGGCGATTAATCAGTGGCATACCAACCGAGTGAACAGCCGGCACCCAATCTGCTCCTCTTTCAATTTCAACTAAAACCTTGGATGAAACTCTGGTCATGATGTGCATCGAGGCAACAACATATGGCGAGTCAGTGATTTCAACTCCGTAGCGAGCAAGGGGAGA
>JBMSYD010000085.1:0-3026 GCA_049426345.1 Aquiluna sp.
GCTCGCTCCGCCTCAAAGTTGCTCGAAAGAAGAGCTGCACCAAATGTGGATCCGCCATCAACCTGGCCGTGGAAGTCGCTCAACTGAAGAAGCTGAACGCTTTTTAGAGGTTGCGAGGTAACAGAGGTTGGAGTCACGGCTGAATCTGCAGCCTTCGTGGCAGATATGCCGTACTCGTTAACTGCCTGAACAGTCACTGTCATTGCAGTCTTGGCCAATGCAGGCATTACCGCACTGGTAGCTGAACCATCCACGATTACCGGACAGCTGTTGACACCAGCGGAAACGATGTAGTTGGTGATTTTTGGTGAGCCAGCAACCTTGTTCCAGTAGACCTTAAGTCCACCGGTTGTCTGCATGACGGTTACTTTGGCGGGAGCACTCGGAGCTGCGTAGTCAGCTGAGAATGCTGGAACGCTCAATGTGGAGGTTCCGATTGCAATTGCTGCGAATAGAGAAAGCGCGAGTTTTCCTCTGCGCTGAGAAATTAACTTCATGAACGAAAAGTTACCGCTGAACCCAAGCGGGATTGTGAATTTGCTGAAAACTTGTCTCAACCTGTGAGTGAAGGTTTGGTGGGCGATACTGGGTTCGAACCAGTGACCTCTTCCGTGTCAGGGAAGCGCGCTACCACTGCGCCAATCGCCCGTTTGTCCAAGAGGTGAAGACGGGATTTGAACCCGTGTACACGGCTTTGCAGGCCGCTGCCTCGCCTCTCGGCCACTCCACCGTTTCAAAGGTAGATCCTCTGAGAGCGGATGACGAGACTCGAACTCGCGACCCTCACCTTGGCAAGGTGATGCGCTACCAACTGCGCTACATCCGCATTGCTCTTTCGAACAGGTGAAATTATGCCACATAATCCCAATCTTCAGATAGCAAATAGGGGGCGGAATTCCGCCCCCTATCTCCTTGGAGATTCGGCTAGGCCCGCTCGTCCTGTCCGAAGCTGTAGGCGGCCTCCCCGTGAACTACTAGGTCGACGCCGGCAATTTCATCTTCGCTCTTCACTCTGAAGCCCATGGTCTTGTCGATTGCAAGTCCAATTAGCAGTGCAGCAACGAAGCTATAGATCAATACGCCAAATGCAGCGATTGTTTGGACTAGCAACTGACCTAAGTCGCCGCCAGTGAATAGACCGGTGTCGATTGCAAAGAAACCTAGGTACAAAGTTCCGATCAAGCCTGCTACCAAGTGGATGCCAACTACATCCAGCGAGTCGTCATAACCCAGTTTGAACTTAAGTTCAACTGCCAAGGCAGACACCACACCAGCGATCACACCAAGCACCAGTGCCCAGAACGGAGTTACATTTGCGCAGGCCGGGGTAATTGCGACTAGACCCGCAATGGCTCCAGAGGCAGCTCCAATTGATGTGGCTTTGCCTTCTTTGAACTTCTCAATCACCAACCAGCCGAGAATCGAAGCAGCTGTTGCACCAATTGTGTTGACAGTGATCAGACCTGCGTTAGCCATACCATTTAGGAATTCCGCTCCGACGTTGAATCCAAACCAACCAAACCACAGCAGAGCAGCACCCAGCAAAACTAGTGGCACGTTGTGCGGCTGCATAATTCCCTTGGCAAAGCCAAAACGCTTACCCAGAACTATTGCAAGTGCAAGTGCTGCTGCACCAGCGTTGATGTGCACCGCTGTTCCACCTGCGTAGTCAATTACCGGCGGCGCTCCCAGCCAGTTTCCAAGTTCCATGATCCAGCCGCCACCCCAGACCCAGGAAGCAACTGGGAAGTAAACCAGTGTTGCCCAGACGCCAGCAAAGACGAGCCATGGTCCAAATTTTGCACGGTCGGCAATCGAACCCGAAATCAATGCCACAGTAATAATTGCGAATGTTGATCCGAATGCAGCGCCAATAAGTTCGTCGTTATTGAGACCCTCGAGAGCGAAAACGGCCAATGGATTTCCTGAGAAATCAGTTGGAGATGCAACTGCCGACATGCTGAAGCCGTAAAGAATCCACAGCACTCCGATTAGAGCAAGTGAGCCGAAACTCATCATCATCATGCTGACTACGCTTTTTGCCTTGACCAATCCCCCATAAAAGAATGCAAGGCCTGGTGTCATAAGAAGTACGAAGGCAGTTGCAACCACTGCCCAAGTAAGTGAACCTGTGTCCAACATAAGAAAAGCCTCTCTCTGGTCACCCTGACCAATGTGAGACGATTCTGGGTGTTTCCTGTTTCAGCAAATAGCTCACAATGTTAATTTCGTGTTACAGCTTCTGTAGGGCTCGGGTATCCTTGAAGCTCGGAGGCCCCCATGAAAAGTGATCGTTCTGCCGCCCTGCTGCTTCTGGGAGCAGCCATCTTGGGCTTGGTTCTAGCCAATAGTCCAGTTGGATCTGCGCTGCTTGACTTCAAATTCACCTATGTCGGCTTTGAATCGCTCAACCTAAAACTCACCGTGGAACACTGGGCTGCCGACCTACTTCTAGCAACCTTCTTCTTGGTAGCGGGACTTGAACTCAAGTATGAGTTGAGCATTGGGGTTCTCTCGAAGTTTTCAACCGCACTTGTCCCAGTTGTGGCTGGAGTTGGTGGAATTCTTGTTCCGGCCCTTATCTACACAGCCTTCAACTGGGGAACCGACTACATGGTCGGTTGGCCCATCCCAACCGCCACCGACATAGCCTTCGCGTTGGGAGTCTTGGCTATTTTTGGTCGAGGATTACCAAAGTCAGCGCGCGTTTTTCTTTTGGCGCTCGCAATCTTTGATGATCTGGTGGCAATCTGCATCATCGCAATCTTCTACACCGACAACGTAGCTCTTGAGTGGCTCTTCGCCGCAGCCCTTGTCTTGGCCGCTCACGCAATTGCAGAGCGTGTGCCTAAGCTTCCGATAGTCGCAATTAGATTTCTTACCTTTGGATTGGTTTGGTACGCGGTCTACCAATCCGGAGTGCACGCAACAATCGCAGGTGTCGCGCTAGGTCTTATCATCCCAGCCAAGAAGGCACACTCACTGGTTTACAAAATTCAACCTTGGACCAACACCGTTTCCTTGCC
>JBMSYD010000086.1:0-2965 GCA_049426345.1 Aquiluna sp.
CGTTGACCAGGCCGTTGTGAATCCAGTAGTTCGCAAATTTGTCACCGGCTGCTTTCGACTGAGCTAGCTCGTTTTCGTGGTGTGGGAAGCGAAGATCCAATCCCCCACCATGAATGTCGAAGTTTGATCCGAGGTAGTGGGTGGCCATGGCTGAGCACTCGATGTGCCAACCTGGTCTGCCAGTGCCAAATGGCGAAGGCCAGCTTGCGCTTTGTGGTTCATTGGATTTAGTTGCCTTCCAAAGAGCAAAATCGGTTTGTGCTTTCTTGCCCGGGTGAATTTCCTCGGACTCAACGTCAGCCAGGTCTTGATGTGTCAGCTCGCCATAGCTTGGCCAACTACCAGTATCAAAATAAACATCAGAACTGTTTTCCGAGCGATAAGCGTGACCCTTTTCAATCAACTTTTCAATCAGAGAAATCATCTGCGGGATGTGGCCGGTTGCCCTGGGTTCAAGCTTTGGAGAAGCCAGGCCCAATCGGGCATAGTCCTGACTAAACAGCTGCTCATTTTGGTAGGCCACTTCCCACCAGTTCAAATTCTGCTCTTTAGCTTTTTCTAAAACCTTGTCGTCAATGTCAGTGACGTTTCTGATCAGCGTGACCTTTAAGCCTCTGTTTTCAAGCCAGCGGGTTAGCAGGTCATAAACCAAAGCTGAGCGAAGGTGTCCGATGTGGGGAGCGGATTGAACAGTTGGACCACAAACATAAATACCAACTTGGCCAGCCTTGATTGGCTTAAACTCCCGCAGTTCACCCGCCTGGGTGTCAAACAGCTTCATGGTAAAAAGCCTAGCTTTGGGTTCTAACGAGGGCGGTTGCCACCGCGGCAATGCCGCGTGAATCAGCTAGGAATCCAAGTCCATCAGTGGTTGTAGCGAGAACTGACACAGGAGCACCAACTACCTCGCTCAGGTGGTGCTCAAGCGCAGTTCGGCGAGGAGCAATCTTTGGCTTCTCTGCAATTACCTGAACCGCCACGTTAACCGGAGTAAAACCGTTTTGAGCAAGCAGTTGCAAGCTCTCTTTGATAAACCTCTCACCCGAGGCGCCTGCGTATTCGTTGCGATCGGTTCCAAAGTTCGAACCGATATCTCCGAGATTGGCAGCTGATAGCAAAGCGTCAACAATCGCGTGCGCTACCGAGTCTCCATCGGAGTGACCTTCAAGTCTTGGCAGCTCTGGCCATTCCAAGCATCCCAGCATCAAGGCGCCATCGCTACCGAAGTGGTGAGCATCGGCTCCAATACCACTTCTGACGTCGGCAAAGATTGCTCTAGCCCGCTCAAGGTCAGATGGATAGGTGATCTTGAATGCATGCTCGTGACCGTCAACCACAGCTGTCTTGATTCCTAGAGACTCAAGAAGCCCTGCCTCGTCGGTGAAAGTGGATTCGGCCTTGGCAAAACTTTCACGCAGTGTTTTGACACGGAACCCCTGCGGAGTCTGAATCATTCTTAGTTTTGAGCGATCGAGTGTGTGATCAACCCAGCTATCAGAAACTTCCTTGATGGTGTCAGCAGGATTAATCGCAGGAACAACGCTTTCCGCGTGCTTTAGAGCAGCTGCAACTCTCTCAAAAACTTCTTTTGGCGTGAAGGCTCTGGCTGCATCGTGCACAAGCACGTAATCAGTTGTGACCTCAGCCATTCCATTGGCAACTGAATCCTGTCTGGTTTCGCCGCCAACCACGACCTTGAAATCATCAAAGAACTTAGCTGTTAATCGAGTGAACTCGCCCAGCAGTTCGCTAGGTGCTACTACAACAAGTTGATCTGGATTGAATTCGGAAATGTGAAGCAGGGATAGCTCAAGAAGTGATTTACCCGCAACTGTTGTAGCTGCTTTTGGCTGTCCGGCACCGAGTCTTGTCCCTTTACCGGCGGCAACTAATACCACCGCAACTGACATGAGCTAGCTGGCCAATACCTTGTCTAGTTCAGCAGAAGCTTTTTCTTCATCCACCTTGCGAGCTAGCGCCAGCTCGGAAATCAAAATCTGACGAGCCTTGGCGAGCATTCGCTTCTCACCAGCTGATAGTCCTCGGTCTTGGTCTCGGCGCCACAGATCTCGAACGACCTCGGACACCTTTACAACGTCACCGCTGGCTAGTTTTTCCAGGTTTGCTTTATAGCGTCTAGACCAGTTGGTTGGCTCTTCGACAAACTCTGCTCGAAGGACATCGAAAACCTGCTTGACACCCTTTTTGTCGATGACATCTCGAACGCCGACCATCTCAACGTTGGCAGCTGGCACCTGGATAATGAGGTCACCCTGAGCAACCTTTAGCTTCAGGTACTTCTGCTTTACCCCGCGGATCTTCTTCTCAGAGACTTCAATAATCTCTGCTGCTCCGTGGTGGGGGTAAACGACAGTTTCGCCAACTTCAAACTTCATAGAATTCTTTCGGCTCCAAATCCCCAATTTTACCACAGTGCGGGCTTGGTTCCTAGGGTAAACTAAGGGTGTTAGGCCCCTGGAGGACCGTTGAAAACCAAGAAAATCATTGCGGCAATCGCTGCTCTAATCACTGTTTTTGCGCTGGCTGGCTGCTCGCTTCACCGCGAAGTAGCCTCGCTTGACCCTTATTCCCCCAGTGATGGTGTGCAGGTTGATTTGCCTGAGTTGAAGGCTAGAAACGTTTTGTTTGTGGCTGACGCGGATGGCAACGCAGTTTTGATTGGATCCTTTATCAATTCAACTGACGGCACTGTTTCTGCTCAGCTGGAGACAATGGACTCAGAGGGCAAAGTGGTGCTCACTGATATCACTATCTCTCCTGAAGGAAAGTTTGACCTTGGATACAACGGAACCGAAGGAAAGAGACTATTTCTAACTGAGATGCCTGGTTCTATGCACCCGGTCTACATCAGAGCTGGCGGCGATCCAACCCAGATGCTGGTTCCTATCCTGGATGGAACACTCGAGGAATACCGTCCGTTTATTGACTAAGTCTCAAATTTGTA
>JBMSYD010000087.1:0-2954 GCA_049426345.1 Aquiluna sp.
TTTGGAAGGGCTGACTGATAGAAGTTCGGCAGCCTGCTCGATTGTGATCCAGGCCTTGACCTGCTCAGTTATCACCTGTTCTCCTGGTTGTTTGCACCAACTGTTCAGCAACTAGAAATGCTAGTTCAAGCGATTGCATGTGGTTTAACCTTGGGTCGCAGACTGACTCATAGCGCTGCTCCAAAGTTGCTTCATCGATCTGCTCGGAGCCTCCCAAGCACTCTGCAACGTCGTCACCGGTGAGTTCAACGTGCAATCCGCCTGGGTGGGTGCCAGTGTGTCTGTGAACCTCAAAGAAGCCCATGACCTCGTCCATGACATCATCGAATCTTCTCGACTTGTAACCATTCTTAGTGGTTATGCCGTTACCGTGCATAGGGTCAGTGATCCAAAGTGGCTTAGCGCCGGCATCGCGCACAGCTTCAACCAGCGGTGGCAGTGCCTCTCGAATCTTGCCAGCACCCATTCTGCTAATTAGGGTCAGGCGACCTGGCTCTCTATTTGGATCTAGCTTGTCAATTAGTCTCAGAACATCATCTCGACTTGTCGAAGGCCCGAGCTTCACGCCAATTGGGTTTCTAACCTTCGAGAAAAAGTCAACGTGTGCACCATCAAGCTGGCGGGTTCTCTCCCCGATCCAGATGAAATGTCCGCTTGTCACGTATGGAGTGTTGGTTCTGGAGTCAATTCGAGTTAGTGGACGCTCGTAGTCAAACAGCAGGCCTTCGTGAGACACGAAGAACTCCGTTGAGCGAAGCTCAGCTGAATCTACTCCGCACGCTTCCATGAATCGCATCGCGCGATCAATGTCACCAGCGATTGACTCATAGCGTTTGTTGGCAGGATTATCGGTGAATCCCTTGTTCCAGGCATGCACCTCACGCAAGTCGGCAAAGCCTCCGGTTGTGAAGGCTCGGATTAGGTTCAAGGTGCTAGCTGATGTGTGATAAGCCTGCAGCAAACGCTTTGGGTCATGCGCTCTAGCTGCCTCGGTAAATTCATAGCCATTTACCGCATCGCCGCGATAGGCGAGAAGTGTCTGGTCTCCCCTGGTCTCGGTATCGCTGGAGCGTGGCTTGGCAAACTGTCCTGCCATTCTTCCCATTTTGATAACTGGAAGAGATGAGCCATACATCAAAACAACAGCCATCTGCAAAACAGTCTTGATTCGATTACGGATACGGTCCGCAGTTGCATCAACGAAAGTCTCCGCGCAATCGCCACCTTGCAATAGAAAGGCATTGCCAGAAGCAGCATCGGCGAGGCGAGAACGCAAGGTGTCCACCTCACCGGCAAAGACCAGCGGTGGCAACTTCGAGAGTTCATCCGTTACTGACTTGAGTACGTCAGCATCAGGCCAGGTCGGCTGCTGCTTTGCTTCCAGCTTGCGGAAGTTATCTAGTCCAAAGTCCTGCAAAATTTCCCTTAGTCTTCGAGTCTTGCCATGCGATTGCGAATGGTCGATGCGTATACGTCTTCATATCTTTGCCCAGAAAGCTCTTTAATGCGATAGACAATCTGGTCTGTGACAGCCCTCAGCACAGCCCGCTCGCCTTCCATTCCGGCAAAACGAGAAAAATCCAGTGCCGGACCAAATTTCACTCCGACTCGATGAATCTTTGGATACTTCGCTCCCAGCGGCTGAACCTTGTCAGTATCAATCATGGCCACTGGAACAACTGGAACCCTCGCTTCCAAGATCATGCGAGCAATTCCAGTTCTTCCGCGGTAAAGCTTTCCATCAGGAGAGCGTGTTCCCTCCGGGTAAATACCAAGAAGCAATTGTCTTTCCAGAACACCTAGCCCTGTATTTAGAGAATCTTCCGAAGCCTTACCACCGCTTCTGTCAATCGGGAGCTGGCCAGTTGACTTAAAGAACCAGCGAATAACAGCGCCCTTGAAACCTTTGCCTGTGAAGTAATCACTCTTGGCCAAGAATGTGACGGGTCTTCTGACTTTTAGCGGCAGAAAAATTGAATCGACAAACGATAAGTGATTGGACGCGAGCACCGCTCCGCCCTTGCGAGGAACGTTTTCACTACCTCGAACCCAGGGCCTGAAAAGTAGGTTCAGGATGGGTCCAAGGACTATGTTTTTAAGAATCAGGTAAGTCAAAATTCCTCCAGGCCCTAAAGTTTAGCCGCTGATTCGCGTGCCAATTCAGCCGCCCCAATTACACCTGCGTAGTTGGAAAATTCAGCGATTAGGACCTGCGCCTCTGGCCTGAACCCAGCGGCAGGCAATTGCTTTTTCAGTCCCTCTCGCAACGGCTCGAGGAGGTAGTCTCCCAATTCGGACAATCCGCCACCAATTACGAAGACCTCTGGATCCAGCACTGCAACCAAACTCGCCATGGCCGAGGCCAAATACTCCGCTGTGTTTCTAACTAGTAGCTGAGCTCCTTCATCGCCTTCTATGACAGCTTGGTAGGCCTGATGGCCTGTTAGCTCTCCAGTTTGCGTTTTAAGTTCCTTCAGCCGCGCACCAAGTGGATTAGCCGACTCTGCCAGTTCAACCGCTGATCTAAGAAGTGCTGTGCCGGATGCATACTGTTCAAGGCACCCACTGCGTCCGCACCCACATGGCAAACCATTTTGGACAACAGTTATATGGCCAAGCTCGGCTCCGATTCCGAAGCCACCACGCAGCAAAGCACCATTTTCAACCACTGCTCCGCCCACGCCTGTGCCTAGAGTGAGCATCGTCATGCTGCGGAAGTTCTTACCCGCGCCAAATCTGAATTCTGCCCAGCCTGCGGCATTGGCGTCGTTCTCAATAATTACCGGTCTGTCAATTTGGTCGCTAATTCTTTGCTGCAAAGGTTCATTTCGCCAATTGAGATTTGGAGCGTAGAGAACCTTTGTTCGCTCAAGGTTCATAAATCCAGCAGCAGCGACACCGATTGCCGCGACCTCTCCAACCTCCGAGATGACTTCGTCAATTAGGTTGCAGAC
>JBMSYD010000088.1:0-2941 GCA_049426345.1 Aquiluna sp.
CTCCCAGTGAGTTCAGACCATCGCTATAGCGATGCTGAATAGCTGCCACCAATCCCCCGCCACCTGATTCGAAGTAAACCGCATAGCTTGGCTCTACCCCAACTACCGCAGCCAGGCTGATGAGCTTCTCGCTGACTGGACCAATCACGTAACGCTCGGTGATGACCTTGCCGGCAAAGTGAATCTCCAGCAGCAGCTGTGTATCAACTGGATTGGGGTTAGCGACAACTAGGACAGATTCCTTACCTGCTCCCCCATCGCCAGAAATAAACCAACCATTGGTAACAGGTTGTTCGCAGTAGCCCGCAATTAGTCCACTAGCGCGAGGACGATCAACAACCTGATATTCAATGGCGCTAAGTAGACGAGTCGACTGCTCATCTCCTTCGACGCTGAGAGTGGTAAACGCCTCTGCTCGGCTCGGAGCCTGAATTGGATTTTGTGATTGAACCCTGACATCGGCGCTATCAACGCGTTCGATTTTTCCAACCTCAACGCCGCTGCGTCCAGCCACCTCCACCATCGAACCAGGACAAACAATTGAAAGTGGAAGAGGATTGACATCAATCGCATACTCACTGGCCGGACTAGACGAAATCTGATCCGAGGTTGGAATTAGATAAGAAGTTGCAACAGCTCCCAGTGAAACAAAGACCACCACTAATCTCGCCAAAGGTTTCATCGCGCCACCCTTCTGCGATAACCACGAATCGTGGCAGGAGTTGGAACGCTCAGCAGTAAGAACACGCCAATGGCTGCGAGCTGCCAGTTGCGACCATTGGCTGGGATCTCGGTGGTTGGCTGCTCAACAGCAGTTGTCACTCTGAAAAGAGAACCGAAGCCACTATCGCCAGAGATCTGGAAAAACTCCATGCCGGCAATGGAGGCTCTTGTTGCTAGGGCAGTTGGATCATTTCCCTGCACCAGTACAAAATCGATCCCCAACTCTGATAGCAGTTGACCGACCCTGGCAGGATTGGCCGCAATCAATTGCGCAGTCAGGTCGGCTATTGACTGCTCGATTTGAGAGCTGGCACCCAAAGTCGAATAAAGCACGTTGCGCTCATCCGCACTGCGGCCATCTCCCCAGACCAAATCCGCTTGAATCTCTTGATCGAAGCTAATCACAAGCGTCCTGGTTGCACTCTCAGCATCAGCCTGCGCAACCACCAAAGCCGGCGCTGAAAGATCTTCGACTTGCAACGGATGCTGCGCCATGAAACCAAATAGAACAGCACTCACTGCCAGCGAAAGTGAAACCACTGCCGCGATTGCAACCTTGACTTGTCTAGAGGCGAAGTCAACAAAAAGCAGCAAAAGCAATAGAACACCCAGGCTCAAGAGCGCCGACAGTTCAGCAAACCCAAAGCCCAGAGCTCGATCTGCAGCAACCAGTGCTGCCAGGGAAAAGGCAGTTGCAAAAATCGGAAGAGGTCTACTCGCAAAACCAGCCAGCACGAGCGCAACCGCCAGGGCAGTAACGTGCCACATAACTTGATCAGCAGTGCCAGTTCGGCTCGAGCTCGTTAAGAAGATGAGGGCAGGATTGATTGGCGCAGTCACCATCAGCCAAGGCAGCAAAAGACTAATTGCTGGCATGGCACTAACTGCCAGATAGAACTTTCGTGGATTTTGCAAGATCATTACCAACACCAGAACACCTAAAAGCAAAAAGACCAGAGGATTTGCAATCGCAACAAGTCCCATGCTCAAACCAGCCAGCGCAATCCAGCGAAGAGTCCGAGCTGAATTGAATGCAAATCTTGCTTTCATCAGAAGGTAGATAGATAAAGGTGTAAAAACCGAAACTACGAGCTCAACCACTGCACCTGCGCTCTGAAGTTGCAACACAGCTGGGCTGAGCGCATAACCCACAGCCAGTAGGTTGCGAAGCCAAGCTCGGACAGTGAATTGGCCAAATAGCAGCCAGGCAGAAATAAAGGCAACTGTCCCCGCCAAAAAGACGAACCAATTCAGGGTCACTGAAGGTGCAGTTGGAACCAAGGCGAGCAGGGCGAAGAACCAATTAAAGGGGTCGGATGGGTAATCAACACCAGCCAAAAACTGAACTCGATCAACGCCGGTTGATAGCCAAATGCTCTCAAAAGATCTTCCAATGGGCGAGGCCGCATTTGACAGCGCCGCTAAAGGGAAACCACCGAGAGAAACCAGTGGCAATAAAAGGGAGATGTAGAAAGCTCCTGATGCGAAGAATCCCCTGCGAGCAGTGCGAGCCTCCTCCGCTGGAAACTCCATTTGCTTGCTCCGCTTTTGTCTGATTTGTTTCGGAGATGCATAAAGGCTTCTCGCTCCAGCAAGTGAGCCAAGAGATCGCACCCTTTTTCTAGCAGCCCAGCGAGATGGAAAACTAAACCAACCAAATAGCCAGCTCACCAGCTGGCCGGCTGCTCTGCCAGGTCTTCGATTGAATACGTTCAGCGGAATTTGGGCTATCGCTAGAGCAGGCAAAATCAAATTGATTAGGAGTGCGATGAGGCCGGGGGCAGTCAAAGTGAATAGATGTAGATGCGCTCTCTCAATTGCGAACCGGTAGCCGCCGCCAAGCCAGCTTCGCTTTCGCATTCCCCGCATCGAAAGCCCGGCATGCAAAACTTTGGCGGTTGGTTCGACTACAACCCGGTAGCCAGCAGCTCTAGCTTTGAGAGAGAACTCGATGTCCTGAGCCAGCACAGGCGTTGAATCATCGAAACCACCAAGATTTTCCCACAACTCAATGCTCACCAACATGCCGGCGGTTGAAACTGCCAAAGTGTCACTTCGGACATCGAATTGCCCCTGGTCGTATTCGCTTTCAACTAATAAAAATGGTCGACCAGTTTTTGTAACGGTGAGCCCAAGCTGCTGAATTTCAACCGGTAGATCCCACCGCAGAAGCTTTGGTCCAACAATCGCCACCGACTCAGAAATTTCGGCAGTCTTC
>JBMSYD010000089.1:0-2638 GCA_049426345.1 Aquiluna sp.
CTTACTCTCGTCACCTTGACTTCGCTGCTTTCCGCGAGATCGCAGATGAGGTTGGAGCAAAACTTTGGGTTGACATGGCCCACTTCTCAGGTCTGGTTGCAGCGGGACTGCATCCATCTCCAGTTCCATACGCAGATGTTGTTTCCTCCACCGTTCATAAGACTCTCGCTGGACCGCGTTCCGGAATGATTTTGTGTAAAGAAGAGTGGGCAAAGAAGATTGACTCTGGAGTATTTCCAGGCCAGCAGGGCGGACCACTTATGCACGTGGTTGCTGCCATGGCGGTTGCTTTGAAGGCTGCTATGACTGCTGGGTACAAAGAGCAGCAGCAGCGCACAATCGAAGGTGCCAGAATTCTTGCCGACCGCCTGATGCAGCCTGATGTGGTTGCGGCCGGAGTATCTGTATTGACCGGTGGAACCGACGTTCACCTTGTCTTGGTTGATTTGCGCAATGCTGCGATTGATGGCCAAACAGCAGAAAACATTTTGCATGAGGCCGGTGTAACTGTTAACAAGAACTCAGTTCCGAACGATCCTCGTCCACCAATGGTTACCTCTGGTATTCGAATTGGTACCGCAGCGCTTGCTACTCGTGGATTTGGTGCAAGTGAATTCACTGAAGTTTCAGACATCATCGCGAAGGCTCTGCTTCCGGGGGCTGATTTGCCAGCACTTCGCAAGCGCGTGCAAGCATTGACTGAGGCTTTCCCGCTCTATGAGGGTCTAGAGAACTGGTAATCATTTGAGTGCTGTAATCCTGGATGGCAGAAAAGTAGCTGCCGAAATCAAGTTGGAACTTAGGCAGCAGGTGGCGAAGCAATCCACGAAGCCTGGCCTGGGAACTGTTTTGGTTGGCGAGGATCCAGGGTCGTTAAGTTACGTAGCTGGAAAGCATCGCGATTGTGCTGAAGTGGGAATGCAGTCAATTCGGGTCGATTTGCCATCAACAGCCAGCGAATCAGATGTCTTAGCCGCTATTAGAGACCTAAATACATCCGCTGAAGTGACCGGCTACATTGTTCAGCTGCCCCTTCCCAAGCAAATGAACACTCGCAAGATTTTGGAGTCGATTGATCCGGCTAAGGACGCCGATGGCCTGCATCCATTCAATCTGGGCAAACTTGTAATGAATGTCTCCGGTGAGTTTGATGCCCCGCTTCCCTGCACGCCAGCTGGAATTGTTGAGCTGCTTAGGCGCTATAGCGTAAATCTAAAGGGCGCCAATGTTGCTGTGATTGGTAGGGGCTTAACAGTTGGTCGACCACTCGGACTTCTTCTTTCTTCTAAAGCCGTGGACGCAACCGTGACCTTGCTACACAGTGCCAGCGAAGACATTGCACAGCAGATCAGAGAAGCCGATGTAGTAGTGGCTGCTGTTGGCATAGCTGGGTTTGTCAAAGCGGACTGGATTAAGCCAGGTGCTGCGGTGTTGGACGTCGGGGTAAGTCGTGAAGGCGGCCAGCTTCTTGGTGATGTTGAAAAGGCTGCGATGGAGGTTGCCGGCTATTTCTCGCCAAATCCTGGTGGAGTTGGTCCGATGACCAGGGCGATGCTGATGACAAATGTTGTGAAACTAGCTACCAAAGTCTTTTAGAGCATCAAACCTAGGGTCAATTGGTCTTTCGTGCTCATGCGATCCCACATCTAATTTTTCTCCGCAATCTGCACACAAACCTACGCAGTCTTCGCTGCACAGAGGTTTGATCGGGAGACTTGGAACAACTGCATCAATCAGTGCCTGCTCGAGATTTACGCGATCCTGCTCGATGACAAAGTCATCTTCCTCTTGCGGCTGATAGTGAAACAGCTCTTGCAAATCGATAGGGACTTCTTCTTGCATGGGCTCGAGACATCTTGAACACTCTGCGTCTGCCAGAGCGGTTCCGGATACGGTGACCAGAATTCCTTCGTGGACCGATTCCAAGCGAACAGAAAGCTCCAGTTCACGATTCTTAGGGATTGCAATTGCATCGGTACCCAGCGGGTATTCGAGCTCATGGGTGAGCGTGAGCTCTTTCATGGTCCCCGGTTTTTGAATTAGCTCTTTGACTGGAATAAGCAGTGACATTACTTCTGTTTCTCCTGCAAAGCCTGCTGGACTGCCTTTGTTACGTGCTTTGAAACATCGCCACCCAGTTGGGATACCTCGCGAATAAGTGAGGAAGAAGTTTGACTAAAGGCGGGCTCTGTTGGCAGGAATACTGTTTCCACACCACTCAGATCACGATTCATGCTGGCAAATTGAAGCTCGTAGTCAAGATCAGCGGCTGTTCTTAGGCCCTTGATGATGACTCTTGCTCCTAGTCGTTTTGCCTCATCTGCAAGCAGACCGCTATCAAGGGTCTTCACGGTTATTGATCCAAGACCCAATTCGTCTAGAGATTTTTCAATCAGCGTCACTCGCTCTGCGGGAGTGAAGAGGCTTTTCTTATTGGGGTTGTGAACAACTAAAACAATCAACTGACTTTCTAGATTCTGCGCTCGCCTAATAACCGATAAGTGCCCAAGTGTTACTGGGTCGAAAGAGCCTGGATAGATTGCGATTGCCACTGCTCAAGGTTAGCCGCTTCCGGCGCAATCTAGAACTGGCTTCTAATTGCCCACAAATCAGGGAATACAGGCCTGAACAAGGTGCT
>JBMSYD010000090.1:0-2629 GCA_049426345.1 Aquiluna sp.
CATGGCATCGCAATAGATCAGTCTCTTGTAACCGGCTTCGGAAATCTCTCCCAGGCCTGAAACGGGTCCGACAATATGCAGAACTTGAATACCAGCCCTCTGAAAATCAGGTCGAGCAAGCTCAACAGCAGTGTTGATGGATTTAGCACCTTGTGAACCTCCGGTGACCAACAGCGTCGGCAGCGAGGGATCAAGCCCCAGCTCAATTCGAGCCTGCTGCTTTTCTGGAGGCTCAGAATTAGAAAATTCACTTCGCAGCGGCATGCCGAGCTGCTTTGCATTTGCAAGATCAGTGTTCGGAAAGCAAGTTGCAATATGTTTTGTGAAGCGAGCACCTAGCCGATTAGCAAAGCCTGCTTTCGCATTGGCCTCATGAACCACAATTGGCAGCCCAAGAATGGCTGCAGCCAGGTAGGCAGGAGCAGAGGCATAACCGCCAAAGCCAACGACTGCAGACACTTTCCTGTCTTTGATAATCCTTATGACCTTGAAAGTTGCCTTAATTAGCCGCGGAAGAAACGTCAGTGTGTCCCACGACAAAGAGCGCGGTAGCGGAATCTTTGGGACAATCAGCAGCTCAAACCCCCGCTGCGGGACAAGTCTGGTCTCTAGTCCCTCTTTGGTTCCCAGTGCATAAACCTCATGTCCACTTTCCCGCAGGCTCTCTGCTAGGGCTAACAGCGGATTGACGTGTCCTGCGGTTCCACCACCTGCCAGTAGAAATTTCACTTATCTACGCTTCCGAACCGTTTGACCAATTCGATCTTTTTCAACAGCTAAGACAATGCCGATGCCAGCCAAAGTCGCAATCGTTGAGGACCCTCCGGCAGATATGAGTGGCAGCGGTACACCAAGAACCGGGAACAATCCGAGCACGACGCCGATGTTGATAAATGCCTGCATTGAAATCCAAACCATCACACCCGCTACAACATTGCGAGAAAACGCGTTGGTCTGCTGTTTGGCAATTGCGAACAGAGCCATTGCGAGTGCAAAAAATAGTGCGATAACAAATATTGCTCCAAGCAATCCCAGCTCTTCCCCGATGACGGCGAATATAAAGTCATTCTCAACCTCTGGAATCCAGCTCCATTTCAGTTTTGACCTTCCAAGTCCTGTTCCCCAGAATCCACCTGCCGCAAGTGCCCAGGTTCCCTTTTCGAATTGCCACATCACTCCCATTGGATCTGCACCATCAGGATTGAGCCAAGCCTCAAAGCGAATCCTTCGAGAAGCTGATGACATAATCGCAGCAACGGCTACCATAGCGATGAGAGCAGAAAGCCCCAACCAGCGAGACAACGGCATCCCAGCAAACAAGAACATCGCCATCAGGGTGATTCCAATCACCACGCCTGTTCCAAGATCGCGACCAATGATGGCAACCAGCAATAACGCCGCAGCTGATACGCCCAGGACCATGAACCAAATTTGCTTATCTGTTTCGGGATCCTGGTTGAGCTGCGCGAGCTGCAGAGCAAGCGCAACAATCAAAGCGACCTTTAAAAACTCAGCTGGTTGAATGTTCGTGAAACCAATATCCAACCAGTTTCGGTTTCCGTTGATCTCAACGCCAAAAAATGCGGTGACAAGCTGAACAACCAGCATTACCAGCAATGCGGGAGGAGCTAGTCTTCGGTAAACACTCAACTTTAAATTCGACAATATGAATAGAAAACCAAAGCCAACGAGAACATAAGCACCTTGGCGCATAAATGTGAATGCCGCATTATCGGTCTCTTTATAGCTATCAACCGCTGAAGCACTGGCAACCATGATCAGACCAACCGCGGTAATCGCAATCGTCAGGCCAATTAGAAAAATTGCAAGGTTTGACTGAGCCTTGAATTGTGGTCGAACAGCCTCCCGCAGGGTCATTGCAGTCCCCCCACGGCAGTTATGAATTGATTTCCCCTATCGGCGTAGTCAGCGAACTGGTCCATTGAAGCGGCCGACGGGGCGAGCAATACAACATCGCCAGGCTGTGCTAGCTCGCTAGCCAAACGAACCGCATTCTCCATAACAGAATCTCCTGTAACGACCCTAACTGGCACGTCTGGAAGTAGTTCGGAGAAAAGCCGCTGTAGCTCTGAACTGTCGCTGCCGATAAGAACAGCTGCCCGAATCTTTTGGGAATGAGTTGTAATTAGCTCTTTAGGCGATGTTCCCTTGAGAAGTCCACCGACAATCCAAACAACACTGTCGTAGGTGCGAAGGGAGCTGTCTGCTGCATGAGGATTGGTTGCTTTTGAATCATTGACATACTTCACTCCCCCAATCTCTGCCACCAACTGGTTGCGATGCGGAGAAAGACGGAAAGTTGAAATAGCACGTCTTATGGCAGCTGGTGATATGTCAGCCGCTCTAGCAAGTGCCGCCGAGGCCGCAACGTTTGCTAGAAGATGAGGTGACACAACGGCTATCTGCCGAATTTCCTCCAGCGTTGCTAGCTCGGTGGCTTCCTTTGCTCGGTTATCCAAAAATGCCCGATCAACTAAGACATCCTCAACGTAACCAACCGCAGATTTTTGGGGCGAAAACAAAGAAAATGCAATGCCCCGGCAGCCTTCCTCAACCTCCGCTGACTTAGCAGCCTCAAGAGTTTGCGGGTCTTGTTCATTAAAAATAA
>JBMSYD010000091.1:0-2584 GCA_049426345.1 Aquiluna sp.
CGACATTGGTGAAAACAAAGAAGCGCAGACTCGCTTTGTTGAAATCGGAAAGAGTGCGAAGCCGCAACCTAAAACCGGCGCTGACAAAACCAGCGTGATCGTCGAGTTACCAGATGACAGACCAGGTGGTCTGCTGGAAATGCTGGAGCAGTTTGCAGCGCGCGGAGTAAATCTTTCTCGAATCGAGTCAAGACCAGTTGGAGATCGCTTCGGCCGCTACCGCTTCAACATTGACGCCGAAGGCCACATTGAAGATGAGGCAATTGCGGAGGCGCTGATGGGGCTTCACCGCTTCAGTCCAAAAGTTATCTACCTCGGCTCCTATGCAAAAGCTGACAAATCCGTTTCTGAGCATCAGGGGAATAACACAAACAGCAGCTATCACGCTGCCAAGAAATGGCTCGACGATCTTCGCGGCTAAAGCAAAACCTTTAGTGCTTTTTGTTTGATAGAAAACTCAACCTCCACAACCTCGCCCATGGGATCTCCATCCAACTGAATTGGTGCAGGGTGATGGGGTCTTATTCTGATTCGCCTGCTGCTTAGGTTCTCGAGTGTCTTGACGTTGGCAGTTGCGTCCATCCACTTTCTTCCAAGTGCTAGCGGGCGAACAACATTGTTCTGCCAGGTGATGCGAGAGAAAAAGTCAATCCAGTTCCAGATTCTTCTTGGACCAATTGCAGCCATGTCTAACTGCCCATCATCCAATCTCGCATCCGGCATCATCGAGATAGCTCCTGGCAATAAACCGACATTGCCCACCAGTAGCGAGTAACTCTTGAGAGTCCTGGTTTGGTCGTTCAGGCTGACATCGAACCTTTCAAACTTCATTGGTAGAGATCGAATCCCACCTTCTATATAGGCAATCCAGCCGATTCTTTTCTTCAGCTCGGCCTGGGTGTTCTGCATTAGCCGCGCATCCATGCCAACACCTGCAATGCCAGTGAAGAAGTACTCTTCCAAGCTTCCATCTGGCCTGATAAGCCTTGCCTGTCCCAGATCAATTTCGTATGGCTTTCCACTCACTGCCCTCTTCACCGCAGCATCCAATGTGAGCGGAAGCTTGAGGTTTCTAGCGAGGATGTTCCCGGTTCCCATTGGAAGAATTCCGACTGCGGCAGATGAACCAACTAACTCTTGGACCACTCGGCGCAGTGTTCCATCGCCCCCCGCAACCAGGATTTTCTTATGCCCTTCGGCCAGAGCAGTTCGAGCTGCTTTAGCCCCCTGGGTCACCTTGTCAGTTGGGATGAAGGTCGGCTCATTGGCAAGTTTCGCAAAAGGCTTTTTGATTTGGCCAAGGGTGATTTTCTGCGGGTTATAAATCACAGCGAGCTTCACCGCATCAGCCTAACCTTGCTCGGCGGTAGGCTGGTGGTCGTGATCGACCTAAATCTGCTTCGCGAAGACCCCGAAAAGATTCGCGTTTCCCAACGCCAGCGCGGAGCCAGCGTTGAGCTGGTCGATCAGGCTGTTGAGCTGGATAAGGCTAAGCGTGCTGCTCTAACTGAGTTTGAAAAGCTGCGAGCAGAACAAAATGCCCACGGCAAGTTAGTTGCAGCAGCCCCCAAAGATGAAAAGCCCAAGCTTGTTGAACAGGGTCAGAAACTAGCGGCCGGCGTTAAGGCAGCTGAGGCCAAGGCCAACGAAGCCGATGAAAAACTCAGTCAGCTGCTGATGAAGATCGACAACGTCGTAATCGAGGGCGTTCCAGCCGGCGGCGAAGACAACTTTGTTGTCATCAAAGAAGTTGGCACAAAGCCAAACTTCTCATTTGAACCAAAAGATCACGCTCAGCTTGGCGAGCTACTTGATGTGATTGACATTGAGCGTGGCGTGAAGATTTCTGGTTCCAGGTTTTATTTCCTCAAGGGCTGGGGAGCAAGGCTGGAGCTTGCGATGATGCAGCTCGCACTCGACCAAGCCGTTAAGGCTGGATTCACACCTCTTATTACTCCAACTCTCGTGAGACCCGAGGTGATGCAGGGAACTGGTTTCCTCGGTGAGCACTCAGCTGAGATCTACTACCTGCCAGATGATGAGCTTTATCTAACTGGAACAAGTGAGGTTGCGCTCGCTGGATATCACGCCGATGAAATCATCGATAACTTCGAGCAGCCAATTCGCTATGCCGGTTGGTCAACCTGCTACCGAAGAGAAGCTGGCAGCCACGGCAAAGATATAAAGGGAATCCTGCGAGTTCACCAGTTCAACAAACTAGAGATGTTCTCCTACTGCAAACCCTCCGAGGCTGAAGCCGAGCACGCCAAACTTCTTGCCTGGCAAGAAGAGATGCTGCAGAAGTGTGAGCTTCCATACCGAGTAATTGATGTTGCAGCTGGCGATCTTGGCTCTTCGGCTGCGAGAAAGTATGACGTTGAGGCCTGGGTTCCAACCCAGGGCAAATACCGTGAGCTCACTTCAACTTCGAACTGCACAACTTTCCAAGCAAGAAGACTCAATACCCGCTACCGCGATGAAAACGGCAAGACCCAAATGGCGGCAACGCTGAATGGAACTCTCGCCACCACTCGTTGGCTGGTTGCGATTTTGGAAAACCACCAGCAAGCAGATGGCTCGGTTG
>JBMSYD010000092.1:0-2551 GCA_049426345.1 Aquiluna sp.
TCCAAACTCCTACCGCAATTGGAACTGCCAGCTCCTGGCCATCCACCCTGGGTGGGCTAGCCATGGCGTATAAAAGTGTGATGACCCCGATAGCGATGCTCAGGGCATAGGGAACCCATAGATACTTCCTGGGTCCATAGCCAGCTAGCTGAAAAGCAAAGAAATAGATAACTCCAGCCAGGAGCAGGGCTATGCCACCCTCAAGGGGATCAATTAGACCAACAAAAACTATTGGTACGGCTAGGACAAATAGAACCCGAGAAGCTACGGTCCTAAACATCGATTCACCAGCCTTTGACTTGTTTCCAGCCTACTCACTAGCCACATGGACCGCTGAGTGAATATTCCCTGCGGCTAGGCTTCCATTCGTGTCGGACTATCTGCTCTTTGCCTCGGCTTTTTTCGCATCGGCCATCGCTCCTGGCGCGGACACATTCTTGATTCTCTCGAGGGCCCTGGTTAGTCGATCATCCGCGGTTGTGACAGTCCTTGGAACCATTGCCGGCAAAGCACTGATGATTTCAATTATTTATCTAGGTTTAGCGGCGCTACTGCAATCAGTAACTGGTTTGTTATTTGCACTGCAAGTTATTGGTGCTGGTTACTTGATCTGGCGGGCATACAAACTTTGGAACAAAGAGCTCTCATTCACCGAAGAAACACAAAAAGGTGATTTCTGGTCGGCTTTTGTAATTGCTTTTGCAAATCCGCAGCCGTTCGCCTTTTACTTGTCTGTTATTCCCGCGATTGTGAGTGGCACAGCATTAGCTCCACTGCTAGTGATTGTTGTTTTCGGGTTTGCAGTGGTTGGTGCAATTTATGTCTTCCTAGCCTCTGCCGTGCGGGGATGGCTTCTAAAGCAGGCCAACTACCGATTCATAAATAGAGCAATGTCGATAGTTTTCTTGACACTTGCTGTGATTATTCTGACTAGATGAGGTTCTGTGTCACTGGGTTGTAGCCTTTTGTTATGACCGATAACCCCTACGCCAGCGACAAGATGTCACCCGAGAACGAAAAACTCTGGGCGGTGGCTCTGCACCTGCTGGCTATTCCATTTGAGTTCTTTGCTCCAATCATTGGCTACTTCGTGTTTAGGGATAAAGGACCTTTTGTTTCTCACCACGCCAAGGAGTCTTTGAATTTTGGTTTGACTGTTGCGCTCGCTGCAGTGGTCCTAGTGATTTCGATTATTGGACTGCTGTTTTTGTGGGTATTGCCAATTGTCTGGATTGTCTTCCGCATCATTGCCGCATTCAAGGCTGGCCAGGGAGAGTTCTACAAAATCCCAATTGCCATCAAATTCATCAAGCTTTAAGCCGGCGGTTATCTAAATCGCTGGTTATCCCCTAGCCTTATAACAAGCATTCAAGGATGAATAATTGCGAATAGAGCATGACCTGATTGGCGATCTGGAGATTCCAGAGGCCTCGCTCTGGGGCATTCACACCGCTAGAGCACTTTCCAACTTCCCCATCTCCGGTGTTCCAATCGGACACTATCGAAACCTCATCAAAGCCATTGGTTTGGTGAAGCAGGCTGCTGCCAGGGTGAACGCACGGATCGGCGGCCTGGATGCGGACCGAGCGAAGTTCATTGAACTTGCCTGCCAGGAAGTAGTGGAGGGCAAACTCGATCAGCACTTTGTGGTTGACGCGATTCAAGGTGGCGCGGGAACCAGCACCAACATGAATGCAAATGAGGTGATCGCCAACCGCGCTCTTGAGCTGATGGGTAAAAAGCCGGGCGAGTACGAATTTATTCACCCACTAAACGATGTAAATCGTTCCCAATCCACCAACGACGTCTATCCAACTGCCTTCCGAATTGCTTTGATTTTTGAGCTGGAAATGCTTGCTAAGTCCATGGAACAGCTTCGCGATTCCTACCAGCGAAAAGCCGATGAGTTTTCAACCATTCTTAAGATGGCCAGAACTCAGCTGCAGGACGCAGTCCCGATTACTCTGGGCCAGGAATTCCAGGCCTTTGCAGTTTCAACCAATAACGACATTCTTCGACTGAACGAACTTCTTCCGCTGCTTGCCGAGGTGAACCTGGGTGGAACCGCGGTTGGAACTGAACTCAACACCCCTAAGGGCTACACCGATGAGGTTGTAGCGGAGCTGTCGAAGCTGGTTGGAATAAAACTGGTTTCTCCAGATGACTTAGTGGAAGCTACTCAATCAGCCGGTGTTCTAATCAGCTTCTCTTCAACCCTAAAGAGAATTGCGGTTCGGCAGTCCAAGATTGCAAATGACTTGCGGCTTCTCAGTTCAGGACCAAGAGCTGGTCTGAATGAAATCAATCTTCCTGAGCAGCAAGCTGGATCTTCAATCATGCCGGGCAAAGTGAATCCAGTAATCCCAGAGGTGATAAACCAGATTGCCTTCACGGTGATTGGAAATGACCTAACTGTGACTCTCGCTGCTGAGGGCGGCCAGCTGCAGCTAAATGCTTTTGAGCCAATCATGGCTCGATCAATCATCATGAGCATCACTTACCTGCGAAATGGTTTTGCAACCTTCACCAAAAACTGCGTTGACGGCATTAC
>JBMSYD010000093.1:0-2467 GCA_049426345.1 Aquiluna sp.
TCTACCCGCTGAGATTTCAGTGTCCTTTTGAGCGCTAACACTGATGTACTCGCCTCCGCCCATAGAGATTGCTCCAGCAACCATTGCGGCCAATCCAGCTAACAAAAGTGTTATGCGGTCACCGCCAGCTCCGGCTACTCCCATGACGAGACCGGCAACGGAAACAATGCCATCGTTGGCTCCCAAAACTGCAGCGCGTAGCCAATTGAGCTTTATGTCCAACTCTCTGTTTTGCAATGTCATGGAGGAAAGCTTGCTAGAAACAGCAGCCCATATCTAGCAAGGCAAGCCTTACTCACTAGACTTAGCGGGTTAGGAGCAGCGTGGAAATAAGGCTCTACGGGAAAACTCACCAGGTAAGTGAGGGTGCCACCGGCTTTGATTTATTTGAAGACCGGAACATCATCGCGCTCAAAGTTAATGGTGAGCTAAAAGACCTTGCCTATAGATTGCATCCATCAGATGAAGTCGAAGGTGTTGAACTGGGTTCAGAAGAAGGTTTGAGCATCCTTCGCCACTCAACGGCCCATCTTCTCGCCCAAGCAGTGCAAGAACTCTTTCCACAAACCCGACTAGGCATTGGCCCTCCAATCGAAGACGGCTTCTACTACGATTTCGATCCTCAAAATTCCTTTACCCCGGAAGACCTTCAAAAACTCGAGAAGCGAATGAAAGAGCTCGTTGGAAAGTCACAGAAGTTTGTCCGTGTTGAGGTAACCGACCGAGAAGCGAGAGAGCAGCTCAAACAAGAGCCATACAAACTCGAACTTATAGGCCTAAAAGGCAGCGAGGTCGGAGAGGGTTCAGTTGAGGTAGGAGCGGGCCAACTAAGCATCTACCAGAACATCAATCCGGATGGATCTGTCGCCTGGCAGGACCTTTGCCGCGGGCCGCATCTTCCAAATACCAGGATGATTGGAAAAGGTTTTTCGCTAACCCGCGTTGCCGCTGCGTACTGGCGAGGTAACGAGAAGAACAAGCAGCTGCAGAGAATCTATGGCACAGCTTGGCCATCTGTCGAAGAGCGCGATGCATATCTTGAACGCCTAGCCGAAGCGCAGAAGCGCGATCATCGCCGCCTTGGCGTCGAGCTGGATCTCTTTAGCTTCCCAGATGAAATCGGGTCCGGCCTTGCAGTGTTTCATCCCAAGGGTGGAATCATGCGCAGAGTTATGGAGGACTACTCCAGAAAGCGGCACGAGGAAGCTGGCTACGAATTCGTTTACTCTCCTCACATCACCAAGTCCAATTTGTTCGAAACCAGTGGTCACCTGCAGTGGTATGCGGATGGAATGTTCCCCGCGATGAAGTTGGATGCAGAATTTGATGCCGATGGCAAGGTCCGCAAGCAAGGTCAGGACTATTACCTCAAGCCGATGAACTGTCCTTTCCACATTCTGATCTTCCGCTCAAGGGCTCGCAGTTATAGGGAATTACCGCTGAGAATGTTTGAGTTCGGAAGCGTTTATAGGTACGAAAAATCCGGTGTTTTGCATGGACTAACCCGTGTTCGTGGAATGACTCAAGACGATGCCCACCTTTTTGTAACCCCAGATCAGATGGAGCAAGAGCTAAAGAATGTTCTGAAGTTCGTGCTCGATCTGCTGCGAGACTACGGCCTCAACGACTTCTACCTAGAGCTATCAACTCGCGACCCGGAGAATAAAAAGTTCGTAGGTTCCGACGAGATATGGGAGAGCGCCACTGCAACCTTGCAGAAAGTAGCCGAGGATTCGGGATTGCAACTTGTTCCAGATCCAGGTGGCGCTGCTTTCTATGGGCCAAAGATTTCGGTGCAGGCAAAGGACGCTATTGGCCGAACTTGGCAGATGAGCACTATTCAGCTTGATTTTAATTTGCCGGAGCGATTTGACCTCGAATATGTCGGAAGCGATGGCGAGCGGCATCGACCAATCATGATTCACCGAGCACTGTTTGGGTCGATTGAACGATTCTTTGGAGTTTTGACTGAGCACTACGCCGGACACTTCCCACCATGGCTCGCTCCATTGCAAGTTGTTGGGGTTCCGATCGCTGATGATTTCGCTCCATACCTAGAGGACTTTGCGTCTGATCTTCGTAAGTCGGGTGTTCGCATCGAAATTGACCGCAGTGATAATCGCATGCAGAAGAAGATCCGCGATCACACCATGGCTAAGGTTCCATTTATTCTTCTAGCAGGGGAGCGCGACGTGAGCGCAAAGACCGTCAGTTTCCGCTATCGCGATGGTCGACAAGAGAATGACATCAGTTTGGCAAAAGCAAAAGAGATGATTCTTGATGCGATTGCTGAAAAGAAGCAGGTCTAGATGGACGACTTTCTTTCCGAGTTTTCTGGAATGCAGGACGGATTCGAAAGACTGTGGACGCCGCATCGCTTGGTATACCTTCGCGACCACCAACAGCCAGCAGATGAAGATTGCCCGTTCTGCGCAGCACCTAAAAAATCTGCAGAGGACGGCTTAGT
>JBMSYD010000094.1:0-2445 GCA_049426345.1 Aquiluna sp.
TGGAATTCAGAAAGCTGGCCTCGCTTCTTCAGGCGGGGATAGATCTCAAAACTGCCCTGGCAGAGCTTGGCTACAAGAGCGTTCCCGCGGAGTTGCGCCTAGCTACAGAGCTGGGAGCGCCACTAAAGACACTTCTTATATCACTGGCAGATCAGCACGAGAGCAGCCAGCGAGCAAAGGCCGAACTGGCTCAAGCACTAGCCATGCCCCGTATGACCAGGCGACTGCTGCTTTGGCTACCTGGGCTAACTCTTGCCCTGACGCTTCTGACTGGGATTACAACCCTCCAGAGCCTCACTAATCCGCTGGTCTTACTTTCCCTGCTACTCGGAACCGTCCTACTTCTAATTGGAAACCGAATCAGTCGCAAGATGCTGAGCGAAGTAGATGACACTTTTTCAATTTCTCAACTGCAGCACTTCTCTATTGCTATCTCGGCAGGACTAACAACGGGTCAGATCTCAAAGCTGTTTCCGAATCTGCTGAAAAATTCAGCGGTTGAGTCTTTGGTGAATCTCACCGGCCGCACCGGAGCTGGACTGCAACAGCTGGTGAACAGTGAAATTGAGAATACTTTGAGACTGCAGCTGTCTGAAAAAATTACCCTTTTGCGCGAGCTATCTGTTCGCCTTTTGATTCCACTCGGTCTAACCACTTTGCCTGCTTTCATGCTTTTTACCATCCCGCCAACAATGGTCGGGTTAGCAAAATAGAAAGGAGAAACATGAAAATCATTCAAAGCGAGCGAGGTGCTATTACAGCTGAGTATGCAATTGCAACTTTGGCCGGTGTGGCATTTGCCGGACTGATGCTGCTGATTATCCGGAGCGAAGAAGTTCGACAGCTGCTGTTTGGACTGGTGGCGAGAGCTCTTGGCATTTCGTAGCGAAAGAGGGGCGGTCACCGCTGAGTTCATGCTGATTACACCAGCCCTGATCTTGGCGGTGACATTGCTGCTTGGGCTTTTTCCACTTGCGCTCGCTGGCATCAAACTTGAATTGAGCGCAATGCAGCTCGCTCGACTTTATTCATATGGGGAAGATGTTGAGGCGCCAGCTGGGCACTCGATTGAGTTTTCTCAACAGGGCAGGCTCTCCTGCCTAAAGCTAAGAATGAACACGCTACCGATGGAGAGTGAGTATTGCGCAATCCCAATCGGTTAGAAGCAGGATCGGCTGCGACCTTGACGATATTGTTTCTTGGAACCCTGAGCTTTTTGGTGATGGCGGCCTCACTAGCTCTGGATATTTCCAGGCAGCAGAGTCGAATTCAGATGATTTCGGACCTGGCGGCGCTGGCCGCGGCCGATAGTCGAATCGGGATAATTGCTGGGTATCCGTGCCCAAATGCCAGGGAAATTGCCCTGGCTAATGGCGCAAACCTAGATTCCTGCCGTATTGTCGGTGGGGTTGTCAGCGTCAGCGCTGGTAAGAATTACTTAGGGCTCAACCTCAGCGCCAGTGCGGAGGCGGCCCAGAAGGATTAGGGGTTTCGTTTGGGCAAGAAGCTGGTCATTGTCGAGTCGCCTGCCAAGGCCAAGACAATCGCCAAGTACTTGGGCGATGACTTTTCGGTCATGGCCTCGGTCGGCCACATCCGCGACCTAGCGGAGGCCAAGGAGATCCCGGCCGAGCAGAAAAAGGCCAGCCCATCGCTGGCCAAGTTCTCAATTGACATCGAAAACGACTTCACACCTTTTTATGTGATCTCAGCCGGTAAGAACAAAACCGTCACCGAGCTCAAGCAGGCCCTCAAGGGTTGCGACGAGCTGTATCTGGCAACCGATGAAGACCGCGAGGGGGAGGCCATCGCCTGGCACCTTCTGCAGGTGCTCAAGCCCAAGGTCCCAGTTCGTCGAATGGTTTTCAACGAAATTACCGCCAAAGCAATTGCCGAGGCAAAAGACAACACTCGTGAATTGGATGAAAATCTAATTCAGGCCCAGGAAACCAGACGCGTCTTGGACCGTTTGGTCGGTTATGAGATTTCCCCGGTTTTGTGGAGAAAGATCAACCGCGGACTCTCCGCCGGGCGTGTTCAGTCGCCAGCAATGAGAATGATTGTTGAGCGCGAGCGAGAAAGAATGGCATTTGTTGCCGCTAACTATGCCTCCGTGGTTGCAACTTGTGAATTTGATTCAATTTCATTCGATGCCAAGCTTTTATCAATTGATTCAAAGCGCATCGCAGTTTCCAAGAGCTTTGATGAAAAAGGCAAGCTCACTGCAGACGTAGTTGTACTTGACACAGAAGCAGCAGAGAAAATTGCTGCTGATGTAAATGGCAAGACCTTGAAGGTTGTCTCGGTTGAATCTAAACCAAACTCAAGAAAGCCCTACGCACCCTTCACAACTTCGACCCTGCAGCAAGAAGCTTCAAGAAAACTTGGCTTGAGCGCAAAGATGACGATGGACATCGCTCAGCAGCTTTATCAGGGCGGATACAT
>JBMSYD010000095.1:0-2401 GCA_049426345.1 Aquiluna sp.
AATCCGGAAATAGTTGAACTGGGTGGCGAAATAGTTGAACTGGATGAGGGCTGCCTGTCTCTGCCTGGTCTATGGCATAAAACTCCTCGATACTCCAAAGCCAAAGTTCGAGGACTCCAACTAGATGGTGAAACCATCGAGCTTGAGGGAGAGGGACTGCTGGCGCAGGTTCTGCAACACGAGTGCGACCACTTGCAAGGAATTGTCTACATAGAAAAACTAAACCCTGAGGAGCGAAAGCTCGCGCTTCGCTCGCTCAGGGAACAGCCGTGGTTTAGACGTTAGCGTAGATTCTGTCGACTTGAGTGGCGAAGTCTTTTAGAACCTGGGCTCGCTTGATCTTCAATGACGGAGTCAGGTGACCGGATGCCTCCGTTAGCTCAACATCCAAGATCTCAAACTCTTTGATTTGCTCCGCATTTGAAAAGCGCTGGTTCACTTCATCAACGGCCTTCTGAATCTCCGCTCGAATTGCTGGATTCTTTGTTGCCTCAGCAAGAGTGAGTTTTTCAGTGATGCCATTTTGTTCGCTCCAAACTGGAACCATTTCAGGGTCCAGGGAAATTAGTGCACCAATAAACGGTTTGGCGTCTCCAATCACGACTACCTGACCAATTAGCGGGTGAGCGCGAAGAGGGTCTTCAATTGGTGCGGGAGCCACATTCTTACCACCGGCAGTGACAATCAATTCCTTCTTGCGTCCGGTGATAGTTAGGAAGCCATCTTCATCTAGTTCACCGATATCGCCACTTCTAAACCAGTCCTCGACAAAGGCTTCTCGTGTGGCGGCCTCATTTCGCCAGTAGCCGCGCATGATGTTGATCCCGCGCAACCAAATTTCCCCATCCGGGGCAATCTTGATACCAGTTCCTGGTAGCGCTCTTCCAACCTTTCCGATTTTCTGCCAGCTGACTCTTCCGATGACAGCGGCTGCGGCTGTTTCAGTTAGTCCATAGCCTTCCAAGACAATTAGGCCAATGCCTCTGAAGAAGTGGCCCAAGCGTTCTCCAAGTGGAGCACCACCGGAGATTGCGTAGCGAACCTTGCCGCCCATGGCAGCGCGAAGTTTGCCGTAAACCAATTTGTCAAACACCTTGTGCTTGAGTTTCACAGCAATCGAAGGACCCTTCGGGTCGTCTAGTCCGCGTGAGTAATCAATTGCAGCCTGGGCAGCAGCCCTAAAAATCTTTCCTTTACCGCCGGCTTCAGCTTTCAATTCGGCATTGTTGTAAACCTTCTCGAACACTCTCGGAACTGCCAACAGGAATGTTGGCTGGAAGATTGGCAATTCTGCCGCAACCAGTTTGGTGTCTGGTAAGTGACCGACTCGAATTCCTGCGTAAATACAAATTACTGACACGTAGCGGCCAAGAATGTGAGCGAGGGGTACGAAGATCAATGAGTGCTGGTATTCGTTGGCAATTTCTGGGATTTCAGCGGCCGCGTTCTTGCAGTGGTCCACAAAGCTCTTGTGTGTGAGCTCACAACCCTTTGGGTTACCAGTGGTACCTGAGGTGTAAACAATGGTGGCGAGATCCTTGGCCTCTGCGCTTGCGCGTGCAGACTCTAAATCTGCATCGGATACTTTTTCACCTAGCTGGTGAAGATCCGAAAAGTCCTTTGAGTCAATGCGCCAAATCTGCTTCAGCCTCGGGCAATTGCTCTTCACTGCCTCGACTCTTTGGAGGTGGTCATCATTTTCAATAAAGACCGCAACAGCATCGGAATCAGAGAGGATCCATTGAATTTGTTGCGGGGAGGAAGTTTCATAGATGGGCACCACCACGCCGCCGGCAAACCAGACCGCGAAGTCAATCATGGTCCACTCGTAGCGCGTGCGGGACATCAAGGCAACTGCATCACCAGGTTTGATACCGCTGGCGATCAGACCTTTTGCCAGTGATTGAACTTCAGACAAGAAGTCGGCTGAGGTCACATCTCGCCAGGATCCGTCTGGATTTTTACGGCTGAATAGAGCGTGGTTAGGATTCTTCTTTACTCGCTCCAGCAAAATATCAGTTGTATTTTCACGTGGGTTAGATTCGACCCTTAGCGGTACGTCGTAGGACTCCATTGTTCTTCCTCTCTGAGGTGTCTAAAACTTTATTGCTAAAACCCTGCCCGTTGGGGGCTTTTGTTCCTTGTTTCAGGGGGCATTCTCCAAAGGCCCCAATAGGGCCTAAAATTTGTGGTTCTGAGCTATTTGGGAGAGGTCACTTGCTAAGCCTTGGGGTCGATATCGGCGGAACCAAAATTCTGGCAGGGGCAGTAGACCCCTCGGGAGAGGTCGTTGCAGAGAGACGCGTTGCATCGCCTGCCCAGAATCCAGATCAAATGATCAACACGGTCTGCAACCTAATTGACGAAGTCATCTCGGAGGTTGGAGAGGTCGCGGCAATCG
>JBMSYD010000096.1:0-2390 GCA_049426345.1 Aquiluna sp.
ATGCGTACCTTCCACACCGGTGGTGCTGCAGAAAACACCAAGAAGCAGACAATTCTGAAGTCAATTGGTGGTCAGAAGGTTCGTGTTGAGCGTCTGATCTCTTATGACATCACTCAGGGTCTAAATGGTGTGACTGACCTACTTGAAGCTCGTGTTGGATGGCGTCAGGCTGGCAAGGTTGCCGTAATGGCATTCTGGGCCGGCAAGGTTGACATCGTTGAAAAGGTGTCAGCTGGTGGAACCAAGAGCTACGACGTCTTCGTTCGTCCGCAAGGCGAGAAGGCAGAGAAGGAAGCAGAAGCACTTGCTCTGCAGTACTCCTTCTCACGTACTGCCTCCAAGACCTTCAAGAAGCTATCGCCAGTTCTTCCAATCACCACAGTTTCATCTCCTGATGATCTGCTGGTTGAAAAGGGTGACATGGTCGAAGCCGGCGACTACCTGGTAGATGGAACTCCAATTCCACACGAGGTATTGATGATCAAGGGATCGCGTGAAGCGGCTGCCGAAATCATCCGCGGTGTTCAGGCAATCTACGGCTCGCAGGGTGTTCCTCTGCACGACAAGCACCTTGAGGTGATTGTTCGTCAGATGCTCTCGAAGGTAACCGTGATTGATTCTGGTGACACCGACATGCTCCCTGGTGAGATCATCGACCGTCAGCGCTTTGCGGCTAAGAACCGTGAAGCCGTTGGCAAGGGACTTCGCCCAGCATCAGCTCGTCAGGAAGTAATGGGTATGACCCGTGCTTCATTGGCAGCTCAGAGCTGGCTATCAGCTGCCTCCTTCCAGGAGACCACCAGGGTGCTAACCCAGGCGGCACTGGACAAGCGAGAAGACAGACTGGTGGGTCTAAAGGAGAACGTGATCATTGGAAAGCTAATCCCAGCCGGTACCGGTATGGGTCGCTACCGCGATTTCGAGGTGGATGGAACCGAAGAGGCCAAGGCCGAGCGCTATCCAAACCGAATCTGGACCGATGAGGCCTTTGATGAGGGCGACCTAGCAAGCCAGGAACTAAGCCTGTCGAGCGTGGCAGACCCATTCTCACTAGAGGAAAACAACTAAAAACAAGTATTTGACCGGCTTTAGCGGCTAAGGGTATGCTTTCTAAGGCTTCCGAGAGGGAGCCAAGGGAACCGGCCTCTAGTCGCTGAGGCAGGGTCAAGACAAAACTCTGGCAAAACTAATTTTTGTCGCGCCAGGGAACTAAAAACAAGGAGTACTAGTGCCAACAATTCAGCAGTTGGTCCGTAAGGGCAGAAGTCCAAAGGTCGCTAAGACAAAGTCGCCTGCTCTGAAGGCAAACCCGCAGCAGCGTGGTGTTTGCACACGTGTTTACACAACCACACCGAAGAAGCCGAACTCTGCTCTTCGCAAGGTTGCACGTGTGAAGCTATCAAACGGTGTTGAGGTTACCGCCTACATCCCAGGTGAGGGTCACAACCTGCAGGAGCACTCAATGGTGCTGGTGCGCGGTGGTCGTGTGAAGGATCTGCCTGGTGTGCGCTACAAGATCGTGCGTGGTGCGCTAGATACTCAAGCTGTTAAGAATCGCCAGCAGGCTCGCAGCCGCTACGGCGCAAAGAAGGGTAAGTAATGCCACGTAAGGGCCCAGTTGCCAAGCGTCCAGTTGTGCTGGATCCGGTTTACGGATCGCCAGTTGTATCGCAGCTAATTTCAAAAGTTTTGCTCGCAGGTAAAAGATCTCTCGCTGAAAGAATCGTTTACGGAGCACTTGAGGGAACCAACCGCAAGACCGGTGATGACCCAGTAGTAGTTCTAAAGAAGGCGCTAGACAACGTGCGACCAACCGTTGAGGTTCGCTCACGCCGCGTTGGTGGTTCCACCTACCAGGTGCCGGTTGAGGTAAAGACTCACCGCGCTAACACCCTGGCAATGCGCTGGCTGATTCAGTACGCACGTCTTCGTCGTGAAAAGACGATGATGGAGCGACTGATGAATGAAATTTTGGATGCATCAAATGGACTAGGTGCCGCTGTGAAGAAGCGTGAAGACACTCACAAGATGGCAGAGTCCAACAAGGCATTCGCCCACTACCGCTGGTAATCCAGCAGCATCCGCGTATCTTTTGATGCGCGGATGAACTAATTAACGAGCAATCCGGAGGCAACCGTGGCACAAGAAGTGCTGACCGACCTGAGTAAGGTTCGCAACATCGGCATCATGGCACACATCGATGCTGGTAAGACCACTACCACTGAGCGAATCCTTTTCTACACAGGTATCACCCACAAGATCGGTGAGGTGCACGACGGTGCCGCCACCATGGACTGGATGGAGCAGGAGCAGGAGCGCGGTATCACCATTACCTCGGCTGCTACCACCTGTTTCTGGAACAAGAACCAGATCAACATCATTGACACCCC
>JBMSYD010000097.1:0-2331 GCA_049426345.1 Aquiluna sp.
ATTCCCCGCAATGTTTACGCCCTGGATGTGACCGACATGGAATTGGTTGCGGGAAGAGATGGTCCAAACCCACCGCTGGAACTGAGGGTTGGCGAAAGCGTAGAACTCCCGAACGGTTTGGGATCGGTCAGTTTCGACGGTCTTCTTCGCTATGCATCTTTGGATGTTGCGTTCAACCCTGGCGGAATCTGGGTGTTGATTTTCTCTTTCATAGCCCTGTTTGCGATTGTGATTTCGCTGAGTGTTGTTCGCAGGCGTGTTTGGGTGCGGATAAAAGATGAGAGAATTGAATACGCAGGTCTAGCAAGAGGCGATGATGCCCAGCTAGAAACGATTGTTAGAGAAATCAAGGAAGAAATCGAGGGAAGACGCGCGTGAACATTGTTCTAAATGAACCCCTTTCACAGGTGTCCCTGCTCTTTGTATCGGCTGCCATGGGGCTGTTGGCAGTAGCGCTTCTTTTATTTTCTTTCCAGCTAGCAAAACTCAAGGACGACTCAACCGATACTAAATTTGAGAAGTTTGGTTTCTGGATTCTAGGAATTGCGACGGTAATACTTGGCGTTGGCGTTTTCCTCAGAGGTGTTGCAGCCAACCGTGTGCCCTGGGCAAACATGTATGAGTTCTCGATTAGTGCTGCCCTAATGATTCTCACCGTCTACTTAGTCAGCTTGTCGGTCAGAGATCTTCGCTACATTGCAACCTTCATTACTGGTTTCACCCTCGTCACTTTGTTTGCTGCAGTCAGTCTTTTCTATGTCGAAGTGAAGACCCTGATGCCAGCACTGCAGAGCTACTGGCTCGTTATTCACGTAGTGGTAGCGATTTTGGCCGTGGGCTTTTTCGCAGTTGCCGCCGGATTCCACATCTTCTACCTCATAAAAGATGCTGGTGGAGCAAAGCAAATCATGGCTAAATTCCCCGAGCTGAAGCAACTTGAGCGCATCGCCTATCGCTTCAACATGGTTGGTTTTGTTGCTTGGAGCTTCACACTGATCGCAGGTGCTATTTGGGCTGAGCGTGCTTGGCACCGCTACTGGGGTTGGGACACCAAGGAAGTTTGGACCTTTATTATTTGGGTTCTCTACGCGGGGTATTTGCACGCAATGGCAACCAGAGGTTGGACCGGGAAGCGGGCAGCCTGGTTAGGCCTGATTGGATTTGCAGCAATCATCTTTAACTTTGTTGTGGTGAACATCTTCTTCAAAGGCCTGCACACTTACTCAGGACTCTAGAAGACGCCAGCAGCGATCAATTCTTCGAAGCCACCAGTCTTTTCTTTCGCCACTCACGGAGTATTTATCGATGAGTTCATCGGTCGGTTCAACTTCTTGAATCTGTATTTCCCCGTTTACTGCAATGAGCGGCTTGTCAGTAACATCTGCTGCGAGCAAGGCAGCCGTAGCAAGTCCGCAATCGTAGTTCAGCTCTGGCAGGGCCCCTGCGAGATAAAGCCCTTGTGAGATTCCAATTGAACTCTCAAGAGCAGAGCTAACAACAATTTCTAAACCACAATCTTTAGCAATCTTTAGGGCAGGGGCTATTCCACCCAAAGGCTGCACTTTCAAAACCGCAATGTCGGCTGCCTGCTCCCTTGCAACAAGAAGTGGGTCAGAGGCCTTACGAATTGATTCGTCAGCGGCAATCTTCAGCGCGATGTTTCTGTCGATTAGTTTTTGCTTGAGTTGTTTCAACTCAGAAACTGTCGCCACTGGTTGTTCAAAATACTCCAAACCCAGCTCCTGGGTTTTCTCAGCAAGTTCCAAAGCCTCATCGACACTGAAGCCACCATTGGCATCTAATCTGATTCGAACATCTGGATAAAGCTTTCTAACCTGTCTGATTCGCTCAAGGTCGTCGTCAATAAGTGAATCTTTGTCAGCAACTTTTATTTTGATATTTCGAAAAGCTCCGAAAGGCTCCAGAACTCTTTCAATTTCTGAATTTTCAATCGCTGGCAAGGTTGCATTGACGCCAATGGCATTTCTCTGCAGGCGGGGTAGTGGATCGTTGGCCCAGCTCAAAGCAGCCTTTAGCCACTGGCTTGACTCAGCGTCGTCATACTCAACAAAGGGAGAAAACTCGGCCCAGCGCTCTCCTCGAAAGATAGCGATTTCCCTGGTCTGTATTTGACGGAAGCGGGTGCGAAGGGGCAATGCCAAGATGGCGATATCGGTAATTTTTCCCTGCGTCACTTGATTAGTCTAGAAGCATGAAATTTCAGCCAGCAGCCCCCTTTGACCCTGCCCTCTGGGACGAGGTTCCAGGCTTTGCTGAGCTAACTGACATCAGCTATCACCGCCATAAAACTCTAGGAGTCGTGCGGGTTGG
>JBMSYD010000098.1:0-2308 GCA_049426345.1 Aquiluna sp.
ATCATTTCTAGCTTTGCTAATTTTCCAACTTGGATATTTCTCTTCTAGCCATTCAAAAAGACTCTTTGCGCCAAGTTGTTTTTGGATAACCAACATGGCCCTGCCGCCGGGTGCGAGCTGGCCGAGGTGTTTTTCAAGTAGTTCGTGCAGAGCACTCTTTCCAATTCGGATTGGCGGGTTTGACCAGATTTCATCAAAATTTGACTCTTTCGGTAAATTCTCCGCCAATAGCGCTTTGAAATTGCTCAGACCAAGCTTTTGCGCGTTTTGATTGGCAAGCTCAATACTGCGCTGATTCACGTCTATCCCCGTCACTGTCAACTCGGGTCGCAACTTGGCCATTGAAATACCAATCGGCCCCCAACCACAGCCAAGGTCCAGAACATTGCCCTTGGCAGGAAAGGAATCAGCGAGGTGCAATAAAACTGCCGTCCCCTTATCCAGACGATTGCTGCTAAAGGTTCCAGAACTGCTAGCTAGCGTCAAAGTTTCACCAGCAACCTCAAAGCTGACGCTTTTAGGAAGCAGGTCTGCCTGTGGGTTGGCGGTGAAATAGTGTTCATTACTCACCCGACCAATCTATTGGAGCGTAGGGTTATCTCAGATGGAAAACGAGACAACCCTTCAAAGAATTCTGCGCCGTGGTGCCAGTGCACCCAACGATTATGACGGCGATCAGCTGGAGCTCGAAGAGCGTGAGTCGCTTCGGCGCGTAGCTGGTCTCTCCACCGAACTAGAAGACATCAGTGAAGTTGAGTATCGAAAACTCCGAATCGAGAAAGTCATCCTTATCGGTGTTTGGGGTCAGGGAACCCTTGAACAGGCAGAGAATTCGCTACGTGAGCTCGCCGCACTTGCCGAAACCGCAGGAGCGCAGGTGCTAGCCGGGGTTTTGCAGAGAAAGCCGATGCCGGATCCGACCAGTTACCTTGGAAAAGGCAAAGCCCAGGAGCTTCGTGAGCTAGCACGCGATCTAAAGGCAGACACCGTAATCGCCAACACTGAGTTAGCCCCCTCCCAGCGCAGAGCGCTAGAAGACATAGTCAAAATAAAGGTCATTGATCGCACAGCCATCATCCTGGACATCTTTGCGCAGCATGCCAAGAGCAAGGAAGGTAAGGCGCAGGTTGAGCTCGCTCAGCTGGAGTATTTGCTACCTCGACTAAGAGGCTGGGGTGAATCCATGTCGCGTCAGGCCGGTGGCCAGGCGGCAGGCGGAGTTGGAATTGGCTCTCGTGGACCGGGTGAAACAAAGATTGAACTAGATCGCAGAAGAATCAATACTCGAATGGCAAAACTTCGTCGTGAGATTTCAACGATGAAGCTCGCTAGAGATACCAAACGTGCAAAAAGGGAAAAGTCCGCCATACCGCAGGTGGCGATTGCTGGCTATACAAACGCTGGCAAATCTTCCCTGCTCAATCGCCTCACTAGGGCAGGGGTGCTGGTTGAGAATGCTCTCTTTGCAACTCTTGACCCAACTGTTAGACGTCATGAGACCCCAGATGGTCGGGAATACACAATCTCAGACACCGTCGGTTTTGTTCGCAACCTTCCGCACCAGCTAGTGGAAGCATTCAGATCCACCCTTGAAGAGATTGCAGCGGCTGACCTAATACTCCACGTTGTGGACGCGACCGATTCAGATCCGCTTGGTCAGATCGCTACAGTCCGCGAAGTAATTGCAGATGCAGGGGCCGGTGCAATCAAAGAGCTAATCATTTTCAACAAGATTGATTTGGTTGATGATCAGCGGCAAGTTGAGCTAAGGGGATTGGTGCCTGGCTCACTGCTAGTCTCCTCGCGCTCAGGCGATGGTATTAATCAGCTAGAAGAGCAAATTGCCCAGCTTCTGCCAAAACCGGAAGTTGAGTTCAGAGGAGTAATTCCTTACTCCCGGGGAGACTTAATCTCCAGGGCGCATTTGGTTGGGAAAGTTATTTCGACTGACTACGTTGAGCAAGGCACACTCTTGCACGCGATGGTTACTCAAGAACTTGCTGCAGATTTAGAAGCCGCTAAATCCCTCTAAGGACAGCAACAACTTTTCCAAGGATTACTGCGTGGTCACCAAGAATTGGCTCAAACGCACTATTCCTAGGCAGAAGCCAGGTGTGACCATCTCTTTGCTTGAAAGTCTTAACTGTTGCTTCATCTTCGATTAGGGCTGCAACAATATCTCCGTTGTCGGCAGTTTGTTGCTGGCGGACTACTACCCAATCTCCGTCGCAGATCGCGGCATCAATCATGGATTCGCCCACAACCTTCAATAGGAACAAGTCGCCTTGGCCAACCAGCTGCCTTGGCA
>JBMSYD010000099.1:0-2226 GCA_049426345.1 Aquiluna sp.
ACACCATTCATCCATTCGGGAACGTGTTCAGCACCATCGAAGTGACAGGCACCCAGCTTTGGGCTGCTCTGGAAAACGGTGTTTCTAACTATCCATCCGATGGAAGATGGCCACACGTTAGCGGTATGAAGGTAACTGTTGATGTGACCAAACCAAAGGGATCTCGAGTTGTTTCGATGACAGACCTGACTGGCAAGGCAATTCCAAAGGACGGAACTAAGTACACCCTCGCCCTAACCGACTTTGTCGCAAAGGGTGGCGATGGCTACAACATGTTCGATGTTGCCAAGCTAAATGTTCGTGACCTAGATGCTGATGTATTGGTGGAGGCTCTTCGAGCTGATGCTGCTGCCGGCAAGGTAACTGAAATGAAGTTGGATGGTCGCTTTACGGTGATCAAGTAACATCAAAATAGAAAGAGGGAGGGGAAACCCTCCCTCTTTTTTATGCCTTGAGCTTTAAAGCCTTGGCTGTTCGCGATAGGTGCTTCTTGGCTTCTGAAGGATTCTGGTTCAGGTTCTCGTCCAGTCCAGGAACTTGCTGCTGAATCTTTTCAACATAGTCCTTATCAAACATCTTCTTCATAACTTCGAGCATGACGGCAACCGAGACAGATGCTCCTGGGCTAGCACCCAGTAGGCCTGCGATTGTGCCGTCGGAGGACGAGATCACCTCGGTTCCAAACTGCAAAGATCCCTTGCGACCTTTTGGCTTGATTATCTGGGCTCGTTGACCAGCCTCGTAGTAAACCCAGTCTTTGGCATCAGCTGTCGGTACAAATTCACGCAGCTGAGCAATCTTCTGCTTTCTAGATTTAGTTATCTCTCGAATCAAGTAGCGAAGAAGAGAGAAATTCTCCACTGCAACCGATAGGTAGGGGAGAAGGTTGTGAGGTCTCACTGAAAGGGGGAGATCGAGCAGTGATCCGTGCTTTAGAAACTTCGGGTTGATTCCTGCAAATGGTCCAAACAGAAGGGATTCTTTCCCGTCAACAACTCGCTTATCAAGGTGAGGAACTGACATCGGGGGAGCACCTACGGCGGCTTGCGAGTAAACCTTTGCTTGGTGCTTTGCCACAATCTCCGGATTGTCAGTTCGCAAGAAATGTCCACTAACTGGAAATGTGCCATAACCACGAATCTCAGGAATTCTTGCTGACTGCAAGAGTTTTAGTGCCCAACCGCCAGCACCGACGAAGACCTTGTCGGCCACGATTATTCGATCGCTAGAGGTTCCCAAGAAAAGCTGCCATGAACCAGATGGGTACTGGTAGAGCTTTTTTATCTCGACGCCTCTTTCGACAACAACTTTCTTTGCCTCCAGCCACTGAATAAGTTGGCGAGTCATCTCGCCGTAGTCGACATCGGTACCCTGTTCAATCCAGGTTGCCGCAAATTCTTTGTCCTCGCGGCCCTCCATGATCAAAGGCGCCCATTCCGTTAGCTTGGATTTGCTGGTTGAAAAGTCCATTCCGGCGAAAAGAGGTTGATCTCTGAGCACTTGGTGACGACGCTTTAGGTAGTCAATGTCTTTCTTGTTTGTCACAAATGACATGTGGGGAACGGTTCGAATAAATGACTGTGGATTCTGCAAGATGCCCTGCTCGACACAGAAAGCCCAGAAAGCTCTGGAGAGCTGGAATTGCTCGTTGATAGCAATTGCCTTCGATGGGTCAGGCAGGGAGCCATCCTTGCTGTCCGGCATGTAGTTAAGTTCACAAAGAGCAGCGTGACCTGTGCCAGCGTTGTTCCAGGCGTCTGATGATTCCATCGCAACATCGGGCAATCTTTCAAAAATCGCGATCTTGGCCGAAGGCTTGGCTAATTTGATCAAAGTCGCCAACGTGGCAGACATGATTCCAGCGCCAACCAGCGCGAAATCATATTTTTCTTTTTCGGGCACGCTACAAGGGTAGTGGTTACAGAACGGTGACGCCTAAAACCTGGCCAAGCAGATAAGTCAGACCCATTGTCAAGATGCTTATCCCGACATTGCGAACGATGGATTTGCGGACTGAGAAATTTCCTACCCAGGCAGCCCACCAACCAGTCAGCGATAAAGCTAGGACTACTGAACCAAACGTAACAATCTCACCTTGCGGCCAAGGACCTAACATCGCTAGGAGTGGAAGTGATGCACCCAAAGAAAACGCCAGGGCGGAACTCAGTGCGGCTGACCAAGGGTGGGCAGTTATGTGTAGTCGATCTCTACCCGCTGAAATTTCAG
>JBMSYD010000100.1:0-2155 GCA_049426345.1 Aquiluna sp.
GCGCTCATGAAATTCGACCGAGAGTTTCTGAGTATGGACAAACATTCGGTTTCTAAGATCGAACAGCATCTGCTGTGCTAGCCGAGCTGTGAGCATCAAGAACAAATACGTGAGGATTGACGTGGCCAAGGCTGCCGACAGGTAGGTTCCAACCACTATCCACAGCTCGTTGTACTGACGAAGAATCGCTTTTGGCAAAGCCCAGTCAATACCCAATGCAATCAGTGCTGGTCCAGCTACTCGCAAGGCCGTTGAGATTACGCCAAGAAGTATTGCCCCGTAAATCCTGGCTTTGATGGGATTCAGAAGTGAGCTCAGGAGTCTGCGTGAGCGGGCTCGAACGTACCTTGATTCTTCTTTGTTGAGGTCAGTTCTCTCCTCATCGTTTGTTCCATACATGCTCATAGATTCACCTCCCGCTCTTTTTGTTCCATATCCAGCGATGTGATTACGTATCGGTAGTGCTCTGACGTTCTGAGCAGCTCCTGGTGGGTTCCAAAGGCAGTGATTTTGCCATCTTCAAGCAGCGCAACTTTGTCAGCAAGCATCACCGTTGATGGGCGATGGGCAACAATCAGTGCGGTGGTGTCCTTTAGAACATGCCGCAGCGCATCCTCAACCATCGCCTCTGTGTCGACATCCAGGGCAGAGAGCGGATCATCCAGAACCAAAATCTTTGGCTTGGCAGCCACCGCTCTGGCAAGAGCCACTCGCTGACGCTGACCACCAGAGAGCGAAAGCCCCTCTTCACCAATTGTCGTATCCAGTCCATTTGGTAGGTCATAGGCAAAGTGTGCCTGAGCAATTTCAATCGCCTGTTTCAGATCCTCCTCTGATGCATCAGGGTTACCAAGCAAGATGTTTTCTCTAACTGAAGATGAAAAGAGCGTTGCGTCTTCGAATGCCATGGCGATAAGTGTGCGCAGCTCCGCCCTGGAAAACTCGCGAATATCAACACCGTCGATTGTGATTGAGCCGTCAGTGACGTCATAAAGCCTGGTAGTTAGGGCAGTCAAAGTTGTCTTGCCGCAACCGGTGAGCCCTATCAAAGCAACCGACTGACCCGGCTCGACTCGTAGATTCACACCCTTTAGAAGCTCGCTTGATGCATTTTCAACATCTGGAAATTGGAAGCGAACATCTTTGAATTCAAGTAGTCCTCGAGGTTCGGACAGAAGCTTGGGTGAAATAGGATCAACAATCTTGTTCTCACTGTCCATCACCTCAAAAAAGCGCTCAGTTGCTGTTCTTGCCTCGAGTGTGAAGGAAAGTAAGAAGCCAAGCGATTCGGTTGGCCAGCGCAGCACCATCGCCGTTGCAAAAAATGCCACCAAAGTTCCGACTGACATTTCCCCTTCGGCAACTAGCCAAATTCCAGCCAGCATCGATAGGCCGATTGCTAATTCGGGAATCATGATCAGGTAGAGCCATATGTTTGCCACCGCTCTTGCCTTTTTCAATTCAGTAGAGCGCAGCTCGGTTGCCTGGGAAGAGAACTGACTCGCTGCAAAGCTTCCTCGGCCAAATGACTTCAAGACTCTGACGCCGTGCACAGCCTCTTCGACTCGAGTGGCAAGATCACCAGATTGGTCCTGGCTGAGGCGGGCAACTACGTTGTATTTCCCTTCAAACAAGAATCCGGCAATCCAAATTGGAATTGTGGCGGTGAAGAAAATCAGGCCTAACCAGAAATTGAAGGTGAAAAGAATAAACAACCCAACCATGATTGTTATTAGGTTGGCCGTGAACAAAACAAAACCGAAGCTCAACCAACGACGAATAAGGCTCAGATCTGAGATTGCCCTGGAAAGTAGCTGACCAGACGGCCAGCGGTCATGGAACGCAACTGGAAGGTCTTGCAACTTTTCATACAGCGCATTTCGCATGCTGGCTTCAACATGGGTGCCAGGAGTAAGAACCAGCCAGCGTCTGAGCAAGACGAAGAGCGCTTCTAAGATGCCTAGCGTAAGAATGAAGCCCACTGCTGGCAGCAGAGCTTCCAGTCCCCCATCAACCAGAGAGTTGACCAAATCTTGCAGCAATTGAGGAATAGCAAGAGCGAACATATGAGCTGCGATAGCCGCAAAGACTCCGAGAAAGATTCTGGGTAGGGCTTTTTTAGCGAATGGGATTAGTCGCCAAAGAACTCTTAGAG